>JBBTLZ010000019.1:6578-71644 GCA_038068435.1 Candidatus Eiseniibacteriota bacterium | reverse complement strand
CCGCCACGAAACGGGATCGCCCGGTCATCGACCGGGCGTTTTCGTTTTCCCGCGCACCGTCGGCCACCGCTGCCGCGGCGCCGCTCAGCTCGTCTTCTTCGCGGTATCCGCGGGCGCGCCCTCCGGCGGGGCCTTCGGAGCGTCCCAGGCGGACGGTGGCAGGGTGCACGGCATCCCGCCTCCGGGGCAGCCAGAGTGCTCGGCCGGGCAGCCGGGAACGGCGCGGGCCTCGGCATCTGGCTTCGCTTCCAACCGGACGGCTGATGCGAGACTCACCGCACGCTCGCCCGACAGACTGCGGGTCGTCGCCGCCCACGCCGGACTCGACCGGCGCCGGCGCTCCCGTGGGCTCTCGCCCGGGCCTCCGACCCGGCGCTGATTGGAAATCGGATTACCAATCAGCCCCGGCGCCCGGTACCCTCCCGCCATGATCCGCCGGACGCTCCATGCGCTCGCAACCCGCCGCGCGAAGCAGTTTCCCGTGGTCGTCATCACCGGGCCCCGCCAGTCGGGAAAGACCACCCTCTGCCGAATGGCGTTCCCGGCCAGGCCGTATGTCTCCCTCGAAGCGCCCGACGTGCGCGCCTTCGCCGCAGAAGACCCGCGCGGTTTCCTCGCCCAGTTCCCCCGCGGCGCCGTATTGGACGAGGTCCAGCGCGCGCCCCAGCTCCTCTCCTATATCCAAGGCATCGTGGACGAGCGCGGGCGGAACGGTCTCTTCGTCCTGACCGGATCCCAGCACCTCGGCCTGCTCGAGGCCGTCTCCCAGTCGCTCGCCGGACGCTGCGCCATGCTCCACCTGCTGCCGCTGGGACTCGATGAGCTGAAGCGCTTCCCTTCAGCGCCGCGCGACCTGTTCACGGTGATGTTCGCGGGTGGCTATCCGCGCATCCACGACCGGCGGCTGAGTCCCGGAGATTGGCTGGCGAGCTACACGGCGACCTATGTGGAGCGGGACGTGCGGCAGGTGCTCAGGGTCGGCGACCTCCTGGCGTTCCAGGCCTTCCTGCGCGCGTGCGCGGCGCGCGCGGGCCAGCTCCTCAACCTGTCGGGCCTGGCGGCCGACTGCGGCATCACGCACCACACGGCCCGCGCCTGGCTCTCCGTGCTGGAGACCGGGTTCATCGCCTTCCGGGTCCCGCCCCTCCACCGCAATCTCGGCAAGCGCCTGGTCAAGACGCCGAAGCTCCACTTCTACGACTCGGGATTGCTGTGCTACCTCCTCGGCATCCGCAGCCCCGAGCAGTTGCGACTCCATCCGCTGCGCGGCGCGATCTTCGAGTCGTGGACAGTCGCGGAGATCCTCAAGGCGCGCTTGCATCGCGGCCTCCCCCCGGATCTGTACTTCTACCGCGACCACAAGGGCGTCGAGGTGGACGCCGTGATCGAGACGGGCCCGCGGCCGATCGCCGTGGAGATCAAGTCCAGCCAGACGGTGACCTCCGAGTTCTTCGGACCGGTCGACTTCCTTGCGGGCCTGATGAGCGCGGCGGCCCCCGCGGCGGACATCGGGCGCGTCGTGATTTTCGGCGGAGATGCCACCCAGACCCGCGGCGGCGTCCGGGTGGTCGCGTGGTCCGACGTGGACCGCTTCGACTGGGCGCCGGAGCACGCGAGGAGCGTCCGGAAGACCCGCCGGCGGGCATCTCGCGGCGCCGGAAGGGCGCGCGCGCCGGCGGGGCGCCGCGCAGGAGGCCGTCCCCGCTCCGTGGCGGAGGGACCCCGGTCCCATGCATCCTCACCGCGAGGCACCGCGCGGCGGCGCCCCTAGCCGCGCTCAGGCCTTCATCGGCTCCACGAACGCCGCGATCGCAAGGCCGCCGCCCACCTTGCGCCGGCCGGGGCGAGGCTCCACAATCGGCTCCGCATGCGCGAACTCCGGATCGGCCTGGCCCAGATCAACGCGACCGTCGGCGACCTGGACGGCAATTTCCAGGAGATCCTCCAGTACCTCCGGCGCCGGCGCTCCCGTGGGCTCTCGCCCGGGCCTGCGACCCGGCGCTGATTGGAAATCGGATTACCAATCAGCCCCGGCGCCCGGTACCCTCCCGCCATGATCCGCCGGACGCTCCATGCGCTCGCAACCCGCCGCGCGAAGCAGTTTCCCGTGGTCGTCATCACCGGGCCCCGCCAGTCGGGAAAGACCACCCTCTGCCGAATGGCGTTCCCGGCCAGGCCGTATGTCTCCCTCGAAGCGCCCGACGTGCGCGCCTTCGCCGCAGAAGACCCGCGCGGTTTCCTCGCCCAGTTCCCCCGCGGCGCCGTATTGGACGAGGTCCAGCGCGCGCCCCAGCTCCTCTCCTATATCCAAGGCATCGTGGACGAGCGCGGGCGGAACGGTCTCTTCGTCCTGACCGGATCCCAGCACCTCGGCCTGCTCGAGGCCGTCTCCCAGTCGCTCGCCGGACGCTGCGCCATGCTCCACCTGCTGCCGCTGGGACTCGATGAGCTGAAGCGCTTCCCTTCAGCGCCGCGCGACCTGTTCACGGTGATGTTCGCGGGTGGCTATCCGCGCATCCACGACCGGCGGCTGAGTCCCGGAGATTGGCTGGCGAGCTACACGGCGACCTATGTGGAGCGGGACGTGCGGCAGGTGCTCAGGGTCGGCGACCTCCTGGCGTTCCAGGCCTTCCTGCGCGCGTGCGCGGCGCGCGCGGGCCAGCTCCTCAACCTGTCGGGCCTGGCGGCCGACTGCGGCATCACGCACCACACGGCCCGCGCCTGGCTCTCCGTGCTGGAGACCGGGTTCATCGCCTTCCGGGTCCCGCCCCTCCACCGCAATCTCGGCAAGCGCCTGGTCAAGACGCCGAAGCTCCACTTCTACGACTCGGGATTGCTGTGCTACCTCCTCGGCATCCGCAGCCCCGAGCAGTTGCGACTCCATCCGCTGCGCGGCGCGATCTTCGAGTCGTGGACAGTCGCGGAGATCCTCAAGGCGCGCTTGCATCGCGGCCTCCCCCCGGATCTGTACTTCTACCGCGACCACAAGGGCGTCGAGGTGGACGCCGTGATCGAGACGGGCCCGCGGCCGATCGCCGTGGAGATCAAGTCCAGCCAGACGGTGACCTCCGAGTTCTTCGGACCGGTCGACTTCCTTGCGGGCCTGATGAGCGCGGCGGCCCCCGCGGCGGACATCGGGCGCGTCGTGATTTTCGGCGGAGATGCCACCCAGACCCGCGGCGGCGTCCGGGTGGTCGCGTGGTCCGACGTGGACCGCTTCGACTGGGCGCCGGAGCACGCGAGGAGCGTCCGGAAGACCCGCCGGCGGGCATCTCGCGGCGCCGGAAGGGCGCGCGCGCCGGCGGGGCGCCGCGCAGGAGGCCGTCCCCGCTCCGTGGCGGAGGGACCCCGGTCCCATGCATCCTCACCGCGAGGCACCGCGCGGCGGCGCCCCTAGCCGCGCTCAGGCCTTCATCGGCTCCACGAACGCCGCGATCGCAAGGCCGCCGCCCACCTTGCGCCGGCCGGGGCGAGGCTCCACAATCGGCTCCGCATGCGCGAACTCCGGATCGGCCTGGCCCAGATTAACGCCACCGTCGGCGACCTGGACGGCAATTTCCAGAAGATCCTCCAGTACCTCGAGCGCGCCCGCGCGCTCGGCGTGGACGTGCTGGCCTTCCCCGAGATGGTCATCACCGGCTACCCGCCCGAGGATCTGCTGCTCAAGCCGTCGTTCATCGAGACGGCGATCGCGCGCACCCGCGACCTGCTGCCGCACACGGCCGGGATGACGGTGATCGTCGGCACGGTGGACCGCGACGTGGACCTCTACAACGCCGCGGCGGTGCTCCACGACGGGCGCTGGGTCGGCAGCTACCGCAAGCGCTACCTGCCCAACTACGGCGTGTTCGACGAGAACCGCTACTTCATGCCCGGCACGCGCAACCCGGTGTTCGTCCGCGACGGGACGGTGATCGGTCTCAGCATCTGCGAGGACATCTGGGTCGCAGGAGGCCCCCTCCAGGAGCAGGTCATCCGCGGCGGCGCCGAGGTGGTCATCAACCTCTCGGCCTCCCCGTACCACGCCGGCAAGGCGCAGGGCCGCCGTCGCATGCTGTGCACGCGCGCCGCCGACAACCTGGCGGTGGTGTGCTACGCGAATCTCGTGGGCGCCCAGGACGAGATCGTCTACGACGGCAACAGCCTGATCGTCGACGAGCAGGGCCAGGTCCTCGCCGAGGGCGAGATGTTCGTCGAGGACCTGGTGGTCGCCGATGTTGAGCTGGACGCGGTGTTCAACGCCCGTCTCCACGACCCGCGGCTGCGCAAGGAGCGGGCGCTCGACTCCGGCGAGAGCACGCCGCGCATCGAACTGCCCATGGCCGCTGCGCACGCCCGGCCCGGGCGCGGCGGCGGCAACGGCGGCGTGGCGACGGCGGTGGCGACGAAGCCGGCGCTGGCGCTGCGCACGGCGGTCGTGCAACGCGAGCTGGTGACGGAGATCTACGACGCGCTGGTGCTCGGCACCCGCGACTACGTGCACAAGAACGGGTTCCAGGCCGCGGTGCTGGGTCTCTCGGGCGGCGTGGACTCCGCGCTGTGCGCATGCGTCGCCGCCGACGCCATCGGGCCGCAGCACGTGATCGCCGTCGCCATGCCCTCGCCCTACACGTCCGGCGCCTCGAAGGAGGATGCGGAAGCCCTCGCCCGCGCGCTCGGCCTCCGCTTCTACGCCATCCCCATCCAGGACTCGTTCGACGCCGCCCAGCGCGCGCTCGCCCCGGCGTTCGCCGGCCAGGCGGCCGACACCACGGAGGAGAACCTCCAGGCGCGCATCCGCGGCAACTACCTGATGGCGCTCTCGAACAAGTTCGGCTGGCTCGTGCTGACGACCGGCAACAAGAGCGAGACCTCGGTGGGCTACAGCACGCTCTACGGCGACATGGCGGGCGGCTTCGCGGTGCTCAAGGACGTCTACAAGACCATGGTCTACCAGCTGGCCCAGCACCGGAACCGGCGCAGCGACCCGCCGGTGATCCCGGAGCGCACCCTCAGCCGTGCGCCCAGCGCGGAGCTCAAGCCCGATCAGACCGACCAGGACACGCTGCCGCCCTACGACGTGCTCGACCCGATCCTGCGCTTCTATGTCGAGGAGGACCGCTCGGTGAAGGAGATCGCCGGGCTCGGCTACGACGAGGAGCTGGTGCGTCGCGTGGCCCGCATGGTGGACCGGGCCGAGTACAAGCGCCGGCAGAGCCCGCCCGGGCTCAAGATCTCGCCGCGCGCGTTCGGCAAGGACCGCCGCCTGCCGATCACCAACCGCTGGATGGGCTGACGCCACGCGGGGGCGGGCACATCTGACAAGAGGCCGCGGCGCGAGATGCGCCGCGGCCTCGTCGCTTCTTCCGCTCGCCGGCGGATGGTCGCGTGCCTACGACGGCACGCTGACTTCCACCGTGCCGGTGATGCTGATGGTGATCTTGACCTGCCAGTAGAATTCCGTGTTCACCGCCGAAGGCGAGGAATCGCCGCTCACGTGGTAGCTGAACACCGTGTTGGCGGGCGCGCCACCCTGCAGTTCGGCAAGCCACTCGTCCAGGAGGTTGTTGAGCTGGGTGACGCCGGCCGGATCGAGCGTGGTGGTGGTGAAGGCCGTCACGGCGCCGGCCGCGGCGTTGAACGCCGTGACCAGCGGCTGCTCGGTGCCCCCGCCGCGCGTGACCGTGACCGTGCCGCCCACGATCTCCCGGCTCGGCTCGGGGTCGGCCACCGAGATCCGGTAAGCCACGCCGGAGAGCGCGATGTTCGTCACCTTCGATACGTCGATCCCCGCGTCATCGAGGATCCCCGCCAGATCGACGGAGTCTCTGAGGTCGATGGTCTTCATCTCATCGAAGCTGTTGATCAGCCCTGTCGCATGGAACTCCACGACCGTGGAGCCGGTGGCGGCCAACTCGACGATACGGTCCTTTAGCTGGGGAATCAGCAGGCATCCCCCGTTCATCACCGCAAGAGCGAAGACGAGGGCCATCTGAGGCCAGAATCTGAAGCGCCGCATGACGAGACCCTCCTTACTTGCCGAAGCTCAGGCCGACCGCCACGCCGTTGGTCGCGGCGAGGTTGGCCTCGCCGTGGATCTTGACCACGGGGAGGTTGGCGAGCAGCCCGGCGGTGAGATGCACGTGGGACGAGCGATCGAAATCGACGGCGATGCTGTTCCCGGGGTTGTTGCTGTCCTCGTAGCTCGCGTCCATCTTGAACGAGTCATACCCGATCGCGCCGTACGGCTGGAGAATCCCGAAGCTCTTGCTGCCCGTGACGTCCACGTGGAAGGCCTTCGTATCGAGCAGATCGTCGTTGATCTTGAACGACTGGTAGAAGACGCCCCCGGCCAGGTCCAGCGGCAGGCCCGGGAAGTACTGGGAAATCGAGTGCTGGGCGCCGATCCCGAAGAAGCTGATCTTCTCGATGAAGTCGTCAGCCGAGAAGTCGTGGGCAAACCAGCGCACCACCGCGCGCGTGCCCATCACGCTGCCGACCGTGAGCTGAGGCGCCGCGAAGGAGAACTGAGTGATGTCGAAGCCGCCCGGGTAGGAGAACGTCAAACCCCCCTGACCCGACTGCGCCACCGCCGAGGTCCCACCGATCACCGTGGGCACCTGCTCGATCGGGGCGACGCTGGTGAAGCCGGGAGGATCGGTCGGCGAGTACAGGCGGTCCTTGTCATCGAACTTTACGCCCATCACCTTCACGCCGATGCTGAAGTTGACGCCGACCCTGGGAACCTTCCCGCTGGTGAAGATGGCGGAGTTCATGGTTCCCGAGAGCGCGTCGGGGAGCGGCCCCAGGTACTTCTTGGTGTTCTCGCCGGTCAGCGCGCCGAGGTTGTCCGACAGCTGCGCGCCGGCAGGTGGCGCGACGCCGGCGAGGACCACGAGCGCGAGCGCCAAGGTCACTGCGATGCGTCGGTACATGAGCTGTTTCCCCCTTCGATGCCCTGTGGGCTGAGGTCTCGGAGCAGGAACCGAGACCGCGGTCCGCTCCCGGGTCGCGTCAACTCCATGCCCCGCGGGGGTCGGGCGGCGGGGTGAGCCCTGTACGCTCGGGAACCGGTTGCCCGGGGTTCACCCGGGCACGGTTGTATCCACAAACGGCGGCCATGCCGTTGGAGTGCAGCCGGAGACTATGCGCACGCGCGCGGGAGTGTCAAACCGCCGTTGGCGCGCGAAGCGAGACGTCCGTCGCCGCGGAAGCGCCCCCCGTGGGACCCAACCGCCTCCTTACCGAACGACCCGCACCGCCGTGACGCCCGCCGAGCAATAGCGTGTGAGACGGTCGGCGATGCGTTCGAGGGCCACCGTGAGGTCCGAGCCGGCCCGTTCGAGCGGACAGAACAGCACCACCAGGAGATTGCGGCTCTTCCCGGTGACCGCGGTGCGCAGCGAGTCCGAGGTGGGCGCGCCGAAGGGACCGTCGTCGTCCGCCAGCAGCAGGCGGCCGGTGAGGTTGACGCGTTGCTTGCGGATCCCCGGATATCCCTCGCCCTGGCGCCCGACGCGCACGCGCACCGAGCCGCGGACCAGGTCGCGGTCGTAGAGCCCGAGCGGCACCTGGTCTTCGAGCGAGCACAGGTTGCAGACGTCCACCGCCGCATTCACCTGCGGCAGGCCCTTGCCCTGGAGGACGCGGCGCAGCAGCGCCTCGCTGCTCGGGCGCGTCTTGGTGGGATCCACGTCGAGCTGGTGGAAGAGCGCGCGGGCCTCGGCGACCCCCGGGATGTCGGCGGCCGGCTTGCCCGCGAAGCGCGCGGTCAGGCGCGCGGTCAGCTGGTCGCGCTCCTGCTCGAACGCGGCCGGCAACGCGCCCAGGACCACGCCCTCGACCTCGAGCAGCCCCAGCGAGAGCGCGCCGCGCAGGGTGTCCTCGACCGTCAGGCTCAGCCCCTGGGTACGGGCTTGCAGCGACATGCGGGTGACTCCGAGTCCCACCGCGCGGGCGCGCGGCTCGCGCCCTCCGGCGCGGGACGATCGTGAAGAGGTGGGCGGCGGGAAATCCCTTTCCGACCCAACGGAACGGACGACGCAAAGGTCGTCCTACGGTTGCGGCCAAACTTCAATGTCATCGCCGCCCACCGGCTCCGGGCCGAGGACGCGCGTTCATCTCGCGCGTCCCATCGGCGCAGGGTCCTCGCCAGCGTCCCTTCGATCACGCCGCGGCGAGCGGAAAGTCCAAGGCGCGGAACATAGCCCGAAGCGCGCCGCGCGCCAAACAAGTTTTCAAGAAAGTTCGAGCACGCTTCGGCGGCGGCGAAATATCCCTTGACGCGTCACGCTGCCGGGGTTTGGCGTCGCGTTACATCGTTGCGGCGTGAGCGTCCAGCACGCAGGTGAGCGCGGATCAGCGAGCAGCGTCGGCGCGGATCGCGGGCGCGGCGTTACGCCGGCGCGGTGGTCTCCGCGCCCGCGTCGTGCGGCGGCAGCTTGCGCTCCACCGACACCACGCGATAGCGACGGCGAGCGCCGTCGAGGTCGAGGTCCACCTCGTCGCCGATCGCCTTGCCCATCAGCGAGCGGGCCACCGGCGTCTGGAACGAGATGACCTGGTCGCCATGGTGATGCTCCCCCTCGCCCAGGATCCAGTAGGTGGTCATGTCCTGCTCGCTCTCGAGCACCACCTCGGTCCCGAGACCCACGACGCCGTCCTTCAGCTCGGCCTCTTCCACGAACCGCGCGCGCGTGAGCCGCAGCTGCAGGGAGGCCACCTGCTTGCTCACGTTCGCCTGCTTGAGCTTGGCCGAGTGGTACTCGGCGTTCTCGCGCAGGTCGCCCAGCTCGCGGGCCTTCTGGATGGTGGCGGGGATGGTCGTCCTGAGCTCGCGCTCCAGCCGCTCCAGCTCCCTCTTGAGCCGCTCCCAGGTGGCCCGCGTCATCACCGGCACCTCGACATCGGCCTGCTTGCCGACCTGCTCGAACATGCGCTCGGTCTTCTTCTGGCGCGTGGCGCGCACCTCGGCGACCGCCTCCTCGAGCCCCAGCCGCGACGCGATCTCGAGCGCCGGGAACAGGTAGCGGTCGCTCGAACGCCACTGGCGGAGCAGCACGCCGATGCGCAGAGCCTCCGGCTCCGGGCACGGGGTCGCGCGCAGCAGCCGGTCGAACGGCCCGCCCGGCTCGAACCACCCGAGCACCTTCTCCGCGAGCGAGGGCTTGGGGCGGCCCTCGATCAGCGCGCATGCCGCCCACAGCAGCCGCCAGCCGTCGGCCGGCGGCGCCGGACGGGTCAGCTCCTCCTCGAGCAGCCGCAGCGCCGCCGCCGGGTAGCGCGGCGCGTGGTCCACCAGCGTGCGACGCAGCGCCGCGCGGCCCGCCTCGTCCAGCTGGTCCCGGAACCGCGTCGCCGCCTCGCGCACCGCGGCGAAGCGCGAGTCGAGCGCCGAGAGGATGGCGTCGGCTTCGACGCCGACGGCGTGCGAGACCTCGAGCAGGGCCACCTGCTCCTCCTCGCCGCTCAGGTCCGAGATCGAGAGCCCGCGCTCCCACAGGTCCTTGAGCGCCGCCGTCCATTCCGGCTGCCGCAGCGGGAACCAGCGGGCGAAGTAGAGCCCGGCGCGCGCGCGGTCGCCGAGTGCGCCCTCGTCGTCCAGCAGCGCGCGCTCCACGAACCGGCCGAAGCGCTGCGCCAGCGCCTCCTCGGCCTGCGGGTGCTGCGAGAGGAACTTGCGCAGCGTCGCGAGGTTGCTCTTCACCGGCTTGCGCGGCTCGATGGCGGGGAGCGGCACCTCGGCCGCGACCGGCTCGCCGGCCGCGTCCTCACGCGCCAACTGGTAGTGCTGCTCGAAGGCACGCGCGTGGTCGATGCGCGGGTCCTTCACCGCCGCCGCCCGCGCGCGACGGAAGAACGCGGTCCATTCGCCGCCCGGCACCAGCGCGTGGCCGACCAGGAAGAGCTTGAGCTTCTGGGCATCGGCCGCCCCGCCGAGCCCGCGCAGCGCACGCACCAGGATCTCGCCCGGCTCCTCCGCCCGCAGGCGGGCCAGCTCCGCCGGCGCGGTGAGCTGCAGCAGACGCAGGTCGTCCTCGGCGAGCGGGGTGAGGCTGCGGCGCGCGGCCGCGTACGGCATCTTGTGCCCCGGCGACTTCGCGAAGTCCAAGCGCACCGTCTCGCCGTCGTTCGCGGTCACGCGCCCGGCCCCGAACGAGCCGTGCAGCACCGCGCGGCCCGGCGGGAGTGCCGCGACCGTGTCGTAGCGCTCCAGCGCCACCGGAAGCGCCACGCCGCGATCCTCGAGTCCCGACTGGGCGATCACCGCCGCCGCATCGGGCAGCGCGCGCGCCGGGCCCTGCCGCAGCGACTCGACCAGCGCGGACCGGAAGGGCTGCGCGGCGGCCGCGCCGCCCGCGGCGACCGCATGCGCCACCACCGCGCGCAGCGCCGCCTCGCACTCGCCGGCCTGCCCCGCGGCCGCCACCGGCGGGAGCGCGATCTCCAGCAGCTGGCGGCATTCCGCCAGCGCTCCCTGTTCGGCCACCAGGGGAAGCGTCTCCACCAGCAGCACCAGGCAGTCCGGCTCGGCGTGCTCGACGAACTCGAGCGCCGCTTCCTCGAGCCCGGCGTAGCGCTGCTCCGCCGCGAAGCGCGGCAGCAGTTCGGTGAGCAGCCCGCGCCGGCGCTCGCCCTCGCCGGCTTCGCCGAGCCGCACGATCAAGAGCAGGCCCAGCTCCAGGTCCTCCGGGGCGATCTCCCAGGCGCGCTCCAGCGCCTGGATGCGCGCCGGGTCGCGCTTGAGCCCCTCGTGCGCGCGCACCAGCAGGCGCGCCGCGGCCTGGCTCTCCTCCAGCTCCAGCGCGCGGTCCGCCACCGCGGCCAGCGGCTCCCATCGCTTCGCGGTCGCCAGCTTCTCGCCCAGGGCGAGCAGCGTCTGGTGGGCCCGCTCGATCTCGCCGTTCAGGGCGCAGACGGCCGCCAGCAGGTATTCCACGCCCGCGCTCGCCCTAGCCTGGCGCAGGCGGGCCGCGCACTCGTCGCGGGCGAAGACCAGCAGGTCATCGCCCTGGGCATCCTGCGCGAGGGTCTCGAGACGCTCGCGGTCCTCGGGCACGAGGTCGGCGGCCTCGTTCCCCTTCAGGATCGCGGGCAGGGTGTCGCGAATGGACATGCGTTCTCGGTCACGGGTGAGGTCGGATGCGCGAAAGGGGACCCACTATGCCGCAGCCTCGGCGGGGAGGCAAGGCGCGCGGGAGTGCGCGCGGGAGTGCGCTGGGGCGGGGGCGGTACGGGCCCGACTCGCCTTGCCCGGCGGCTTGTGCTCCTTCCGCCCACCCCCCTACACTCCCGCGCGTGAAGATCTACACGCGCACCGGCGACGACGGCACCACCGGGCTCCTCGGGGCCGGCCGCGTGCTCAAGTCGGATCCGCGCGTCGAAGCCTACGGGAGCGTGGACGAGCTGAACGCGGTTCTCGGCGTGGTCCGCTCGCTCGACTCGACCGGCTGGCTCACCTCCGACCTCGCCACCATCCAGTCGCGCCTGTTCTCGCTCGGCGCCGAGCTGGCGGCCACCACGCCCGAGCCGCTGGCGAAGATGGATCGCATCGGCGATGTGGATGTCGCCGCGCTGGAGCGCGTCATCGACCGCCTGGACGCCGAGCTGCCCCCGCTCAAGAACTTCGTGCTGCCGGCCGGGAGCGCACTCGCGGCACAACTCCATCTGGCACGCACGGTGTGCCGCCGCGCCGAGCGGCGCGTGGTGGCGCTGCACGATCGCGCGCCGGTCGAACCACGGCTCGTGCGCTACCTCAATCGCCTTGCGGACCTGCTGTTCGTGATGGCGCGCTGGTGCAACCGGCGCGCGGGTGTCCCCGAGGTCGAGTGGCGCGCCGGCGGGGGCGCGGCGCCGGGCGCCTGACCGCCCGGATGCGGGCTGGACTTTCGCCGCCCCCTCGCCGATAATCCCGACGCACCCCTCCAACGAGGAGGACGCACGCGCCGGATGTCGACGAGAGGCACACCCGGCTGCCGCACTCCTCGCGGGTGGCTCCCCGCTCCCGCTTCACCCTCACCGTGCGCACTCCGGCGAGCGCGTCCGGGAGCGGCAACGCCGCGGGCGGTCCACGCTTCATCGGAGTGACCGAGGTGGGAAGCGCTTCCACCGATCCCGCGACCGCCGGCAGCAGCAAGGTGCCGGCCGTTCGCAGGAAGGCTGGGCGTGGTCTATCAGGGCAGGTGAACGGGCACGGCGCGGAGACGCGCGCGTCTCCGGCACCGCTCGGACGCTCACCCTCGAACCCGCGCGCCGAAGACGGCGCGCATCCCCACCACCACCGGCTGCCCGTGTGGACGCCGGCCAAGGACGCCTGATGAGACAACGCCGTCGCCGCCCCCGAGGACCGCGCCCCCCCCAGCCGGGCGGTGTCCCGCCCGCTGGCGCCTCCGTCCAGCCCGGACCACCGCGCCCGGGCCGCCGCCGCCGCCGCCGCGGCGGCAACCGCCCGCCGAGCAACCTGCCGCCCGCCCCCTACTCGAACAACGTCAGCGCCGGCGCCGACGGCGGAGGCTCGACGCGGATGCCACAGGGGCCTCCCCGCCAGCGACGTCGCGGACGCAGCGGCCCGCGCGGGAACGGTGGCGGTGATCGGCGACGCGGGCTCGAGGTGCTACGCGACATGCAGCAGATCGGCGTGGCGCTCGATCCGACCCAGCGCCTCATCCTCGAGATCCCGCCCGGCAAGGGGGATCCGCCCTACGGCGACCGCATCACCGGCCGTGCGATCGACATCATCGCCCCGATCGGCCGCGGCCAGCGCTGCCTGATCGTCTCGCCGCCCAAGGCCGGCAAGACCCGCATCCTCCAGATCATCGCCGCAGCCGTGAAACACAACCACCCGGACGTGGGCGTCTACGCGCTGCTGGTGGACGAGCGGCCCGAGGAGGTCACCGACTTCCGCCGCAACACCCCCGCCGAGGTGATCGCCGCGTCCAGCGACATGAGCGTGGAGGAGCACATCGAGACCGCCGAGCACGCCATGGAGGTGGTGGCGAGCCAGGTGCTCGAGGGGAAGGACGTGGTCCTGTTGCTCGACTCGATCACCCGCCTCGCGCGCGCCTACAACGCCGGCGCCGAGGGCAGCGGCCGCACCATGTCGGGCGGCCTCGATTCGACGGCCATGCAGGCGCCGCGGCAGATCTTCGGCGCCGCGCGCAAGATCGAGGACGGCGGCTCGCTCACCATCTTCGGCACGGCGCTGGTCGACACCGGCTCGCGCATGGACCAGGTGATCTTCGAGGAGTTCAAGGGCACCGGGAACAGCGAGATCTTCCTCTCGCGCGAGCTGGCCGAGAAGCGCATCTATCCGGCCATCGACGTGGCGAAGAGCGGCACCCGCAAGGAGGAGAAGCTCTACCCGCCCGAGATCGTCCCGCGGCTCCACCTGCTGCGGCGCGGGCTCGCCGGCCTCCATCCGATCGAGGCGATGACCAAGCTCCTGGAGCTGCTGACCAAGCTGAAGACGAACCAGGAGATCTTCGACCTGCTCAAGTCCTGAGGCCCGAGTAGACGGAGGCCGCCATGTCGGAGTCGATCAAGCGTCTCTACCGCTCGCGGAAGGACCGCAAGATCGCGGGCGTCTGCGGCGGCTTCGCCGCCTACCTGGGCATCGACCCGGTCATCCCGCGCCTCATCTGGGTGATCTTCGCCCTCGCGGCCGGAATCGGCCTGCTCGCCTACGTCGTCTGCTGGCTCGTGATTCCGCAGGCCCCGGAGGGGAGCGGCGGCGTTTCCGCCTAGCTTCGCGGCGGTGGCCTCACCCGAAAAGACGGGCGCCGGCGAGCCCGGTGGCCGCTGGAGCCTGCGCGGATCCCTCCCTACGCCCGCTCGACGAACTCCCCGGTGCGGGTGTCGATCTTCACGCGGTTGCCGACCTCGATGTAGGGCGGCACCTTGATCTCGTAGCCGGTCTCGAGGATCGCGGGCTTCGAGGTGTTCTGCACCGCGGCGCCCTTGATGTTGGGCGTCGTCTCCGTGACGTTCAGCTCCACGAACATCGGCATTTCGATGCCCACCACGCGCCCGTCGAAGTAGTCGGCGGTGATCATCGTGCCTTCGACCAGGTAGTTCACCGCGTTCCCCAGCACGTCCGCGGGCAGGTCGATCATCTCGAAGCTCTCGGTGTTCATGAAGTGGAAGGCGGCCCCGGCGCGGTAGCTGAATTGGAGCGAGTGCTGCTCCATGTTCGCCTTCTCGACCTTGTCCTCGGACCGGAACCGGTGCTCGGCGTTCGAGCCGGTCTCGATGTTGACGAGTCGCGTCTGCACCATGCCCCGCCAGTTGCCGGGCGTGACGTGCAGGACGTTGGTGACACGGTGGGGCTTGCCGTTGTGCATGATGACCATGCCCACCTTGAGCTGGGTCGCGGCGATCACGGGCGGACTCCTCGTTCTTCGGGTTGGCGTCTGAGGGGGACAACGGCCCCTCGACGGGCCTCCCCACTGCGGCGGCGGCGGGAGATTGTGCCCGAAGCGGGCGACGCGGCGCAACCCCCGCGCATCGCTCCGCGACCGGGGCGTCGCGTGTCGTGGAGCGCTTGCGGACTATTCCGGCACGACGTTCGGCCCGCCGGGACCGCGGCCGACCGCCGCGTCCGCCTGGCGTCCGGCCTCGAGCGCACGCCGGATGCGGGCGCGCGTCTCCATGAGGTGCGCGCGGGTGTAGTCGCCGATCGGCGCCTCGCCGGCCAGTACGCGCGCGGCGCGCCCGTCGATGCGCGTCAGCTGCAGTCGCGCGAGCGCCCTCGCATCATCCGGCACGCCGGGGGCCGGCCCCACCACCAGGGTCGCAAGCCGGTCCACGTACAGCCGCTGCACGTCACGGCGCGTGCTGGTCCCGTCGAGGGCGCGGAACGCCGCGGCGCTGGCGGCGGATCCTCCGACCTCGCCCCACAGCATGCGCGTCATGCGCTCGAGATGTTCCGACATCCGGAACGCATCCGGGCTCCGCGACTCCGCCTCCCGCAGTCGCGCGAGCAGCGCGGGCGCCGTGAGGCCGTTGACCAGGGCGGTCTGGATGGCGAGCGTCCGGGGGTTGAGATCGTAGTCGAGCCGCGCCTCGAACGCGCCCGGCAGGCCCCAGTGGCTCCAGCGCTCGGGCGCGAGCCGGCCGAGCAGCGCCGGCGAGACCGAGAACGCATCCGCGGCGAACGCCCGCCGGGCGAGGAAGTCCAGCGCCTCGCGCTGCTTCGCCGCCGGCACCGGCCGGAGCGGCTCCACCGCTCCCGGCTGTCCACGGTGGACGCGCGTGCTGTACTGGCCGCCGACGTACTTCACGGCCATCCCCAGCGCGATGCCGTACTGCCCGAGCAGGGTGTCCATCGCCCGGCGCAGCGCGGTGAGGTCCCCCGAATCGCCGACGATGCGATCCTCGAGCTTCCCGCCCTGCCAGAGGCCCGCGATGTAGGCGGTGCGGTCCCGGGCGAACCGGATCGGGTCATCGCCCAGATCGTAGATGTTCGTGCGCGGATCGAGGGCGTTCGCCGGGTAGGTGTCGTCGTCGGTGGAGTACTCGTGCCCCGCTTGCAGGTTCTCGTCGGCGATCTTCTGCGCGACCGCGTGGTCCGCCTTGAGGTCGCTGCTGCCCGACGGCGTGTACCCGTAGCGGATCGCCCAGCGGTCGCCGGTCCCGGCGCCCTGCGTGTAGTAGTAGCCCTGCGTGCTGCGGTCGAGCGAGATGTTCGGCGTCGGGTACTCCATCACCGAGGTGTACATCCCGTGCTCCTCGACCCACGCCCGGTCGTTGAGCTTGTCGTAGGGCGTGGCGGTGCTGCCGCGGAAGTTGTGCCGGAGGCCCAGGGTGTGCCCCACCTCGTGCATGGTCACCCACACCACGGCGTCGTGCATGTACGAGTCGGGGACGGGGCTGCCGGGCGCCAGCGCCCCGTCCATGAGCAGGGCGACATGCAGCAGCGCCCCGCCGTCGGCCACCCCCTGCTGCGCCTCGCAGCGCCGCTCGAGCGGGATGTGCGCCGGCCACTGCTCCATGCGGGTGGACGGCAGCACCTCGGCGCCGATGGCGTCTGGACCGCTGTAGCGCCGGTAGGCGTTCCTAAAACTCTGCAGCATCGAGGCCTCGAACAGGATGTCGGCGTCGAGGATCTCGCCGGTGCGCGGGTCCACGCGCGAGGGGCCGATGGCGCCGAAGCTCGGCTGGGTCGAGGTGATCCAGCGGAGGGTGCTGTAGCGCACGTCCTCGGCGTCCCAGGACGAGTCCTCGGGGGCGTCTTTCGCGACGATGCCGTTCCGGAACCCGGCCGCTTCGAACGCCCTCTGCCACTTCTCGACTCCTTCCTTCACCCAGGCGCGGTATTCCTTCGGAACGGTGTGATCGATGTAGAAGACGATCGGCTTGACCGGTTCCGAGAGCGCAGCGTTCGAGTCCTTCTTCTCGAGCCGCCAGCGGTTCACGAAGCGCACCCAGAAGTTCTCCGCCTGGTCGCGCCCGAAATCCTTCTTCGCGGTCAGGAAGTAGCCCACCCGGTCGTCCGCCAGTCGCGGCTGCATCGGGACGTCGGGGAGCTTCGAGAAGGAGTAGTGGACGGTGATCGGGATGAAGCGCTCGTCGGGCACGCCGTCCAGCGAGAGCCCGGTGCGCGAGTTCGGGCTGTAGGTGAGCAGCGCTTCGAACTCCATGTTCTCCGGGAACACCTTGACGCTCGTGAGCGCGGAGCGGTCCTTGTCGAACCGGATCGAGCGCGGTCCGGTGGGCGTGCTCAACGCCCCGCCCAGGCGCTCGGCGAGATCGCTCAGGTCGCTCACCAGGAACTGTCCGAACTCCACCAGCACCGCCCTGGTCGTATCGTGGACGCTCTCAATCTTGAGCGAGGCGAGCACCGACTCCCCGTACGAGAGCCCGCGCGCCTTCTCCCAGGGGCCGCCGGGAGGCGAGACGAAGCGGGGGTTCCTCTCCATCACCAGGATCCGCTCGCCGACGCGCCGAAACTCCAGCAGCCGGTCGTTCAGCGGCAGTCCGCCGAGCACGAAGTTCGAACCGATGCCGCGCGCGAAGCTGAAGATGCCGAGGACGGGCTGGTCGAGCTGGTCCGGGCGGATCTCGAGGTAGAGATCGTCCCGCTTCCGATGCACCGTGAAGTAGCCGTGCGAGACCACGGCGTCTTTCGTGACCTTCTTCCAGTCCCGGAAGGGCTTGTCCTTATCCTCCGATTCGGGATCGCCCTTGCCCGGAGTGCCGGACTTGCCCGCGGGCGCGGGGGTCGCCGCCCCCGCCGCCGGGGCGGTGCAGAGCAGCGCCAGCAGCGCGAGGACGACCAGTGGACGGATCTGCGGAAGGCGGATCATGGTGGTGGGGCTCCTCCGATGCGCACGGGGTCCCCGGGGTCGGGTCTCCCGGCGCGATCCGGATGTGCGGGTGGGTGGTGAATCGAAAGGGGCCTGCGACGACCCCGAGGCCGTTCGGTCGCGGCACGATAGTACCGGGGTTGCATGGACGCGAGCGTGCTTGGGACGGACGCGGCGCTTTCGGGCACGGGCGATGGGGCGGCGGGCGGGGTGGGTGGCGGGGCCCCCATACAGACGGGGGCCGGAGCTTTCGCCCCGGCCCCCGCGTCCTGCCTCTTGCGCTCAGCGGATCAGAAGTCTTCGCCGCCGTAGCCCCCACCTGCGGGCTGCGCCGACGCCTTCTTCTTCTCCGGGATCTCGGTGACCAGCGCCTCGGTGGTGAGCAGCAGGCCCGCGACACTCGCCGCGTTCTGCAGCGCCGTGCGCGCCACCTTGGTCGGGTCGATGATCCCGGCCTCGAACATGTCCACGTACACTTCCTTGTCCACGTCATAGCCGGTGAACTTCTTCTCCTTCTTGACGTGCTGGACGATCACCGAGCCCTCGACGCCGGCGTTCTCGCACAGCACGCGCAGCGGCTGCTCCAGCGCCCGCTTGACGATGCTGACGCCCACCTTCTCGTCGGACGGCAGCGTCTCGAAGAGCTTGTCGAGGGTCGGGATGCAGCGCAGGTACGCCACGCCACCGCCCGGCACGATGCCTTCCTCGACCGCCGCACGGGTGGCGTGCAGCGCGTCCTCGACGCGGGCCTTCTTCTCCTTCATCTCGGTCTCGGTCGCAGCACCCACGTTGATGATCGCCACGCCGCCCGCGAGCTTGGCCAGCCGTTCTTGAAGTTTCTCGCGGTCGTAGTCCGAGGTGGTGTCCTCGATCTCCTTCTTGATCGCGGCGATGCGGCCCTGGATCTCCGGCTTCCGCTTGCCCGGGCCCTCGACGAGGGTCGTGTTCTCCTTGTCCACCACGATGCGCTTGGCGTGACCGAGATCCTCGACCTTCACGTTCTCGAGCTTGATGCCGAGGTCCTCGGTGATCAGCTTGCCGCCGGTGAGGACGGCGATGTCCTCCATCATGGCCTTGCGGCGGTCACCGAAGCCCGGGGCCTTGACCGCGCACACGGCCAGCGTGCCGCGCAGCTTGTTCACCACCAGGGTGGCGAGCGCCTCGCCCTCGACGTCCTCGGCGATGATGAGCAGCGGCTTGCCGCGCTGCGCGATCTTCTCGAGGAGCGGCAGCAGGTCCTTCAGGTTGGAGAGCTTCTTCTCGTGGAGGAGGATGAAGGCATCCTCGAGGATGGCCTCCATGCCCTCCTTCTCGGTCACGAAGTAGGGCGAGATGTAGCCCTTGTCGAACTGCATGCCCTCGACCACTTCCTTCGTGGTCTCGACGGACTTGGCTTCCTCGACGGTGATCGTGCCTTCCTTGCCGACCGCATGCATCGCCTCGGCGATGATCTTGCCGATGACGTTGTCGGAGTTGGCGGAGATGGTGGCGACCTGCTCGATCTCCTTGTTCTCCTTCACCTCGCGGCTCAGCTTCTTGAGCTCGCTCACCACCGCCTCGACCGCCTTCTCGATGCCGCGCTTGATCGCCATCGGCGACGACCCCGCGGTCACGTTCTTGAGGCCCTCGCGGAAGATTGCCTCGGCCAGCACGGTCGCGGTCGTGGTGCCGTCGCCGGCGACGTCCGAGGTCTTGGACGCCACCTCGCGCACCATCTGCGCGCCCATGTTGTGGTAGGGCTCGTCCAGCTCGATCTCCTTGGCGACGGTCACGCCGTCCTTGGTGACGGTCGGCGAGCCCCACTTCTTGTCGAGCACCACGTTCCGGCCGCGCGGCCCGAGCGTGATCTTCACCGCCCTGGCGAGGATCTCGACCCCCTCGAGGATCTTCTGCCGTGCCGCCTCGCTGAACAGCAACTGCTTGGCTGCCATGTTGCCTCCCTGAAAGTGAGTCAGCGCCCCGCGTCCGCTGACGCGCGCGGGGGCGTGAAGTCGACTACTTCTTGGTGGCCGCGAGGATGCCGAGCACGTCCTCCTCGCGGAGGATGGTGTACTCGGTGCCGTCGATCTTGACGTCGGTGCCGCTGTACTTGCCGATGAGGATGCGGTCGCCCTTCTTGACGTCCATGGCGATGCGCTTGCCCTCCTCGGTCATGCGGCCGGGGCCGACGGCGATGACCTCGCCCTCCTGCGGCTTCTCCTTCGCGGTGTCGGGGATGATGATCCCGCCACGCTTGGTCTCCTGCTCTTCGATCCGGCGGACCAGGATGCGGTCCGCGAGAGGCCGGACGTTCATGTTCTCCTCCTGAGGTGAAGCGCCCCGGCGTGGGGCGGTTCGATAGAGATGGGGTTCTCGACGGCCCTCGCGCCGGTGCCCGAGAGGGCTCCGTGATGCCTCGATGCGCTGCGCGGGCGGAGAACCTATTCCATCGTCGCCCGCCCCGCAAGGCCTGTCTGTCAAACGGTTGTTCTACATTGTCTTAGGCGGTTCGCATCGGTGGGCGCGGCGATCGTGATTGCCCAAATGGCACGAGCCGTCTGGCAGTCACTGGTCGTTCCCGCCAGAGCGTCGCGCAGGCATCCGCATGGTGTGTGGCCCGGGTGTGAAGAAGATGACGACGCACTGCCGTCTTGCGGCCGGCCGGGTCAGCGCGGGCGCGCGGCCGGCCGGGTCAGCGCGCCGAAGGGTGCTCGAGCACCGCCACTCGCGCCATGCCATCGATGTAGCCGATGCTGGCGGTGCCGTCCACCTTCACCTTTTCGTGCAGCCGCGGGCGGCGCGACCGCGAGTACACCACGATGGTGTCACGGCCCTGGTACAGGTTGAAGACGTAGCTCCCGCCGACCGAGAAGGCTTCGCCCGCCTTGCCGCCGACCCGCACCGACCGGCCTTCGAACGCCTCCGGGTGCTGCCGGATCTGCGCGAGCGAGACGTCGGGGGTGTCGCGCGGGAGGAGGAAGTACGCCGCCGCCGCACCGAGCACGAGGAAAGCGCCCGCACCGAGCACGACCGGCCACGGGAGCGACCGCAGACGGTCGAGCCAGTCGACCCAGAATGGAGGGTCCTGGGCGAGCGGCATCGCGTCATCGGGCGGGCGCGCGCCGAGCCGGTCGGCCGCGGGCTGCGGCCCGCGCCCGCCGATCGGCGCCGCGTTCTTCGCGATCATCGCGTCCTGCGCGAACCCCGGGAACGACTCGGGCGCTGCGGGCTGGCTGCTGGCCGCCGGCTGTTGACGCAGCCTGGGAACGCTGCTGGCGGCCGCCTTCCACGCGACCGGTCCCCCCGCCGTCGCCGGACCGGCGCCGCGCGCCTCGGGCGGCGACGGCGGCGGGACATCCTCCGCGCGCACCAGCTTGAGATGCGGCGACGCCTTGCGATCCTGCTGGGCCGGCGCGGCGGGGCGGCGCGCGTCCGGAGGGGGCGGACCGGCGCCGGTCGCTTCGGACGACCCTGGGGCGTCCGCCTTGCGACGGGCGCCTTCGTCCGCCCCCACCAGCCAGTCGGGCTTGGGAGGAGGCGGCACGTCGGCGCGTCCGGCGCTCGGCTCGGCCGGCTCGATGGGCTCGGAACGGGACATGGCGCTCCCCGATGGTGAGGGCTGGAATGGAGTGGTCGGGGAGAGTTATCGGCCGGCGGGGGGGCCCCGCTTAGCTCATCGTGGGCCGCGCGGGTGACAGGCGTCGGCGCGGCTCGTGTGGCCGGCGGAGGATGCGCGACTAGCGGATCCCGTACTCCTTGATCTTTCGATAGAGCGTCCGCAGCCCGATCCCCAGCAGGGCCGCGGCGCGAGGCTTGTCGTTGCGGGCATGCGCCAGGGTGGCGGCGATCAGCTGTCGCTCGGCCTCTTCGACCGTCATGCCGACGGAGATCTCGAGCCGCCCGGCCTCGCCCTCGGGCGGGCACAGCGCCTGCGGCAGGTCGGCCAGGTCGAGCGCGCGACCGCTCCGGGCGACCATCACCATGCCCTCGATCGTGACCCGCAGCTCGTGGACGTTCCCGGGCCATGGATGACCCATCAGACGATCGAGCACGCCGCGCGTGACGCCTTTGACCCCGCGGCCGCGACCGCGGCTCGATTCGATCAGGAATCGCTCGACCAGCAGCGGGATGTCCTCGCGGCGATCGCGCAGCGGCGGCATCACGATCCGCACGACGCCCAGCCGGTGGAAGAGGTCCTCGCGGAAGCGGCCCTCGCGCACCCGCGCCGCGAGGTCGCGGCGGGTGGCGGTGATCAGCCGCACGTCGGACTTGAGCGTCGCCTTCCCGCCGACGCGCTCGAAGGCGCGGTCCTGGAGCACCCGCAGCAGCCGCACCTGCGCACCCGGCGGCAGCTCGTCGATCTCCTCCAGGAGCAGGGTCCCGCCGTCGGCCAGCTCGAGCCGTCCGCGCTGCGCTCCGTCGCCCTCGGAGGAGGCTCCCGGCTCGCGACCGAACAGCTCGCGCTCGAGCAGCGGCTCGTCCAGCGCGCCGCAATCGATCCAGACGAACGGTTCGTTCCGACGCGGGCTGTTCTGGTGGATCGCCTGCGCGGCCAGGCTCTTCCCGGTCCCGGCCTCACCCTCGATCAGCACGGCGGTGTGGGTGGAGGCCAGGTGGCGGACCTGTTCCATGACCCGGGCGATCGCGCGCGAGCGGCCGGTGAACGGCGCGACGCCGAACCGTTCGTCGAGCCGGCCCTCCATCTCGACCAAGCGCGCGGCCAGGCGCTGCTGCGCGAGCCCGCGCTCCAGCGCCGCCAGCAGCCGCTCGCGGTCGACCGGCCGCGGCAGGATGTCGTGGGCCCCCGCCCCGAGCGCGCCCGCGGCCATCCGGGCCCCGGCGGCGTCCGCCGAGAGCACGACGCACGCCTCGGGGTGGCGCTCCCGCGCGTGGCGGCACACGGCCACGCCGTCGATGCGAGGCGCCCGCAACGGGGCGACCAGCGCATCGACGCGCGTCGCGTCGAGCACGTGGTACGCGCCCTCGCCGTCGCGGGCCCACAGCACCTTCATGCCGTGCCCGCGCAGGAAGGCGATGAGCGCCGCGGTCGCGGTGCTCTCGCGGTCCACCACCAGAATCGTGGCTCTCCCGGTTGGCATGCGTGGGGCTCGGTCCGCCCCCTCCCGCGTCCGGCCATCCCCGGCCGACGGCGGTGGGGGCAGGTCGTTACTCGAGGCCGGCGAGGGCCGCGAGGACGCGGTCGCCGCTCGGGATCTGGGCCATGTCGCCGAAAGTAGGGCGCGCATCCCGGCAGGCGACCTTCCCCTGCTTGTCGACGACGAAGATCGCGCGGCCGGAGTGACCCGCCTCGGCGATGAGCACGGCGTAGGCGGCGCTGGTCTCACGCTTGAAGTCCGAGAGCAGCGGGAACGAGAGCCGCGGTCGCTCGGTGAACGCGGTGTTGGAATAGTGGCTGTCGACGCTGACGCCCAGCACCGTCGCGTCGAGGCCCGCGGAGCGCGCGATCTCCTTCTCGATCGCGGGCAGCTGATGCGAGCACACCGGGGAGATCGCCAGCGGGTAGAACACCCGCACGACGTTCTTCCTGCCGCGGTATTCCGAAAGGGTCACGAACTGGCCCCCGGGGCCCTTGAGCTTGAACTCGGGGGCCGCCTGGCCGATCTCGAGCGATGCGGTCGCCTGCATGATGCCTCCCTGAAGAGCCGCGCGGCCGCGTGGCTCGGTGGGTCGCGATGGATCCGAGGCGCTCCATTATCGGGGGGGGCGTGGGGGTGTCAAACCCCGCCCTCCGTCAGCGCGTCGCGGTCTGCCGCATCACGTCCTGGCTCACCGCCGCGAGCTCCGCCAGCGTGCGCACGCCGCGCTCCTGCTCCCAGCGGCCGGCGAGTGCCAGGAACAGGCGCGCCGTGGTCAGGGCGTCGCCGAGCGCCCGGTGCTGCGGCTCCTTCGGGAGCCCGAAGCGCGCCGCCAGCGCGCCGAGCGAGTTGCCGCCCGTGCCCGTCAGCCCGCGCGCGAGCCCGAGCGTGTCGACGATCGGGTTGAGCAGGGGCGGCTGGCCGGCCTGACGCAACACGCCAATCAGGAACGGCAGGTCGAACGGCGCGTTGTGGAAGACCAGCGGCAGGTCGCCGCAGCGGCGGCGCAGCTCGGCGGCGACGGTCGCCGGGGGCGGTGCCTCGGCCACCATCGCGTCGGTGATGCCATGCACGGCGGCCGCGTCGGCGGGGATCGCGCGGCCGGGCCGCATGAGGCTCGACCAGGTCTCGCCGATCGCCCCCTCGGCGATGGCGATCGTCGCGACCTCGACCAGCGTGTGGCCGTCGGCCGGGCTGAGCCCGGTCGTCTCGGTGTCCACCGCGACCAGCTGATGCCCGCTCAGGAGCGACAGGGGTCCTCCCCGCTCGGCGGTCAGCGGCGCGCGTCGCCGCCGGTCGCGGATCGCTTCACGAAGTCCTGGAAGGGCACACCGCGATCCATGTGGCCGTCGCCGATGTAGCGCAGGAGAAGCAGGAAGCGCTCCTTATCCACGTAGCCGGGCACGTTGACCGGATGCTCGCCGGCCGACCGCAGGAAGATGGTGGTGGGATACCCGCTCACGCCGAATCGCGCGGCGAGCGAGCGCGAGGTGAAGGCGCGTCCTTCGTAGCGCGCGGGGTCCGGCGCCTCGGCATCGAGCTTGACCGTGACGAACTTGCGCGACAGGTAGTCGCGGACCTCGGGGCGCGAGTAGACGTCGGCCTCCATGCGCCGGCACCAGCCGCACCAGTCGCTGTAGACGTCCACCAGGACCGGGCGCCCCGAGACCCTGGCTTCCTCGAGGCCGCGGTCCCAGCTGCGCCACGAGACGCCGGGCGCAGTGCCGGCCGCGGCGGGGCCGACCAGCCCGGGAAGGAGCAGGAGCGCGGCCAGGCTGAGCACGGAGGGCTTCATCGGGACCTCGATGAACGGCGGGCGATGATGCGGGAGCGCACAAAGGCTAGCACGGCTTCCGATGCGGCCACAACGCGCGCGCCCTGCGCGGCCGTGATTCCTTGCGGTTCCTTGACCCCCGCTACTCGTAGACGGTGTGGCGCAGGGTCTCGGCCGGGCGCGCCGGGTCCACCCAGACGCCGCACAGCCGCTGGGTGCCGAACTGGCCCGGGTTCACGGCCACCGTCTCGCCGATGGTGTCCCGGTAGGACGACGAGACGCGCGGCGATTCGTGGATGTGGCCCGCCAGCACCAGCGGGGGCTGGTGGCGCTCGACGAACGCCCGGATCGCGCGTGACCCCACGTGGGCCCGCGCCCCGACCATGTCGCAGCGCGTGTCGCGCGGCGGCGAGTGCAGGACGAACACCGTCTCGCGCACCGGCGTGCGCATCGCCAGGGCGGTGAGAGCGGAGGCGATGGTGGGCTCGCGCCGCTCCGGGTCGAAGCGGTGCGGCGTAATCCCTCCGGGGCCGCTCACCCAGCCGTCGAGGCGCGCGGGCGACTCGGGCTCCCCGTCGTCCCAGCGCTCCCAGTCCTTGAGCGAGAAGGGCGTGATCGGCACCCACGAGAGTCCGGCCACCGGCACGCCGTCCACCTGGACGACACGGTCGTGGAGCATCCGCCACAGCGCGCCGTCGTGCCGCTCGAGGCAGTCGTGGTTGGCGGCCCAGTCGTCGTTGCCCATCAGGAGCAGCAGCTCGCTGCCGGGTGCGGCCTCCCGGAGCCGGCGCGCGAACTCGACCAGGAAGCCCTCGAGGAAGACGCGCTGGTGCGCCACGCCCTCGGCACCCACGGCGTGGGGCGCCAGATCGCCACCGATCAGCACCGCGCGCGGCCGCCGCGCGGCGACGATCGCGACCAGCTGCTCGTAGAGCGCGCCCTGTCCGTGCAGGTCGGAGGTGAAGAACCAATCGGGCACGCGGGGCTCCCGGCGGCGGAACAAGTTCAGGACATGTGGGACGCGACCGCGCGAATCTAGCCGAGCGCTTCGCGCGACCGCAACCGCGAGGAGAATCCCCACGCGAGGAGAATCCCCTTGACCCCCCGCGGGCCGGCTGCGGATACTTTTCGCTTGCTGCTCGTGCCTCGAACTCCTCCGAGCTCAGGACTGCTCCCGAAAGGAATGTGCTCCATGTCCCGTCGCCCCGCCCTGCGCATCGCGCCGGCGCTCGGCGCGCTCATCGCGTGCCTCGCCGGCCCCGCGCTGGCCGCCCCCACCGGGAACCTGCTGGCCGATCCCGGATTCGAGAACACGATGGCCGCCCATCCGTGGATGCCAGCCGCGTGGGACACCTCGTGGAGCGAGATGCCCACCGTGTTCTTCGGTCGCGACACCATGGTCGCCCACGGCGGTCGCTACTCGGTGAGCGTCGCGAACGTCAGCACCCTGGTCCCGCTCTGGCACAACTGGAGCCAGACCCTCGTCGTCGGCCCGGAGATGTGGAACAAGGATGTCGTGCTCTCGGTGTGGACGCGCAGCAACGGCGTGCAGGGCCGGGCCTACATCCTGTTGCAGGCGTACCGCGACACGGTCGGCAAGATGGCGCGGCTCTGGAAGGTGCCGCGCGACACCGTCCTCGCGCGGCTCGGGTTGTTCACGACCACCGATCCCTATGTCTACCTGGGCATGAAGCGGGAGTACTTCTCCGACCCCGAGACCGACTGGGTGCGCCGCCAGGTCCGCGTGTTCATCCCGCCGTCGACCAACCTGATCATCGCGCGCTGCGGGCTGTTCGGCACCGGCCAGGTGTTCTTCGACGACGCCTCGTTGACCGCCGAGGAGGCGCTGCCCGCGCCGGAACTGCCGGTGGGCGTGAACCTGCTCGAGGACCCGGGCTTCGAGGGCAATGGCGACCGCTGGGAGTACTCGCTGCCTCCCTACGACGAGATGCGCTGCGACCGTGATACCACCGTGGTGCACTCCGGCAAGGCTTCGATCCGCTTCACGGGCGGGACCATCGGCATGGTGAAGACCCGCGCGGCGGTCGCGCAGCTGATCGGCAACCGCAGCCTCGCCGGCAAGCGCCTCCGCCTCACGGGCTGGGTCAAGTGCGACAGCCTGATGAGCCAGGCCTACATCAAGCTCTACTGCACCACGTTGAAGCAGGACGAGCACGTGGGCGCGCCGCAGCTGGTCGGCAACACCACGCCGTGGACCAGGCTGCAGATGGAGATGGACGTCCCGAAGGACGCCTACCAGGTCTGGGCCTGGCTGCTCTACAACGCCCCGGCCGAAGGGCGCGTGTACTTCGACGATGCCTCGCTCGAGGTCATCGGCCCCGCGCGCGGCGCATCGCCGGCGGGCACGCCGGCGACGACACCGGCCAAGCCGGGATCGGTGCAGAAGCCCAAGCCCAAGGGCGTCGCCACGCCCTGAACAGGTTCTCGTCGCGCGACGCGCGGGTCCTGCGGGGGCCGGTGGCGCGCGGCGTGCCGTGGTGTCGTCTCGGGATCCCGCGCCGCGCGCGGCGTCTCGGAACGCCGGGACTCGACTCTTGACAGGCCGCTGACCTGGGGTCCAAACTTCCGTTGCAGCTGGGCAGAAAGAACTCCCTGGCAAGGAGCTTTCTTACCCGAGCCGGGGTCCCGTTCGCTGCACGGGACCTGCCTGATGACGGTCGTGGGACTTCACGAGCGAGGTGAGTCACACGAAACGCCGGAGGGCCTCGCGGCAAGGGGGCTGTGCGGCGTTCGAATCACTTGCCCGAAGTGGTTCCCTCTCGTACGCCGAGTCGCTTGGAGGCCCCCCCTCCGACAGAAGCAACCGGTCCCCGCCCCGGGTCCCCGCTCTCCGATGGACATCGTGTTCGTTCGTGTGTCTACGGCTGGCGCGTGCGCCGTCGTGGCACCGCGAGGAGTGCGGGGACCGGATCTCAGCGTGGGCCCTTGCAGCCCACGCCAGGCTGCCCGAGCCGCGGGATCCGGCCCCGCGCGTTTTCACGCGCGGGCGATGCGCCCCCGCGGCGTCAGAACCAGCGCCGCCGCCTGAGGTACCACCAGGTGCCGGCGGCGGTCGCGGCCAGCAACCCGAGCGCGTAGAGCCAGCCCCACCGCCACGCGAACTCCGGCAGCCGGAAGTTCATTCCGTAGTAGCCCGTGATCACCGTCAGCGGCAGCATGATCGTGGCGATCACCGTGAGCACCTTGATCACCTGGTTGAGCCGGTTCGAGACGATCGCCACGTGCAGCTCCAGCAGCGTGGCCGCCTCGTCCCGGAACGAGTCGAGGAGGTCGCTCACGCGCGCCAGCCGGTCGTACACATCGCGCAGATAGGGTCGCACCTCGGCCGGCACGGCGCGGAATTCGTCGCGCGTGAGCGCCAGTACGGTGTCGCGCTGGGGGCCGACGATCCGACGCAGGGCCGACAGGCCGCGCTTGAGCCGAAGGATGCCCTCGTCCATGCGCTCGTCTCGTCGGCCGAACATCCGCTCCTCGAGCCTGTCGATCTCGGCCGCGAGCCGTTCGGTGATCGGCATATAGTGGTCGACCAGCACGTCCAGCAGGAAATGCAGCAGGTGCGCCGGCCCGCGCGCCAGCAGCTCGGGGCGGCGCGGGAGCACCGCGTGCGCGGAGCTCACCGAGCGCGTGGCCGCCTCGTGGTAGGTGACCAGGAAGCGCTCGCCCACCAGCAGGTCGAGCTCGCGCAGCGTCGGTCGCCCGTCGGTCTCCCAGCGCGCGGAGTGGACGGCGACGTAAAGGTACGCGCCGTAATCGTCCACCTTCGGCCGGTTGATGTGCGCGACCACATCGTCGAGCGCGACCGGATGGATGCCGAGCGGCGCCAGCAGCGCCCGCGCGGCGGCTTCGTCCTCGCCCTCGACGTCCACCCACACCGCGCCCGGGCCCGACATGGCGAGCCGCGCCGCCTCGGCGGGCGGCACCTCGCGCGCGCCCGCCGCGTCGGCGTGCCAGGCGCGGATCATCGCGTCCGCCCGGCGGCGCGTGCGGCGAGCCGCAGCGCCAGCTCGCAGGTGTTCTGGTGGATGCGGACCGTCTCGCTCACGCGGCGGGCGTAGCCCCCGCCCAGCGTCACCACCGCCGGGATGCCGCGCTCGGCACAGCCCTCGAGCACCAGCCGGTCGCGCTCGAGCAGGCCGGCGAAGGTGAGGCGGAGTGCCCCCAGCTGGTCGTCCTCGTACGGGTCGGCCCCGGCCTGGTAGAGGATCAGCTCCGGGCGATGCTCCCAGACGCGGGCGAGGCCTGCGCCGAGGCGCTGGTTGAACTCCTCGTCGCCGACGCCGTTCTCGAGGCCGATGTCGAGATCGCTCCGCTCCTTGACCGGGTAGAGGTGCTCCTGGTGGATCGAGAACGTGAACACGGCGTCTTCCCCCCGGAACAGATGCGCGGTGCCGTTGCCCTGATGGAGGTCGCAGTCCACGACCGCCGCGCGCCGCACCAGCCCGTCGCGCTGCAGCACCCGGATGGCGACCGCGAGGTCGTTGATGTAGCAGAAGCCGGACGCGAGCTCGGCGTACGCATGGTGGAAGCCGCCGCCGAGGTGGACCCCGACGCCGTGCGTGAGCGCCTCGCGGGCCGCCCGCGTCGTCCCGCCCGCCGCCAGCACGTAGGCGCGCACGATCCCCGCCGTGAGCGGCAGCTCGGACATGCGGGTGCGCGGCGTCCAGCGCAGCTGCTCGAGATCGTCCAGGTACTCCGCGGTGTGGACCAGCAGCAGGTCCGCGCGCGGGGCGGGCTCGGCGGCGATGATGCCGCTCTCCGTCACCAGGCCGGCGGCGAGCAGGCCATCGCGCACCAGCCGGAATTTCCCCGTCTGGAACACATGGCGGCCGATGTCGCACTCGTACTCGGGGGAGTAGACGACCGGCGCAGGGCGGCTCATGAGGCCGCCATGGTGCCACCGGGCCCGGGGCGGCGCAAAGAGCACCGCCTCGCCGGTGCCTATCCCGCCCGCGCGGGCCTCGGCTACAATCGTCGTCTCGCATGCCCGCACCGACCCGACTCCAGGCCCATGCGTTCCGCGACCTCGAACGCGCCCTCACGCGCCGCCGTCTGCTGCGACTCGACCCGCGCATGCGGGGCGAGCTGGTGTTGCTGGCCCTGTTGATCGCCGGGTTCCTGTTCTGGCAGGTGCGCGTACCCCTCGACGGCCTGGTGCGTGCGCGCGGCCCGCTGTCAGGTGTCGCCGCCGTGGCCGGCGTCTGGCTGGGCCTCGCCACGCTCGGGGCGGCGCTTGCCGGCACGCGGCACGCGCGGCGGCTGCGCGCGGCGCCCGCCGGCCCCGAGTGGCTGGCGCTCCCGCTCGAGCCCGCCGCCATCGAGCGCCACCTGGCCTGGGAATCCCGCAGCCACGTGCTGTGGCTCGCGGTGCCCGCGCTGGGCGTGCTCGCCGCCGCCGCCGGCCTCCTGCCGGCGTGGTGGCTGGCATCGCTTGCCGCCGCGTTCGCCTGGCTGCTGCTCGAGGCGGGCCGCGTGGGCTGCGCGCTCGGCTACCGCGTCGCGCTGCGGGCGGCGGAACCGCGGCCCGGCCTCCCACCCATCGAGCGCGTGCTGGCGGTCGCAGCACCAGGCGTCGCCCGCCGCCGGCTGCCGCCGCCGATGTGGCGGAAGATGCCGGCGTGGGCGGCGCTCGCGGGCAAGGACCTCGTGGTCACCCTGCGCCACGGCCCCACGCGGCGCGCGGCGGTGCTGCCGCTCGCGTTGTGGGTGGCTTCGCTGCTCGCCTGGCACCTCCCGGGCGAGCCGGCCCTGCGCCACGTCGTCGCGTTCGCGCTGGTGCTGCTCGCGGCGGCCGCGCTCGCCGAGTGGCTGGCCGTGCTCGCCGGCTCGGATCCGTTCGCGGCGCTGCGGGTGCTGCCGGTCGGGGTGATGACGGTCTGGGGCGCGCGGTTCGCCTGGGGGGTGGCGGGTGCCACGGTGCTGGTCGCGGGCCAGGCCGTGGCCGCCCGCGAGCTCGCCCCGCACGCGCGTCAGGTCCTGCTGGTGTGGTCGGGTGGCGCCGCACTCGCCATCGCGACGCTGGGGGTGAACTACGGCGTGACGCTCTTCCCGCGGGCTGACGTCGCCCGCCGCATGCTGGGGCTCTCGCTCGCGCTCGCCGTGGCGGCCAGCGTGATGATCCCGCTGTCCGGGTGGATCGTGCTGCTCACCGCCGTCCTCCACTCGGCGCGCCGGCTCCCCCGCTGGTCGCGGCTCGCGGAGGCGTGATGCTCCGCGTCTCCGGACTCACCCGGCGCTACGGGGCGCTCACCGCGCTCGACGACGTCTCGCTCGCGGTGGTGCCCGGTGAGATCGCCGGCCTGCTGGGGGCCAACGGCGCCGGCAAGAGCACGCTGCTCCGGACCGCCGCCGGGCTGCAGCCTCCGGACGCGGGCACGGTGACGATCGGCGGCATCGACCTCTGGGCGTCGCCCATCGAGGCCAAGCGCCGGCTCGGCTACGCCGCCGAGGAGCCGAGCTTCTACGAGGAGCTGTCGGCCGAAGAGTATCTGGCCTTCGTGGCCGCGGTGCGCGGCCTGGATCCCGCCGCCGCGCGGGCGCGCGCCGCAGACCTCCTCGAAGGCCTCGGCCTCGCGAACCGCACCCGCGAGCCCGTCCACCACTTCTCGCACGGCATGCGCAAGAAGCTCTCGTTCATCGCCGCGGTCCTGCATCGCCCGCCGGTGCTGCTGTGCGACGAGGCGCTCGAGGGGTTCGACGCCGGCGGGGCGCTGGCCGCGAAGACGGAGCTGCGTGCGCTCGCGGCCGGGGGGTGCGCGGTGCTGTTCTCGAGCCACGTCACCGAGACCATCGAGCGCCTCTGCGACCGCGCGGTGCTGCTGCACGGCGGCCGGGTCGCGCGCGTCATCGAGCGCTCGACCTGGGGCGCTCCGCCCTCCGGCCTCTCCCCACTCGAGCGCGAGTTCCTGGTCGTCACCGGTCCATCCACTCGCTGAGGAGATCTCCATGCGGCATGTCGCGGTCCTGCTCCCCCTCGTCCTGAGCCTCGCCGTCACCGCGGTCGCCCTCGCCCAGCCGAGTACCAGCGACGCGCTGCTGTTCGCGGCCCCCACCGGGGCCGAGCTGCGGGCCCGCCTGCTCGCGCACGCCGACTCCGTCGCTGCCACGGACGCGCCCGAGGCGGCGCGCGCGCTGGCCTACCGCGGGCTGAGCTTCGCCCGCGAGGGCGAGCCGGACAGCGCGGTCGCCCTGTACCAGCGGACGTTCGGGCTCGACCACCGTCCGGAGCGCCGCATCGACCTCGCCGAGGCGCTGCTGATGCGCCTGGCGAAGGGCGACGCGGAGAGGGCGCGTGCGGTCCTGCGCCCGATCCAGCCGGTCACGCCGGAGCTGCCGGACGTCGGCGCGGCCACCGTCCAGGGGCTGTTCGCGTGGTCCCACTACCTCGCCGGAAGCGCGGACAGCGCGGCGCGCCTGTTGGCCCCGATCGAGACCTGGCTCAGCACCCGCCAGGAGTGGCGATACCGCATGGCGTGCGTGGCCTTCGAGCGCGCCGACTGGACCCGCGTGATCATCCTGCTCACGCCGCTCGCCGTGGCCTCGCGGAATCTCGACGTCGACGTGATGGACCTGCTCAAGAAGTCGGCCGAGAAACTGAATGCGGGCCGGCGTCTCGAGCCCCGGCTGCTCTACGAGATCGCGCAGCGCGACAAGGTCGAAGCCGAGCTGCTCGCCGCCCTGAGCGCCCGTCGCGTGAGCTTCACCGGCGGCGACGGCTTCCCCCTCGGCGGCGTGCTGCTCGCCCCGAGCGCGCCCGCGCGGCCGCGCGCCGCGGTCGTGCTGGTGGCGGCGGGCGACACGCTCGCCGTCTACGACACCCTCGCGGTCGGGCTGCGCCGGATGGGGCTCGCGGTGATGCTGCTCGAACCGCGCGGCTCCGGCCGCTCCGTGGCGGCCGGCTGCCCCCTGCCGGACTCGTGGCGGGGACGCGAGGCGCAGATGCAGACCCGATCCGCGGGGGACGTGCGCGCGGCGGTGAGGGCGCTGGCGCGTGAGGCGAAGGCGGACACTGCCCGGTATCTCGTGGTCGGCGTGGGCGCGAGCGCCCCGATCGCCGTCGAGGCGGCGCGGCTCGACCGACGCGCCGGCGTGCTGATGCTGGTGAGCCCCACCCCCTCCCCGGTCGACCGCGGCCCGATGCGCGCGACCCTCGCGGCGCTGCGGCGCCCGGTCTACTTCCAGACCGGACCCGAGGACTTCACGACCTGGGAGGTCATCGACTCGCTCTACCGGGTCTGCGACCAGCGCGCCTCGCGGGTCGCCGACACCGACAAGCCCGGCACGCACGCGACCCTGTTCCGCCGCGACCCGAAGATCCTCGAGCGCCTCCGGCGGTGGCTGGCGGAGGCGTGGCCGCGGCCGACCGCGCCTCGCGCCACTCCACCATCACGACCGCGCAAAGGATGAGCGCGGCGCCGGCCCACCAGCGCGCCACGAAGCGCTCGCCGCCGGCGGTGATGGCGAAGCCGAGCGCGAAGACCGGCTCGAGCGCGAACAGCAGCCCCACGCGCCCCGCCGGCAGCGTGCGCTGCGCCAGCACCTGGAGCAGCGGCGCCACGACGCTCCCGCACACGGCGAGGTAGCCGACCCGCGCCCAGCCGGCGCCGTCCAGCGATCGCAGCTGGCCTGCGAGGTCGCCGGCGAACGGGAGCGTGCACGCGGCGACCACCCCCGCCTGGATGCCGGTGAGGGCCACCGCGTCGGCGCGCGGCGCCCAGCGCGCCACCTCGACGATCTGCAGCGCGTAGATCGCGGCGCCGAGCAGCGTCCACGCCTCGCCGACCCCCACGCGCCACGCGCCGCGCAGCGAGAGCAGCGCCGAGCCCGCCATTGCCAGCAGCAATCCCAGTACCAGCCACGTGGTCGGTCGCTGGCGCAGCAGCGGCCACGCGAAGAGCGCCGCGAGGAGCGTGCCGGTGCCGGTGAGGAACGCCGACGAGCCCGCGCTGGTGGCGGTGAGGCCGATGGCCTGGAAGAGATAGCCGCCGGCGGTCAGCAGGCCGGTCACCGCGCCCCCGACCACGGTCGCGCGATCCAGCGGGCGCCGCCGAGCGAGCACAGCGAGGGCGAACAGCATCGCCGCGGCGCTGAAGCGGGTCGCCACCAGCGCGGCGGGCGCGAGGTGAGCGAGGCTGTCGCGCAGGACCACGAACGTGGCGCCCCACAGCAGGGTCGCCATCACCATCGCGGCGACCGGATGCGGCCCGCTGCGGCCCGCCGGGCTCACCGGGTCACGCGCGCGGGCGGCGGCGGCGCGCGGGCGGCGTGAGGCTGTTGAGCGCGAAGGAGAGGCTCTCGAACTCGACCGTCATGTCCACGGTGCGCAGGGCCACGTGCGAGGGCACGAACAGCTTCCGCGGGGCGAGGTTCAGGATGCCGCGCACCCCCGCCGCCACCAGCGCGTCCGCCACGTCCTGCGCGGCGCGCAGCGGCGTGGCGATGACGCCCATGTCGAAGCCGACGTTCTTCGCGGCGGCCGGCAGCTCGGCGATGTCGCGCACCACCAGGTCACCGAGGGGCTGGCCGATGCGCGCGGGGTCGCGGTCGAACGCGGCCACCACGTCGAAACCCTGCTTCGCGAAGCCGCGATAGAGCATCAGCGCCGTCCCGAGGTTCCCGGCCCCGACCACCGCGACGCGCCAGCGGCGGTCGAGCCCCAGGATGGCGCGGATCTCCTTGCGCAGGTGGGCGACGTTGTAGCCGAGGCCGCGCCGGCCGAACGAGCCGAAGCACGAGAGGTCCTTGCGGACCTGCGCCGAGGTCACGCCCTCGCGCTCGGCCAGCCGGTGGGAGGAGATGAGGCGCTTGCCTTCGTCCTCGACCTCCTCGAGCACGCGGTAGTAGTGCGAGAGGCGGCGGACGGTGGATTCGGAGATGCGCGGCATCGCTCGGCGCCCCCCGAGACGAAGGAGGGCAACCTCCTCGCGTGCGAACGGATCGTCCGCCCCGCTGGCGGCGGACGATCCGTTCACCCGCCTGCAGGTGAACTATTTCACAAATACCCTCACGGCAACGCGCCTGCATGTCGGTCACGGATGCCGGCGCCCGGGAGAGTACCCGCGCGCAGGGCCGTGCGCGGGGGCCTCGCCGGCGGGCGCTCACGAACGCAGTCCTGCCGGACCGGCCGGGTCAGCCCGCGGGGGTCTCCTCGGGCGCTGCGCCGGCCTCGCCGTCCGCCCCGTTGGTCACGCCCTCGTCCTCTTCGCCCACCACGCGGGTCACGCCCGCCACCGCGTCGGGGAGCAGGTCGCCCTCCCCCGCCGCCGCCAGGTTGACCAGACGCACCCCCTGCGTGTTGCGACCTATCACCGAGATGCCCTTCACCGGCATCCGGATGAGCTGTCCCGAGCGCGTGATGATCATCAGCTCGTCGCCGTCCACGACTTCCTTCACCGCCACCACCGGGCCGTTCCGGTCGGTGGTCTTGATGGTGATGATGCCCTTGCCGCCGCGGTGCGAGACCCGGTACTCGCCGATCTCGCTGCGCTTGCCGTAGCCGTTCTCGGTCACGGCCAGCAGCGTCGCCTGCCGCTTCACCGCGACCATGCTCACGACCTCGTCCGTCTCGTCGTCGAGCGTGACCGCCTTGACCCCGTAAGCGGTCCGGCCCATCGGCCGCACCTCGCTCTCGGCAAAGCGGATCGCATGCCCGTGCTTCTTGGCGAGGATGATGTCCTGCGCGCCGTCGGTGAGGATCGCCTCAAACAGCCCGTCGCCCTCCTCGAGCAGCACCGCGTTGATCCCGCCCCGGCGCGGGTTGCCGTAGGACGACAGCACGGTCTTCTTGATCAGGCCCTTCCGGGTGGCGCACACGAGGTAGTGCTGGTCGTCGAACTCCTTCACCGCGACCACGGCCTGCACGCGCTCGTCGCGCGACAACCCCTCGAGGTGGTTCACCAGCGGCCGGCCGCGCGCCGTGCGCCCGGCCTGTTCGACCTCGTGAACCTTGAGCCAGTAGCACCGCCCGCGGTCGGTGAGGAACAGCAGGTAGCTGTGGGTGCCAGCCACGAACAGGTGCTCGATGAAGTCCTCTTCCTTGGTCCGGGCGCCGATCACGCCCTTGCCGCCGCGGCGCTGGGAGCGGTACGAGGAGATCTCCTGCCGCTTGATGTAGCCGGCGTGGGAGATGGTGATCACCATGTCCTTCTGCTCGATGGTGTCCTCGTAGTTGATGTCGCCCTCCTCCGCCATGATCTCGGTGCGGCGGGCGTCACCGTACTTTTCTCGAAGTCGCGCGACCTCGTCCTTGATGATGCCGAGGATCTTCTTCGGGCTGGCGAGGATGCTCTTGAGCCGCTCGATGAGCTTGATGATCTCGAGGTACTCGTCCTCGACCTTCCTGCGCTCGAGGCCGGTCAGCCGCGCCAGGCGCATCTCGAGGATCGCGTTGGCCTGGATCTCGCTGAGCTTGAACTCGCTCATCAGCCCGGTGCGCGCGGCCTCGACGTCCTTCGACTTGCGGATCAGCGTGATGACGGCGTCCAGATGGTCGAGGGCGATCTTGAGCCCCTCGAGGATGTGGGCCCGCTTCTCGGCCTCTGCGAGGTCGAACTCGGTGCGGCGCCGCACCACGATCTGGCGGAAGAGGACGTACTGGTCGACCAAGCTGCGGAGCGTGAGCACCTGCGGCCGCTGGTCCACCAGCGCCAGCATGATGGCGCCGAAGGTGGTCTGGAGCGGCGAGTGCACGAACAGCTGGTTGAGGACGACCTTCGGGTTGGCGTCCTTCTTCAGCTCGATGACGATGCGCATCCCGTCGCGGTCCGACTCGTCGCGCAGGTCGCTGATCCCGGCCACGCGGCCGTCCTTGACCAGGTCCGCGATCTTCTCGAGCAGCGCCCCCTTGTTGACCTGGAACGGGATCTCCGTCGCCACCAGGCTCATGCGCCCCTGCCGGCCCTCCTCGACCTGCACCTTCGCGCGCATCTTGATCAGCCCGCGCCCGTTGGTATAGCAGTCGCGGATGCCCTGCGTGCCGTAGATGATGCCGCCGGTCGGAAAGTCCGGGCCCTTGACGATCTTCAGCAGGTCGGCGGGTGCCGACTCCGGGTGATCGATGACGAAGGCGATCGCGTCGCAGATCTCGGTCAGGTTGTGCGGCGGCACCTCGGTCGCCATCCCGACGGCGATGCCCGAGCAGCCGTTGATGAGCAGGTTGGGCACCACGGTCGGGAGGATCGCGGGCTCCTCGCGCGTCTCGTCGTAGTTGGGGCGGAAGTCGACGGTGTTCTTCTCGAGGTCGGCGAGCATCTCCGCCGCCAGGGCCGTCAGCCGCGCCTCGGTGTTGTGGCTGATGAATCCATTGGTCACGAATGCGTGTTCGTCGGTCTCGACGCGCAAGGAATAGACCGCGCGCACACCCGCATCGACGACCGACTCGACCTCGGCGTAGTAATATTCGGCCGTGGCCAGGGAGGTGGCGACGCGACGAACCTCGGCCGATTCGATGCGTTCCAGAATGGCCGCACCGCCCTGTTCCGAGCGCTCGATGCGGTCGACATTGTGCCGCCTCAGCCAATCACCTTCCTTCCACGACTCCGATCGGGCGCGGATGTATCCGGCCAGCATCGGGACGTGGTCGTGGCTGAGCGCTCGACTGGCCTGCGGGATCCCCGCCAAATCCGCTTCGAGCTTCTCCTGCTTCCATCCGATGAAGCCCACCTCCCGCGCGAACTGCCGCGCATCCCGCCGGTTGGTCAAGACGATCTTGTACTCCCCCTTGGCGTAGCGAGAGATTCGGCTCACCACACCGAACTCGAGCAGCAGGATCTGGACGTCGCGGGCGAGCTGTTCGCTGACGGTCGAGTAGGAGACCTGAATCGTGTTGCGTGGCAGCAACGAGGACGACCCGTCGCCGGTGAACAGCGACTGAAGGAATGCGCGTTTGAAGGAACCGCTCGCCATCCATACGGATTCGGGAACGGCTTTCTGACGACTTCGCCCGTGAACCTCGCCGAGCGGACTCTCGCGCAGGCGTTCCAGGTTCTGGATGTCGAGCTCGAACAACACGCTCCCCGACGCGATCGTTCGCGCGTTCACGTAGCGCCGCCCGCCGACGACATCGTCGTACGCGGCGACCACGAGGTCGAAGTACTGGCGGTCGATGTTGTTGAAGCCGGCACGGGAAACCGAGATCCAGCCTTCGGAGATGAAAGCGCCCAGGAGAACCGCGAGCCGTCGCTCGCGATCCGTCAGGACCTCGGCCGCCGGGCGCGGCGTCCGCGAGACGAGGACCCGGTCGCCGGCCTCGATCTCCTCGAGCAACTTCCACGCAATCCCCGGAACGTCTCCGACGTTCTCCAGACAGAGCACCGGATGATTGCTGGTCCCAATCAGCTCGTAGCCTTCGATCGTTCGCAAACGCAGCGTTGGATGACTGCCGGAATGGAACAGCTTCGACGCCCGTACGGGCCGTCCGAGCCGATCGAACAGCTCCAGCGAGATGTCGTGATCCGAATCCGCGTGTGCGCCCGCCACGATCGAATCGATCCGCACTGTCCCGGCGGGGGTGGCCACACGCGTATTTCCGGCAACGCAATATCGCATCGCGGCCGGTGCGTCGCCGTCGATGCTGCCGAAATTCCCCTGCCCGTCCACCAGCGGGTACCGCATCACCCAGTTCTGCGCCATGCGCACCAGCGTCGGGTAGACCACCTGCTCGCCGTGCGGGTGGTAGTTGCCCGACGTATCGCCGGCGATCTTGGCGCACTTGCGGTAGCCACGGCCGGGCATCAGGTTGAGGTCGTTCATCGCCACCAGGATGCGGCGCTGCGAGGGCTTGAGCCCGTCGCGCACGTCGGGCAGGGCGCGCGAGACGATGACCGACATCGCGTAGTCGATGTAGCTGGTCTTCATCTCGGATTCGATCGTGACGTCGACGATCTTGGTGCGGTCGTTCAGTGCCATGCTCTCCGTCCCATGTGATTTGCGCCCCGTCGGAGCGGCGGCGCTATTCCGTGGCTCTGCGGTGCCAACGCCATTCCACCGCCGCGCTCAGGTACCGCTGCGCCGCGCCGCGCGAGAGCTGCTGGTAGCGCAGCGTGATCCCGGCCCCATGCGCCCCGGCGACGCGGCGCGCGAGGCCGAAGCCGAGCCCGAAGCCCGCCGCGTCGAGCGTCTGGGTCGTGGCGCCGCGCACATCGTCGGTCACGCGGTAGGCACCCCAGGTGGCCGCCACGAACGAATCGTAGGCGCCGACCGACGGCAGGTGCGCCTCCATCCGCCAGGCCGCGCCGATCGCCGCGCGATGGACCTCCGCGACCGGGCCCAGGTCGACGCCGCCCGGCGCGACCAGCCGACCACGCCGCTCGCCGAGGTCGTCCGCGAAGCCCATCAGGCCGAAGCGGAAATGGTCTTCGAGCGGCCACAGCAACGAGAGCGAGAGCGAGGCCCCGCCGTCGCCCGGCTCGCCCTCGACCGCGGTGGTCCCACCGACGCCGGCGACGACCTCCGCGCGCGCACCCGCCCCGGCCGCCGCCGCGCGCGACGCCCCGGCCGCGATCAGCGCGGCGACGAGAAGGGTTCGCACGCGCATCAGATGTCGAGGTTCCGGACCGTCAGCGCGTTCTCTTCGATGAACTGCCGGCGCGGCTCCACCTGCTCGCCCATGAGGATGGTGAAGATGCGGTCCGCCTCGACCGCGTCCTCGTTGCTGACGCGCAGGAGCGTGCGGGTCTCGGGGTTCATCGTGGTCTTCCACAGCTGTTCCGGGTTCATCTCGCCGAGGCCCTTGTAGCGCTGCACCTGGAGGCTCTTGCGGCCCACCCGCGCGATCGCCTCGTCGCGGTCCTTCTCGTTGTAGCAGTAGATCTCGTCCTTGCCGCTCTTCACGAGGAACAGCGGCGGCTGGGCGATGTAGACGTAGCCGCCCTCGACCAGCGGCTTGAGCTCGCGGTAGAGGAAGGTGAGCAGCAGCGTGCGGATGTGCGCGCCATCCACGTCGGCGTCGGCCATGATGATGATCTTGTGGTAGCGCAGCTTGGTGATGTCGAACTCTTCCTTCACGCCGGCGCCCAGCGCCGTGATCATGTTGCGGATCTCCTCGTTGGCGAGGATCTTGTCGAGGCGTGCCTTCTCGACATTCAGGATCTTCCCGCGGATCGGAAGGATCGCCTGGAAGCGGCGGTCGCGCCCCTGCTTCGCGCTGCCGCCCGCCGAGTCCCCCTCGACGATGTAGATCTCGCACAGCCCGGGGTCGTCAAACGCGCAGTCGGCGAGCTTGCCCGGCAGCGCGCCGCCGTCGAGGATGCTCTTGCGCCGCGCCAGCTCGCGCGCCTTGCGGGCCGCCTCGCGCGCACGCGCGGCGGCCAGCATCTTCTCGACGATCTTGCGCGCCACCGGGGGGTTCTCCTCGAAGAACTCGCGCAGGCCCTCGCCGACGATGCTCTCGACCACGCCCTTGACCTCGCTGTTGCCCAGCTTGGTCTTGGTCTGGCCCTCGAACTGGGGGTTCTGCATCTTGAGCGAGATCACCGCGGTGAGGCCCTCTCGCACATCCTCGCCGCTCACCGCGACCTTGGCCTTGCTGGCGAGCCCCTCCTTCTCGGCGTAGTTGGTGAGGGTGCGCGTCAGCGCCGAGCGGAAGCCGATCATGTGCGTCCCGCCCTCGATGGTGTTGATGTTGTTCACGAATGAATGCACGGACTCGGCGTAGCTGTCGTTGTACTGCAGGCAGATCTCCGCCTGGACGCCCTCGCGCTCGCGCGCGAAGAACACCGGCTTGCCGTGCAGCACCTCCTTGTTCTGGTTGAGGTACCTCACGAACTCGATGATGCCGCCCTTGTACAGGTACTCGGCGCTCTTGCCGATGCGCGCGTCGTTGAGCTTGATGGACAGGCCGCTGTTGAGGAACCCCAGCTCACGCAGCCGGCCGGCCAGCGTGTCCCAGTGCAGCGTGGTGTCGGTGAAGATCTTCGCGTCGGGCTTGAAACGCGTCGTGGTGCCGGAGTCCTTCCTGGCCGCCGCACCGGTCGCCGCGCTGGTCTTCATGGGTCCCGTCGGCTTGCCGTACTCGTAGCGCTGCGTATAGAGCTTGCCGTCCTTGAGCACCTCGACCTCGCACCACTCCGAGAGCGCGTTGACCACCGACACGCCCACGCCGTGGAGGCCGCCGGAGACCTTGTAGGCCTTGTCGTCGAACTTGCCGCCGGCGTGCAGCGTGGTCATGACGACCTCGAGCGCCGGCTTCTTCATGGTGGCGTGCATGTCCACCGGGATGCCGCGCCCGTTGTCGCGCACGGTGCAGGTCCCGTCGGCCTCGATGGTCACCGAGATCTCGGTGCAGAAGCCGGCGAGCGCCTCGTCGACGGAGTTGTCCACCACCTCGTAGACCAGGTGGTGGAGGCCGCGCATGCTGACGTCGCCGATGTACATCGCGGGGCGCTTGCGCACGGCCTCCAGGCCCTCGAGGACCTGGATGCTCGTGGCGTCGTAGTGGTGGCCCTTCGGTTCCGCCGTCAAGCTGGCTTCTCCTTCCGTCGTATTCACCGCTGGATCCCTCCGCGGGCGTTGATGAGTCGCAGATCGCGAACGTGCTGCGAGCCCAGGTGCCGGTTCAGCTGGCGCACCAGGTCGCGCTTGAGGATGCTGAGTTCCTGGAGCCAGGCCGATCCCTCGACCTCCACGACCAGCGTGCCTTCCTGGAAGCTTACGGCGCGCGCGCGGCGCGCGACCTGGGGGCCCACGGCGTCCGGCCATTCCCTGACCGCGCGCCAGCCCATGATGCCGGCCTCGAGGCCGAGCTCCCGGAGGAGCGCCGGCAGGACGCCCGAGATCGACTGCATGATCAACCCGCTGCGTCGGGCAGCCGCAGCGGCATGACCAGGCACAGCAGGTCTTCCTCGGCGTGCTTGAGCCCTCCCACCGGCTCCACCACCCCGGCGGCCAGGGCGTTGTTGAGCCGGAAGAGGACCTGCTCGCTCTCGATGCTCCTGAGGAGGTCGATCAGATAGGCGGCGTTGTAACCGATCTCCATCGGCTCGCCATGGAACCCGGCGCTCACCTTGTGCTCGCCGGCGCCCAGCTCGGTCGCGGACGACACACCGAGGCTGCCCTCCGACAGCGAGAAGCGCACCTGGCGGGTGACGTTGTCCGCGTGCGAGGCGACGATGTCCACCGCCTCGAGCAGCTCCTCGCGCTTCACCTGGAGCTCGCGCGGGTTGCTCTTGGGGATCACCTGCTCGTAGTTCGGGTAGGGCCCCTGGAGCAGCCGGGCCAGGATCTGCACCCGGAACTCGCCGACCTGCATAGTGAATCCCGCCTGATTGCGCCCCGTGGCAATCTCGATGGCGACCGGGCCGGTGGCCTCCTCGGCGCTGCGGCTCACGGTCGCCAGCGCCCGGCTGGGGATGATCACGCCCTCCTTGCCGAGGCCGCCGTAGGCGCCCTTGCGCGAGGCGCGCGCCAGCCGGTGACCGTCGGTGGCGACGAAGATGACCTGCTTGTCGCCGGCCTGGACGAACACACCGCTCAGGTTCGGACGGGTGGCGTCGCTCGATGCCGCATACGACGAGCGTGCGATCAGGCGCGCGAGTGCGTCGCCTTCGAGCGTCGCCTGGTTCTCCGCCTTGAGTTCCGGGATGCGCGGGAAGTCCGACGCGTCCTGGATCGGGAAGCGCGACCAGCCCTTGCCGTCGCCGTATCGCACCTCGCACTGCTCGCCCGCGATGGCGACCTGCAGCGGGCCGCGGGGCATCTTGCGCACGACCTCGTTGAAGTGGCGCGCGGAGACCGCGGCTTTCCCGACCGCCTTTACCGAGCACGGCACGGTGACGGCGGTGGTGACGTCGAGGTCACTGCCGGTGACGCGCAGGCCGCTCTTGTCGGCCTCGATAAGAAGGCAGGACAGCAGCGGCATCGGGCTCTTCGCGGAGACCGAAGCGAAGGCTTTGCCGACCGCGTAGGCCAGGTCGCCCTGTTGAATGCTGAGTTCCATCGCGGTCACTCCATGACGGGTAGGAAGTTCAAGTCCGGTCATAAGTTCCGAGCCTCTCGGCGGGGTCGACCAGGGGCTTCTTCGTCACGCGGCTGCATGATAGGGAGCACCCCGGTCGCTCCGCAAGCACTTTCTAGCCTTCTAAGTCATTGTTATTCAATAAGAAAGAAGATAGTCACCGTAGGGCCTGTGGGGTCCGTGGAAAGCGCTCGCCGCACGGCCATAAGTGGTTACCGGAGAAGGCGATGGCGGGCGCCGCGGGAATGTGGAATGGGCCCCGGGTTTTCCACTCCCTGCGGACCGCGCTGGCAGGACCCGCCATCCGTCCCCATTCCTCGACCGGTCCTCCACATCTCATCCCGAAGCCAGCGTGGAGATCAGGCCGTTGACCTTGTCGGCCAGCGCGCTGTCGCCGCGGATGAGTCCGCCCACCTTGTCGCAGGCGTAGATCACCGTCGTGTGGTCCCGGCCGCCGAACGCGCGGCCGATCTCGACCAGCGAGAGGTCGGTGAGCTGTCGCATGAGGTACATCGCCACCTGGCGCGGCAGTGCCACGCTCTGCGTGCGCCGCTGTCCGCACAGCGCCTCGACCTTGATCCCGAAGCGGTCCGACACCGCGGCGAGGATGCGTTCGGGCGTCATCTGGTCGGGCTCGGGGTTCACGTAGTGCTGCAGCACCTCCTCGGCCAGCGTGAGGGTGATCTCCTGGTGCAGCAGGGAGCCCAGCGCCAGCACGCGCACCAGGCAACCTTCGAGGTCGCGGATGTTGTTGCGGATGCGATCCGCGACCAGCAGCAGCACGTCGTCCGGGAGCTTCACCCCGTCGCCGTCCTGCTCGAGGCGGTTGCGGAGGATCGCCATGCGCGTCTCGAGGTCGGGCTGCTTGATGTCGGTCACCAGGCCCTGGTTGAAGCGCGAGGTCAGCCGCTCCTCGAGCATCGGGATGTCCTTGGGGGCCTTGTCGGCCGTGACCACGACCTGCTTGTGCGCGTCGCGCAGGGCGTTGAACGTGTAGAAGAACTCCTCCTGCGTGCTCTCCTTGCCGGCCAGGAACTGGATGTCGTCGATCAGCAGGACGTCCACGTTGCGGTACTTGTTGCGGAACGCGAGCGTCTGCGCGTGCTGGATCGAGTAGATCATCTCGTTGGTGAAGCGCTCGGCCGAGACGTAGTAGACGCGCGCGCCCGGCCGGTTCTGCCGCACCGCATGGCCGATCGCGTGGAGCAGATGGGTCTTGCCGAGACCCGAGCCGGCGAAGATGAAGAGCGGGTTGTACGCCTCCCCGGGCCGTCCGGCCACGGCGCGGCACCCGGCGTGGGCGAAGGCGTTGCTGCTGCCCACCACGAAGCTGGCGAAGGTCAGCCGCGGATTGAGCCGGCTGTCCAGCCAGGCGCGGTCGCCGCGAGGCGGGACCGGCTCCGCCAGCGACGTGGCGGGCGCCGGCGTGGGCGTCACCGGCGCCGGTGGGCTCGTCACCGCGACGGGATCGCGGGCGGAGAAGCGGATCTCGGGCTCGGTGCCGAAGACCTCCTGGAGGCTCTGGCGCAGTGAGCGAAGGTGATACTGGTGGATCCAATCGATGAAGAATGGGTTGGGGACTTCGAGCTCGACGAGTTGGGGGCTGAGCGTGAGCGGCACGATCGGCTTGAGCCAGGTGTCGAACGCCTGCTGGGTCTCGAGCTTGATCTGTACCGCCGAGAGGACCTGCCCCCAGAGCTGAGTCGTGGCCTCTGGCAGCATCGGCTGGACAGACATCTGTGCGGTCCTTGCAGAAAGAGGTCGGGGATTCTCCACAGGGACCGGGGCGGCGGGAACCGAGTTCAACCGTGGCCGCGGGCCGCGTGGGGCCTTCGCGTGTGGAAAGCTTGGGTGCTGCTTATCAACAACGGACGCCGATGTCGGAAGTCGATTGGTGGCAGTGGGTTATGTCCTGTGGCCCCTCCCCTCTTCCACACGTTCTCCACAAGCCGGTGGGACGCGGCCGCCGCGGGCATGGAATGACGCCTGGACGCGGGCGCGGGCGCCGCAATCAAGGCAATCAAAGACAACGATTTGAATGGGTTTGGACCAAGTCTCGGGCGGGCACCCGGTCAGGGCCCGTCACCGAGGGCGCGGAACGCTAGCACTGCGAACCGGGGGTGGCAAGGCCGTTCAATGGCAATGCCACTGTCCCGCAACGCATTGTACGGATTGAAAATCCCGTCCGGGCACGGGCGTGCGTGCCCGGACGTTCAGCTCACAGCCTTATTCCGGCAACGCTCTAGAAGGGCAGATTCACGCCGGTTGCGAAGCCGACGTCGTCGCTGTAGCGGTCGGCCACGAACAATTGCAGCTCGGCGACGATCCGGAACTCCGGCGCGAGCCGCGCCTCCATCCCGAGCCGGAGCGGCACCGAGATGTCCGAGTCCTCGACACCGAACGCGTCGCGGCTGCTGAAGAGCAGCGCCAGCCCCGCGTACGGGACGATGCCCCCGGTGTCGCCGACGCTCAGCGTGCGGCTCGCGACCACCGAAGGCCCGAGCGAGACGACCTTGAGATCGTCGGCGGTCTCGACCCCCAGCGCGACCCCCACCGCGACGTCCAGCGCGGATCCCTGGGCGGCGTGGGCCACCCGCCAGCGGAGGTCGCCGCCGACGCGCAGCGTCGTCAGGTTGGCGGCCGTGCCGCCGGGATCGAGCCGGGTGAGGCCGCCGTGGAAGCCGAAGTCCACGTTCGGGTAGAAGCTCAGCCGCAGCTGCGCCAGGCCGCCGATGACGTTCTCGCTGGCGTTGAGGTAGGCGCCGAAGAGGTGCCCGTTGAGCGGCACCGTCGCGGCGCCGGTGAACTGGCCGAAGACCTGGGCACGGGCCGGCGTGGCGGCGCCGAGCGCCGCCACGAGCAGCGCGGCCGCCAGGGCGTTCTTCACGGTCAACCTCCCTGTCGATGGGTGCGGGGAGCAGCGGCCCGTCTGTGGGCGATGGGTGGGACCGTCGCAAATCGCCGCGGACGGGGCAAGCGGGAACTGGTGGGCGGCGCGCCCGCCCGCCCCGGCGCCGAGGTGTGTCAGCGACTGGTGTCGAAGAACGCCGAATGCCAGGCGGCGCGCTCGATGAAGCCCAGGCGGCGGTACAGCGCCAGCGCCGGAACGTTGAAATCGTTGACGAACAGGCACGCCGCGCGGGAGCGCTCGAGCAGGCGCGCGCACAGCTCCGCGAGCCCGCGCCGCGCAAGCCCGCAGTTGCGACGCTCGGGCGGCGTGTAAACGCCGGACAGCTGCGCCGCGTCGCCGGTGAGCGCGCTTACGCTCGCCCGGAAGCACAGGCCCGCCGCGTCCCGCCACAGCCAGGTGTGGCCGTCGCGACACTCCTCCTCGACGCGCCGGCGGTAACCCACGGGGTCGGCCTCGCGCGGATCCTCCTCGAGCTCCTCGAGCCGCAGCCGGGCGCCGCTCTCGTGGACCAGCTCGAAGTCCCCGGCCTGCGCCGTCACCAGCTCCGGCAGGCGCTCGAAATCGGACAGCGCGCCGGGCTCGAGCGCCATGTAGACCTGACAGCGCTCCAGCCGGGGGCGTAGCCCCGAGCGCGCGACATGCTGCAGCATCGTCACGACGGCCGCCCGCGGGCCGATGACCTGGAAGCGACGGGGGAGGAAGGGCAGCCGCTGCCGCGCATGGTCGGCGAGCAGCCGCAGCGCCGCCGCGTCCTCGCCGAGCGGCAGTACCGCGCCGGACTGGCTGCCGATGTGCAACAGCGCCGCGATCCCGCCCTCGCGGCGCACCGCCCAGTACTCGTCGCGGGGCGCGGCCAGGGCGTCCCGCAGCACCAGCGCCATCAGGTAGACGTTCAACACCGGGTCGCGGTCGAGCCAGCCGAACACCTCCGGCAGGTCGGTGGGGCCGAGCCGATCCAGCGCGAGCGGCCCGATGCGCGGGTGCGGGACCATCAGACGATCTTCTCGAAGATGGAGTCCACCAGCCGGTCGAAGCCCTCGTCGCGCTTGTTGCGCGGTCGCTCGAGCGGGATCGGTAGGTCGGCGGCCACGCGGCCGGGGCGCGAAGAGAGCACCACCACGCGATCCGCCATCAGGACCGCCTCCTCGATGATGTGAGTGACCATGACCACGGTACGTACCGGCAGGTCGTGGTCGGACCAGAGCGTGAGCACCTCCTCGCGCAGGTTGGCGGCGGTCAGGGGGTCGAGTCCCGCGAACGGCTCGTCCATGAACAGCACGTCCGGCTCGACCGCCAGCGCCCGCGCCAGCCCGGCGCGCTGCTTCATCCCGCCCGAGAGCTCGGCGGGATAGGCCTCCTCGTAGCCATCGAGGCCTACCTTGTCGAGGTAGAACGCCGCGCGCCGTCTCGCGTCCTCCTCCGACAGCTCCCGTGCCCGCAGCCCCAGCTCCACGTTGGCCTGCACGGTCAGCCACGGCAGCAGGGCGAACGACTGGAAGACCATCGCCGCCCGGAGATTCACCCCACTCAACGGCTGGCCGTGGTTGAGCACGGCGCCTGCGGTGGGGGCGACCAGGCCCATCATGAGCCGGAGCAGCATCGACTTGCCGCACCCCGAAGGCCCGACGATGCACACGAACTGTCGGTCGGGGATCTCGAGGTTGATGTCCTCGAGCACCGTCACCGCGCGGGCGCGGTCGCTGAAGGACATCGAGACGTGCCGCAGCTCGAGCACCTCAGCCCTCCAGGACGAAGCGGTGGTTGACGTACCGGTAGAGCCGGGCCCACACCACGCGGTTGAAGGTCACCACCGTCACGATCAGGAGCGCCAGCGAGAGGAAGAGCAACGTCCGGTTGCCGGTCTGGAAGGTGGCCTGGTTGAGCAGCGCGCCCACACCCGTCACCTGGTAGACGCGGCCGTGGTAGGTCACGAACTCGGAGAGGATGAGGGCGTTCCAGGTCCCGCCCCACGCCACCACGCTGCCGGTGACCAGCGACGGCATGCACGCCGGAAGCACCAGCTTCCGGTGGATCTCCCGGCGGTCGAGGCCCAGCGAGCGCAGGGACTCGCGCAGGTCGTTGGGGACGCGCTGCACGCCGGCGAGCATGTTGAACAGCAGGTACCACTGCATGCCGGTGAGCGCCAGCGCCACCGAGATCATCTCCATCCCCATCCCCCCGAAGCGCCCGACCAGCAGGGCCACCAGCACCGGAAAGAACGCGGTGGCCGGGATGGAGGCACCCACCTGCGCCACCGTGGAGAGCGCGCGGGCGCCGCGCGGGTGGTCGCTCGCCCACAGCCCGACCGGGATGATCCACAGCAGCGCCAGCACGTACGCGGCGTTGATGCGCAGGAACGAGAGCAGCAGCGCGAGTGGGAGGGAGGCGGCCTCGGGCGGCCAGGGCGGCAGCAGCGCGCGCACCATGCCGAGGACGGCGAGCGCGCCCCACAGCCCGAGCCCCACCCACACCGGCCAGCGCGCGAGACGCCACACCGTCGCCCACGCCCGCGCGGTCGCCGCCCACGAACGGTTGGCCGCGGCGAGCGAGAGGCGGCGCCCCAGCGCCCGCCCCGCGCTCCGCAGCGGACGCAGCAGCGTCGGCAGCCCGAAATCCGGCAGGCGGAAGGTCTCCTCGCCGCTCCTGTCCGGCTGGGTGTCGTAGCGGAATCGGCTCGACCAGGCGCGCACCGGCCGCCACACGACGAACTCGATCGCCAGCACCACGGCGATCAGGGTGATGAGCGCGGCGGTGGCCAGCCGCAGATCGCCGCGCGCGAACGCCACCGAGAGCACGCTGCCGAGGCCCGGCAGGTCGTACTGCACCGGGCCGGCGGCGATGATCTCGCTGGCGATCAGGAAGTACCAGCCGTTGGTCCAGGACAGCATGCTGTTGTAGATGATGCTCGGCACGCACGCCGGCAGCAGCAGCGAACGCCACAGCAGCACGCCGCGCACGCCCAGGCTCTGGACCGCGCTGCGCGTCTCGGCCGGGATGGTCGAGAGCCCCTCGTAGATGCCGAAGGCGATGTTCCAGGTCATGCTGGTGAAGATCAGGAACATCGCCGCCAGCTCGAGCGCCGCGCGGCCGCCGCCCAGCACGCCGACGAACACGTAGATCGCGGCGGGGAAGAAGCCCAGCACCGGCACCGATTGCCCGACGTCCAGCAGCGGCAGGATGAAGCGCGCCGCGGCCGGCCGCGTGGCCGCGCGGTAGGCCACGATCCACGAGAACACCAGTGAGGCGAGGTACGCCCCGGTGAGGCGCAGCAGCGACCACATCGCCGCGCCCGGCAGATCGGCGAAGCTCGCCACCGGGGGGACCAGGTCCGCCGCCAGCCGCAGCAGCGGACGCGGGTTCTGGAACAGCCCGGTCAGGGCCGCCACGGCCAGCACGACGGCGACGGCCGCGACCGGCAGCCAGCCCGGCGTTCGGCGGGTCTCGGGCATCGCAGGACCCTCGATGGTTCGCCGTGACGAAAGGCGCGTGGACGGGAGAGGAGGACGCGGGAACCGCGCCCCGCGTCGCGAAACGGCAATCTAGCGCGGCGCGGCGCGGAGGGACAAGGCGAGAAACGCCTCGGGGGGTCCGTGCGGCGGCGTGGTCACTCGCTCGCCCTCGTGCGCGCGGCCGCCGATTGACCCGGGTCGCGCGGCCCCCGTAGCATGCGCGCGCGTGGAGGATGCATGTCCGAGCTGGTGATGGTGATCGAGGACGAGAAGGAGATCCGCGACCTCATCCGCTACAACCTCGAGCGCGCGGGATTCCGCGTCCACGCGGTGGCGGACGGCGAGGAAGGTCTCCAGCGCCTGTTCGCGTCCCGCCCCGACGCGTTGGTGCTCGACCTCATGCTCCCCGGACGCAGCGGTCTCGAGGTGCTGCGCGAGGTGCGCAGCGAGCCGGCGACCCGCGATCTGCCGGTGGTCGTGCTCACCGCACGCTCCGCCGAGATGGACAAGCTGCTCGGCTTCGAGCACGGCGCCGACGACTACCTGACCAAGCCCTTCAGCCCGCGCGAGCTGGTGGCGCGCTTGCGGGCACTGCTGCGTCGCTCACAGCCCGCGCGAGCCGCTGGCATCGTCGATGTGGGCGACCTGCGGGTCGATACGCTCGAACGGGTCGTCACATGGAAGGGCAAGGCGCTGACGCTCACCCGGCGCGAGTTCGAACTCCTCGCGTTCCTGGCCAGCCGCCCCGGCCGCGTGTCCTCGCGCGAGGAGCTGCTGCGCAAGGTCTGGGGCTACGACTACGTGGGCGAGACCCGCACCGTGGACGTCCATATCCGGCGGTTGCGCGCCAAGCTGGGGCCGAAGAGTCGCGTGATCGAGACCGTGCTGGGCGCCGGCTACAAGTTGGCCCGCCCCGCGCCCTCCGGCGCGCCCTGACGTAGGGTCGCGGCATGACGCTCTCGCTGCGCGCCCGCCTCTTCTTCGCTTACCTCACGGTCACGGCGGTCGCGCTGGGTCTGAGCGTGCTGCTCACCGCGCGTGCCGAGCGCCGCTGGGTCGGTGACCGCGCCGCCGACGAGCTGGAGCGCATCGCCCGGCTGGCGGCCGTCAACCTCGGGGGCGCAGCGCTGGGAGAACCAGACCGGGCCTCGGACGCCGACGCGCTGGGCGCCACCCTCGGGTTGCGCGTGACGCTGATGGATCGGACCGGGCGCGTGCTCGGCGATTCCGACGTGCCGCGCGAGCGGCTCGCCACCGTGGAGAACCACGCCTCGCGCGAGGAGGTGCGCCGGGCGCTGGTGGGCGGCGCCGGCCGCGCGGTCCGGCACAGCGCCACCATCGGCGTGGACCTGGTGTACGTCGCGGTCCCGGTGCGCGGCATCGAGGACGTCGCGGTCCTGCGGGTGGCGCGCCCGCTCGCCGAGGTGGGGAGCCTCGCGCGTTCTCTCACCCGGCTCTCGCTCGGCCCGGCGGCGGTCGCGCTCGCGGTGATGCTGGTGCTGATCTACTGGCTCACCGGGCGGCAGGCAGGCCGCGTCGCTGCGCTGGCGTCGCTGGCCGGGAGGATCGGCTGGGACGCGCAGGCGCGGGCGCGCGAGATCCCCGCCGACGACGTGGGCCGACTGGGCGCCGCTATCAACCGGATGGCCGCGGAGCTGCGCGCCCGGCTCGGCGCGCTGGAAGCCGAGCGTGACGCGCGGGAGCGGATCCTGGCCCACATGAGCGACGGCGTGGCGCTGGTGGACGCCGGGGGCCACGTGGTTTATGGGAACCGGAGCCTCGCGGCCATCCTCGGCGCGCCGCTGCCGCCCGAGCCGGGCACGCCGTTCCAGGAGTTCGCCCGCTCGCCGGAGCTGGCCGATCTCCTGGCCGAGGCGCGCGCCGGGGAGCGCACGGTCGAGCGCGAGATCGGCCTCTGGACACCGCAGCCGCGGCGGGTGCGCGCCACGGCGACCCGCCTCGGGGCCGCGGAGAGCGCGGTCGTGCTGGTCCTGCACGACCTCACCGAGATCGAGCTGCTCAACCGGGTCCGGCAGGATTTCGTGGCCAACGTCTCGCACGAGCTGAAGACCCCGCTCACGTCGGTGCGCGGGTACGCCGAGACCCTGCTCGACGGCGGACTCGACGATCGCGAGCACCGCGAGGATTTCGTGCGCGTCATCCGCGACCAGGCGGCGCGGCTGGAGGTGCTGGTGGACGATCTGCTGTCGCTCGCGGAGCTCGAGCGGCCCGACGCGCGGCTCTCGCGCGAGGCGTACGACCTGCGCGAGGCGGTGGCCCAGCAGGTGGCGGCGTCCCAGCTCCGCGCCCGGAACGCGGGCCTCGCGCTCGAGCTGGCGCCGGGCGGCCCCGAGCCGGTCGTCGCCGACCGCACGCGCCTGGACCAGGTGGTCGCCAACCTGCTCGACAACGCGCTCAAGTACACCGAGCGCGGCTCGGTGCGCGTCACCCTGCGGGGCGACGCGGCGTTCGTCCGCTGCGAGGTGACCGACACCGGGCCCGGCATCCCGGAGGCGGACCAGCCGCGCGTCTTCGAGCGCTTCTACCGGGTGGACAAGGCGCGCTCGCGCGAGCAGGGCGGCACCGGGTTGGGCCTCGCCATCGTCAAGCACATCGTCCTCCTCCACGGAGGTGTGGTCGCGGTCGCGAGTGCGCCGGGCGGCGGCAGCACGTTCCGTTTCGAGATCCCGCGCCGGCCCTCGGGCTGAACCCCTGCCGGTTCACGACCCCGCGCCCCGCCCGACGCTCGAGCGCCTGCCGGGCGTTTTTTCATCCCCGAAACATCCCGGTCACGAGGCCATGCGTCGCGCTCCCTTACCGTCACGCGTCGAGGGAGGCGTCGGCCCGGGCCCAGAGGTCGGATGGGGCTGAGGAGGTGCTCAGCTTCGCGCTGCGGTCGCGCTGCAACCGAGGATGACATCGCCGGCGCCTCTCTCACGACCGGCCCGCGCCCGTACGACGCGGGCGCCATTGCACCGCCGGGGAGCTGGTGGGGGTCGGTCGTCGTCGGGAGCACATTCAGCAGCCACCGAAGGCGTTCACCACCTGAGCGAGGAGGCAACGTGCGAGCGCATGCGAACGGAAGACGAGCTGGGCGGCTGCTGGGCGCGGCGCGACCGAGCCTTGCGCGTCCCGAGGCTCCCGGGCGGCGCCGATGCGGAACGACCGCCCGACCACGAGGTCGCGGCAGGAGCCCCGCTGCTGCGGATGAATTCTCGGCGTCGTCACCGGCCATTAACCGCGCCGAAACACGTGTCGCCGGCCACTCCACCCGACGCTGCTACGGATCCGGCGGGACCGCGGTCCAGGGGAGTTCGCGGCGCCGTGTCACCGCGGTCGACGGTCTCGACCACGGGGGGCGGTGCGCGCCGCCAGCCAGCGGGCGATCGACCACCGCATCGTTCGGAGGCGTTCCGACCATGAAGGTTGACGCGAGACACGCAGCCGGCGCGGCCCGACGGGGGCCGCGGGGCAGAACCCCGGTGCCCGCCGGCATCCTCGTTCCGATCGCGCGGTCCTTCGTCCCGGGGGCGATCGCGCTCCTCACATGCGTCCTCGCGATTCCGGCGCGGGCGCAGTCCGAGCCGCCGGCTGCGGAAGGCGCTGCGGCAGCCCCGCGCATCGAGGAGCTGAACGGCCGCGTCGAATCCATGACCGAGCAGATGCAGACCCTGCAGGCCGACACCGACAAGCTCAAGCGCCTCAAGCTGTCGGGATACATTCAGGCGCGCTGGGAGACGGCCGAGAACAAGAACGACAGCGTCAAGGTCGAGAAGTCGCCGGCGGTCATCACCCCCGCCAACACCGAGCGCTTCTCGATCCGGCGCGGGCGCCTCAAGCTCACCTACGACTCGAGCCCGCTCAGCCAGGCGGTGGTCTACCTCGACGGCAGCACGTCCGGCAGCGCCATCACCATGCGCCTGCTGGAAGCATACGTGACCCTGCTCGACCCCTGGACGTTCGACCGCCGGCATCAGCTCACGGTCGGGCAGATGAACGTGCCGTTCGGCTACGAGATCGAGCGCTCGTCCAGCGTGCGCGAGCTGCCGGAGCGCTCGCGGGCCGAGAACATCCTGTTCCCCGGCGAGCGGGATCGCGGCATCAAGCTCGTGAGCCTCTGGACGCCCCGGCTGGAGACCGTGATCGCGCTGTTCAACGGCGGCGGCATCAACGACCCGAACTTCCCCACCACCGATCCGACGCGCGGCAAGGACTACCTGGCACGGGCGCGCTGGTCCGAGGGGGTGTTCGATGCGGCGGTCTCGTGGTACGGCGGCCGGGCGCTCACCGCCCTCACCGGCCCCGACGTCTCGACCGACCGCACCCGCTTCGGCGCCGATGTGCAGGTGTACTACGCCCTGCCGGTGGTCGGGGGCGGCTCGCTCAAGGGCGAGCTCTACCGCGGCCGGAACCTGAACGTGGACTCGGTGAAGACGCTCGTGGCCTCGCCCACAACGGCCAATCCGGTGACGCTGCTCAAGCCCGGCGCGGTCGGCGCCCACCTCGCGACCGAGGTCCTTGGCTGGTACGCGATGTGGGTGCAGAACCTTGGCGAGCGCTTCCAGCTCGCCGCGCGGTGGGAGTCGTTCGACCCGAACACCGACCTCGCCCGCGACCAGTTCGAGCGCGCGAGCCTGGCGATCCACTGGTTCTACGACGGCTACACGCGATTCACGGTCGCCTACGACGTCCCACGCACCGAGGTGGCGGCGGCGGCGGGAAGCGGGTTCACGGACCCCACCGACAACCTGTGGACCGTCCAGCTCCAGCACAAGTTCTGAGGCGCGGCGGATTCCCCACCGCAAGCCCACGGAGGTCATGACGATGCGAACGATGGATCTGCGTCTCCGCCCGCGCACGGCGCTCGCCGCCGCGGTCGTGCTCATCGCCGCCGCGCTTCTCGCGGCTGCGGTTCCCGCCGCCTGGTCGGCCCGCGGCCTCACGGTCAAAGGCTCGGACACCATGGTCATCCTCGGCCAGCGCTGGGCCGAGCTGTACATGACCAGCCATCCGGGGGCGATCATCCAGGTGACGGGCGGCGGCTCGGGCACCGGGATCGCCGCACTCATCAACGGCACCACCGACATCTGCCAGTCGTCGCGGCCCATGAAGGAGGACGAGAAGCGCAAGCTGCGCGACCGCTTCCAGACCATGGGCATCGAGATCCCGGTGGCGAAGGACGGTCTCTCGATCTACCTCCACGAATCGAACCCGGTCAAGGAACTCACGATCGCGCAGGCGCGTGACATCTACACCGGCGCCGTCACGAACTGGAAGCAGGTCGGAGGCGGGGACGTGCTCATCACGCTCTACGGCCGCGAGAACAGCTCGGGCACCTACGTCTACTTCAAGGACAACGTGCTGCTCGGGCGCGACTACTCGGCGCGCGTGCAGACCCTGCCGGGGACCGCGGCGGTGGTGAATGCGGTGGCCCGCGACCCGAACGGCATCGGCTTCGGTGGGGCCGCGTACGCGAAGGGCGTCCGGGACTGCGCGATTCGGAAGGAAGCGGCTTCGGCGCCGGTCTTGCCGATGCCGCAGACGGTGCAGGACGGAAGCTACCCGATCACCCGCTACCTCTACTTCTACACGCGGGTGCGTCCGAGCGGCGACCTGAAGAAATTCGTCGACTGGGTGCTGTCCGCGGACGGGCAGGCCGTGGTGACCAAGGTCGGCTACTTCCCGGTGCGATGAGGAGCGCGATGCCCATGCACGTTCAACGGCAGACGGTCGGGATCCTGCTGGCGCTGCTGGTGCTGGGCGCGTGCGCGCCACCGCGCCGCGAGCGGATGGTCACGATCAAGGGCTCGGACACCATGGTCATCCTCGGCCAGCGCTGGGCGGAGAACTACATGGCGAAGCACCCGGGCGCGGTCATCCAGGTGACCGGTGGCGGCTCCGGCACCGGGATCGCCGCACTCATCAACGGCACCACCGACCTCTGCCAGTCCTCGCGGCCGATCAAGGCGGATGAGCGCGACCAGCTGGCACGCGTGGCAGGCGAGCCGCCGCACGAGACCGTCGTGGCGCGCGACGGCCTCGCGGTCTACCTGCACGAGGCGAACCCGGTCCGCTCCCTCACGATCGCCCAGCTCAAGGACATCTACACCGGCGTCGTGACCCGCTGGCGGCCGCTGGGCGGTCCCGACTCGCCGATCGTGCTCTACGGACGGGAGAACAGCTCGGGCACGTACGAGTACTTCAAGGAGCACGTGCTGGCGAAGCAGGACTTCGCGGCGGCGGTCCAGACCCTGCCGGGGACGGCGGCGGTCGTGAACGCCATCGCCCGGGACCCGAACGGCATCGGCTACGGCGGGGCCGCCTACGCGAAGGGCGTGCAGGAGTGCGCGATCCAGCGCGACGCGGGGTCGCCCGCCGTGCTGCCCGGCGAGGCCACCGTGGCCGACGGCAGCTACCCGATCGCGCGCGCCCTCTACTTCTATACCCGCCGGGCGCCGGCCGGGGAGATCCGTGCATTCGTGGACTACGTGCTCTCCGCCGAGGGGCAGGCCGTGGTCACCCAGGTCGGCTACTACCCGGTGGCCCAGCCGTGACGACCGGGGCGGCGGCCGTCCCGCGCCTCGCCCATGCCGGCCACGGGGACCGTGCGCGGCGTCGCGTGCAGCGCATCCGCGAGGGGTTCATCACGCTGCTGCTGCGGTCGTGCGCGTTCGGCGCGGTGGCCGGGCTGCTGCTCATCATGGTGTTCGTCTTCCGCGAGGCGTTGCCCGTGCTCACCGACCCCGAGATCCGGAAGGAGGCGAGCCTGCGCGCCTATGCCGCCACGTCGCTCTGGCAGCCGGTCGGGGACGTGCCGAAGTACGGCATCCTGCCGCTCGTCGTGGGGACGTTGAAAGTCGTTATCGTTTCCATGCTCTTCGCCGTGCCCATCGCGTTGCTGGCGGCGCTCTACGCCTCGGAGTTCGCGCCCGCGCGCGTGCGCGAGGCGCTCAAGCCGGTGGTCGAGATCCTGGCGGGGATCCCGTCGGTGGTGCTCGGCTTCTTCGCCCTGATCGTCATGGCGAGCTGGCTGCAGGCCCTGACCGGCGCGGCTTCCCGGCTCAACGCCCTCAATGCCGGGATCGCGCTCGGGCTCGGCATCATCCCCACGATCTTCACGGTCGCGGAGGACGCGCTGCGCGCGGTGCCGCGCTCGTATCGGGAGGCCTCGCTGGCACTCGGTGGTTCACGCTGGCAGACCGCCTGGCACGTGACCCTCCCGGCCGCCAGCGCGGGGGTCGCCGCCGGCATCCTGCTCGGCCTGGCGCGCGCGGTGGGGGAGACGATGATCGTGCTCATGGCCTCGGGGAACGCGGCGCTGGTCTCGGGCAGCGTGCTCGACTCGGTCCGCACGCTGTCGGCGAGCATCGCGGCCGAGCTGGCCGAGGTGGTGTTCGGGAGCGCGCACTACGCCACGCTCTTCTTCCTGGGTGCGCTCCTGTTCACCGCCACCTTCATCATCAACGTCGGGGCCGGCCTGCTCACCGAGCGGCTGCGCCGGCGGCTGGCGGGCGCATGACCGCCTCCGCCCTGCCCGGCGCCCTGCCGCGGGCGCGCTCGGGCGCCCGGCACGCCGGCCGGGGCGGCCTCGCCCTCGGCGCGCTGTCGGGCTTGGCCGCCGGGCTCATCGTGCTCATGGTGGCGGTCATCGTGGGCAACATCGTCTTCCATGGCTGGCGCACGGTGACCTGGGAGTTCATCACCGCCGTGCCGCGCGAGGGGATGACGGCGGGCGGGATCTTCCCGGCCATCTTCGGCACCGTGGCGCTGGTGGTGCTCATGGTGGTGGCGCTGGTGCCGTTCGGCGTGGGCGCGGCGATCTACCTGCACGAGTACGCCCGGCCCGACGCCTGGTTCACGCGCACGGTGCGCTTCGCGGTGAACAACCTGGCCGGCGTGCCGAGCATCGTCTTCGGGCTGTTCGGACTCGGCTTCTTCATCCAGTTCGTGGGCCGCGGCGTGGACCGGGCCCTCGGCCTGGACGTGGTCTGGGGACAGCCGGCGCTGCTGTGGGCCGCGCTCACGCTGGCGCTGCTGAACCTCCCGGTGGTCATCGTCACCGCGGAGGAGGCCCTGCGCACCGTGCCGCGCGAGATGACGGAGGCATCGCTCGCGCTCGGCGCCACGCGCTGGCAGACGATCCGAAACGTACTGCTCCCGCAGGCGATGCCGGGTATCCTGACCGGCGCCATCCTCTCGGTCTCGCGCGGCGCGGGCGAGGTGGCGCCGGTCATGTTCACCGGGGCGGCGTACTTCCTCCCGTACCTGCCGACTTCGCCGGCGGACCAGTTCATGGAGCTCGGCTACCATATCTTCGTGCTGGCGACGCAGTCACCCGACGTGGACGCGACCCGCCCGCTGCTTTACGGCACGGTGCTGGTCCTGCTGCTGCTCACCTTCCTGCTCAACCTGACCGCCATCGTGATCCGCAGCCGGATGCGGGCGCGGCTCGCGGGGAGGGGTTGAGGTGGCCGTGGATCTGCCGACGGCGCGCGTGACCCCCGGCGCGGCGTTGCCGCCGCCCCCGGTGCCGGCACCCGCGCCGCGGGGAACGGGCGCGCCGTCCGCGGATCGGCCCCTGGGCGCTGCGGCGCCCAAGCTCGAGACCCGCGACTTCAGCCTGTACTACGGCGCGCACCGCGCGCTGCGCGGGATCACCCTCGGCGTGCCCGATCACAGCATCACCGCCATCATCGGTCCCTCGGGTTGTGGCAAGAGCACCCTGCTCCGCGCGTTCAACCGCATGAACGAACTCATCCCGGGGGTGCGGGTGGAGGGGCGGGTGCTGGTCGGCGGGATGGACGTGCACGGGACCGGCACCGACGTGGTCGAGCTGCGCCGGCGGGTGGGCATGGTGTTCCAGCGGCCGAACCCGTTTCCGAAGTCCATCTTCGAGAACGCGGCCTTCGGGCTCCGGATGCTCGGCCTCAAGGACCGTTCCGAGCTCGAGGGGCGCATCGAGGCGAGCCTACGCCGGGCGGCCCTGTGGGACGAGGTCCGGGACCGGCTCGGCCGCTCCGCGATGCAGCTCTCGGGCGGCCAGCAGCAGCGCCTGTGCATCGCCCGCTGCCTCGCCGTCGAGCCCGAGGTCATCCTCATGGACGAGCCGGCCTCGGCGCTGGACCCGACGGCGACGGCGCGCATCGAAGAGCTGGTGCTCGACCTCAAGACCGCCTATACGATCGTGGTCGTCACCCACAACATGCAGCAGGCCGCGCGCATCTCGGACCGCACCGCGTTCCTGCTCGACGGGGCGCTGATCGAGTACGACGAGACCCGGCGGGTGTTCACCAGCCCGCGGGAGAAGCTCACCGAGGACTACATCACCGGCCGCTTCGGCTGAGACGGCACGGTGCTGCGGCGGGGGCGCGATGCTCCCGCGGCGGACCGCGGACGCACGGGAGAACCATCGTGGAACGGCATTTCGACCAGGAGCTCGAGGCGCTCAAGGACCAGCTCCTGCGGATGGGCGGTCGCGCCGAGGCCGTCATCCAGAAGGCGGTGGAAGCGCTCAAGCGCCGCGACCCCCCGCTGGCCCGCGAGGTGTTCGAGGACGACCGGGCCATCGACCAGCTCGAGATCGAGATCGAGGAGCGGTGCGTCCGCCTGCTCGCGCTGCGCCAGCCGATGGCCACCGACCTGCGCTTCATCACCGCGGCGCTCAAGATCTCCAACGACCTCGAGCGGGTCGGCGACCACGCCGTCAACATCGCCGGCAGCGCCCTGCGCCTGGCCGAGCTGCCGATGCTCAAGCCGCTGGTGGACATCCCGCGCATGACGCAGATGGCCGCCGGGATGCTGCGCGACGCCCTCGATGCGTACGTGCGTCGCGACGCGGCGACCGCCCGGCGCCTGTGCCGCCGCGACGACGAGGTGGACGACCTCAACCGCCAGCTCTTCCGGGAGCTGATCTCATACATGATCGAGGACCCGGGCACGATCACGCGCGCGATGGAGCTGATCCTGGTGGCGCGCAACCTCGAGCGGGTCGCCGACCTGGCGACCAACGTCGCCGAGGAGGTGGTCTTCATCGCCGAGGCTCGCATCATCAAGCATCACGCCGAGGAGGAAGGCGGCGCCGTCACGTTCGACGACGACTTCGGTCGCACCTGAGCCCGGCGCGGGGCGGAGCGCGCCCCACGCCGGGCCGGCAGGGCCGCGCCATCGCCTGCGCCCGAGAATCGGCAATCCCAGCGCGAACCGTGCTTCGCGACCACGCGGGTCGGCTGCTATCCTCCCGGCGGCCCGCAAGACGCATCGGCCGCCCTCCCCCTGGGCGCCTTCCTGCAGATCCCAGGAGCCAGACGCTCGCACGAGCGGGAGGATGGACCGTGTCGGTCGTTTTCAAGCATGACGTCGAAGAGGACGCCGTTCCCGGCAGGACACCGAGCGCCCTCGAGGGGGCGCGCCGCAAGCGGGGGCGGCCTCTCGAGATGACAACCACCGAGGTCCTGGACCGGATTCGCCGGCTCTCGGCCAGCGCCGACGGGCTCTACCGCATCCACCACACGCACAGCGATCTCTACGCGCGCGCGCGCCGGCAGTTCGGGTCGGGGGCGGCCGCGGTCGCGGCGGCGGGCGTGGACTACGCCGGCGCAGTGAGCGCCGCGCGCCGGCGCGCCGGCGAGACCCGCCGCGCGCGGCGCCGGAGCAAGGACCGCAACCGCTGACGGTCGGCGGCCGCCGCGCGCGTCTCGCCGGCCGCGGCACGGCCACACGGGCGCGGCGACGACCCCCGCGCGGGCCGCCACGCTCGCGCCCTGGGAGGACAGCTACGCCCGACTGCGGGCCGAAGCGCTCGAGCGCGGGGCGCTCCGCGCGCCCGACCGGGCGGTAGCGCTCGCCGAGGCGGAACGCGCGGCGCGGCGCGCCGTGGCGCTCGTCCCGCTTCGCTCGCTCGACCACCGGCGGCTGGGCAGCGTGCTCGCGGGCCGCGTGATGCCCGGCTACAGCGTCGGTGGCGCGGCGGCCGAGGCGGCGTTCCGGCGCGCGGTCGCGCTGGCTCCGGCGGACGGTGTCTCCTGGATGGAGCTGTCGCGGCTCGAGCTCTACCTCGGCCGGCCCCAGGCGGCGCTCGCGCCGGCGCGGCGCGCCGCGGAGCTGTACCCGACGGTGGCGCGGGCGCACACGCTGCTCGCGCAGGCCCTGCTCGGGTTCGGCGACCGCGCCGGCGCGCGGGCCGAGCTGAGGTGGGCGATGGCCGGCGACTGGCAGGATGACGATGAGGCGCGCCGCGCGGCCGAGCAGATGCTCGCCGGGCTGCGAGAACCGGAGCCGAAGCGACGGTGAGCGGGCTCGGCCCCGGGACGCCTCGCCGGAGGATGCCACCGCCGCGGGGCGCGGCGCGGCGCCGCGACGGCAGTGTCCGCCGCGCTTGAAGCGGCCACGGGCCGCGGCTAGACTCCGCACTTCGTCTCTCGCCGCTGGATCCCGGTGCCCCATGGCCCCAAGGGAGGTTTCATGCATCCCGCTTCGCGTGCCGCCCTCGCGCTCGCCCTCATCCTCGCGGCCGCGCCGGCCGGCGCCGCGAAGCCGAAGGCGGGGCCCGTGCCGCCCGCCGCACCGCCCACCACCGCCCCCGCGCTCTCGCCGGCCACCCTCAAGGTCGAGCGGCACACGCTCAAGAACGGCATGGTGGTGCTCACCCACGAGGACCACAGCGTGCCGGCGTGCACGTTCTGGCAGTGGTACAAGGTCGGCTCGCGTGACGAGCGGCCCGGCATCACCGGCATCTCCCACTACTTCGAGCACATGATGTTCAACGGCTCGCAGAACGTGCCGCCCAAGGAGTACGACAAGATCCTCGAGTCCAACGGCGGCTACTCGAACGCGTTCACCGACCGCGACATGACCGCCTACTACGAGGACATCGCCTCGGACCGGCTCGACGTCGTGTTCCGCCTCGACGCCGACCGTATGGCCGCGCTGTCGCTGCTGCCCGAGCAGCTCAAGAGCGAGATCGAGGTGGTCAAGGAGGAGCGCCGGCTGCGGACCGACAACGACATCTCGGGGATGCTCGACGAGCAGCTGTACGCGGGGGCGTTCCTCGCCTCGCCCTACCGCTGGCCGGTGGTGGGCTGGATGGGCGACCTGAACCGCATCACGCGCGAGGAGATGACCGAGTACTTCCGCATCCACTACGCGCCCAACAACTGCATCCTGGTACTCACCGGCGACTTCGACACGAAGACCGCGCTGGCGCAGATCGAGCGGTACTTCGGCGCGATCCCCGCGCAGACGCCGCCCACGGCGCCGATCGACTCCGAGCCCGAGCAGAAGGGCGAGCGCCGCGCCGCGGTGCACTACCCGGCGGAGACCGTGAGCTTCCAGGTGGGGTACAAGGCGCCGGGGGTGCAGAGCGACGACATCTACGTGCTCGACGTGCTCTCGTCCATCCTCGCGGACGGCGAATCGTCGCGCCTGCACCAGGCGCTGGTCTACCGGCAGCAGATCGCGCTGGGCGCCAGCAGCTTCTTCCGCACGCGCCTCGACCCGACGCTGTTCGAGTTCTACGTCGAGATGAAGCCCGGCAAGACCGCCGCGGAAGGAGAGGCCGCGCTCGACGCCGTGATCGACACGCTGGCGAAGAACGGTCCGACCGAACGCGAGCTGCAGAAAGCCAAGAACCTGCTGGAGGCCGGGTTCGTGAAGTCGCTCAAGACCAACAACGGGGTCGGCGAGCAGCTCGGCTTCTACGAGCACATCTTCGGCGACTACAACGCCATCTTCCGCACCATCGACCGCTACCGGGCGGTCACGGTCGAGGATTGCCGGCGCGTCGCGCAGAAGTGTTTCCTGCCGCGCCAGCGAACGGTGGTCGTGCTGGTGCCCGAGAGCGAGCCGTCCGCCCAGGCGCAGCCCTGACATGATCGCGCCCGACCCGATCTCGCCCGACCCGATCTCGAAAGGAACCGCCATGCCCCGCGCGACATCCGCGGCCACCCGTCCCGCGCCGGCGCCGGCCGCGCCCACGGGATCGCTCGCCGCTGCCACGCTCGCCGGCGCGCTCGCCGCCGCCACCCTCGCGACGATGCTCGCGGCGGGCCCGGCGCTCGGCGCGCCGCTCCAGCTGCCGGCCTACACGCGCACCACGCTCAAGAACGGGCTGGTCGTGTACGTGATGCCCACCCGGCGCCTGCCGCTCGTGGACTTCCGGCTGCTGGTGCGCGCCGGTTCGGTCAACGATCCGGCCGGCAAGGAGGGACTCGCGGGCCTGACCGCCGACCTGCTGACCCAGGGCGCGGGACCCCGGAGTGCCCAGCAGATCGCCGAGGAAATCGCCTTCGTCGGCGGCTCACTCGCGGCGAGCGCGGGTGCGGAGCAGGTGGTGCTGGCCTGCGAGGTGCTCAAAAAGGACTTCGGCGTCGGGCTCGAGCTGCTGCGTGACGTCGCGGTGAACCCCGCCTTCCCGGCCGAGGAGTTCGCGCGCAAGAAGGACGAGACGCTCGGCGCCATCGCCAGCCAGAAGGACGACCCCGGAACGGTCGCCAACCAGGCGCTCGGCCCCTTCCTGCTCGGCACCAGCCCGCTCGCGCACCCGACCATCGGCTGGGAGAAGTCGGTCGGTACCCTCACGCGCGAGGAGGTGACCGGCTTCCACGCCCGGCACTTCCGCCCCGACAACGCCGTGCTGGCGGTGGTGGGCGACGTGGAGCCGCAGGCGGTGCTGGCCGCGCTCGAGAAGGCGTTCGCCGAGTGGAAGGCGGGCGGCGAGAAACCGGTCGACGCCTACACTGCCGTGCCGCAGGCGCGCGGCCGCTCGGTGCTGATCGTCAACAAGCCCGAGGTCACGCAGACGCAGATCCGGCTCGCCTGCATGGGCGTGCCGCGCAACCACCCGGACTACTACCCGATCACTGTCGCCAACACCATCCTCGGCGCCGGCTTCACCTCGCGGCTGATGAACGAGATCCGCGTCGTGCAGGGCCTCACCTACAGCATCTCGAGCCGGTTCGGGATGTTTCGCAACGCCGGCACGTTCCGCGTCAGCACCTTTACCAAGAACGAGACCATCCGCAAGACCATCGACGAGACGCTGAAGGTAGTGAAGACCCTGCTCGACGCCGGCCCGACCGACGAGGAGCTGGCGAAGGCGAAGCGCTACCTCACCGGGCAGTTCCCGCTCGGGCTGCAGGCGCCCGACGCGCTGGCGGCGCAACTGCTCGACATCGAGTTCTACGGGCTTGATCCCAAGTACGTCGAGACCTTCAACGACCGCATCAACGCGGTCACCATGACCGACTGCCGCCGGGCGCTGAAGTCGTACTTCTGCGTCGACGACCTCCGGATCCTGGTGGTCTCGAACCCCGAGGTGGCGAAGAAGGCGCTCGAGGGGCTGGGCCCGATCGAGGTGCAGGAGCCGCGGTAGGGGGCACAGGCGAAATCGCCGGTCAACTGTGGGCGGGATGCCGAAAGCAAGTGAGGTCGCGGAGGGCTCGCCATGACGCTCGATGTCAAGATTGATCCGCTCGGACTCCGATACCGTACGGTCGTCCGGCCTGACCAATACGAGGACGGCACCATCGCCTACATCGCCGAGGTACCCGAGCTCCCGGGTTGCAGGAGCCATGGAGCGACGGTGGAAGAGGCGCTCCGGAACCTCGCGGACGCACAACGGGAGTACCTGGAAGCCCTCCACGAGCGTGGCCTCCCGATCCCCACGCCTTCACCGGACCCGATTGCTACCGCGGTGATCTGGAGAGTCGTTTTCCCGAGGACCGAGCCCGCCCGCCCGCCGCTGATGGCTCCCAGCGCTGTGATTCGATAGCAGAGCGGTCGACGGCGAGCACTGGGCTGGGCCGACCCCGCGCCGCCGCACGCGCGTGCTAGGCTCGCGAACCGTGCAGCCCCCCGCGCCGTCTCCGGCCCCCGCGACCGTCCCATCGCCTGCCATGCCCGCCGGTGCCCCCGCCACCAGCCGCAACGTGGTGGCGCTCGGGTTCACCTCGCTGCTGACCGACGTCTCCAGCGAGATGATCATCCCGGTGCTGCCGGCGTTCGTGACCGGCACGCTGCGCGCGTCGGTCGCGAGCCTGGGCGTCATCGAGGGGGTGGCGGAGTGCACGGCCACCGTGCTGCGCATCTTCTCGGGCTGGCTGTCGGACCGCATCGGCCGGCGCAAGCCGTTCATGCTGTTCGGCTACGGTCTCTCGACGGTGGCCAAGGGGGGGATGGCCCTTGCCGGCTCGTGGGGCGCGGTGCTGGGGTTGCGTTTCTCGGACCGCGTCGGCAAGGGCCTGCGCAACCCGCCGCGCGACGCGCTGATCGCCGACTCGGTGGCGCCGGACCAGATCGGGCGCGCGTTCGGCCTGCATCGTGCGATGGACACGCTGGGCGCCGCACTCGGGCCGCTGGCGGCGTTCGCGCTGCTGAGCGCCTACCCGGGCGAGCTGCGGCGGATCTTCGTGCTCGCCACCGTGCCGGCCGCGCTCTCGATGCTGGTGCTCGCCATCTTCGTGCGCGCGCCACGCTCGGCGCCGCGCCGCAGCGGAGCGACGCTGCTGAGCGAGCTGGGCGGCCTGGGCCGTCCGGTCTACCGGTTCCTGGTCGTCGCCGGGGTGTTCTCGCTGGCGGGAAGCAGCATGGCGTTCGTGCTGCTGCGCGCCGGGCAGGCGGGGTTCAGCGCCGCCCAGGTGCCGCTGGTCTACATGGTCTACAACCTCGTCTACGCGCTGCTCTCGTGGCCGCTGGGGCATCTCTCCGATCGCATCGGCCGCCGGCCGCTGCTGTTCGCGGCGTACCTCTCGTTCGCGGCCTGCTACGCGCTGCTCGCCTGGCGGGCGACGCCGGTCGCGGTGGTCGCGGCGTTCGTCGGGCTGGGCGTGCACAGCGCGCTGCTCGAGGGCTCGCAGCGCAGCATGCTCGCGGACCTGGTGGGCGAGGGCCGGCGCGGCACCGCCTACGGCCTCTACTACGCCGCCGTCGGCGCGGCGCTGCTGCCGGCGAGTGTGGTCGGCGGCCTGCTGTGGGACCGCTTCGGGCCGGCCGCCACCTTCGGTGTCAGCGCGGCACTTGCGCTGCTGGCGGCCCTGCTGTTCGCGCTGCTGCTGCCGGCGCACCACGAGAGGCGCGACCGCGATGCCGTCCCTGCGTGAGCTGGGCGAGTTCGAGGTGCTGCGGCGCCTCGCCGCGGCACGCCAGGCGCCGGCGGGCACGCTGGTGGACGCCGGCGACGACGCGGCGGTACTGCGAGCGGAGCCGGACCGTGACCTGGTCGTCACCACCGACGCGTTCGTCGAGGGCCGGCACTATCCCGCCGAGGGAGTCGAAGTCGGCGTGCTCGGCGCGCGTCTCGCGCTCGCCAACCTGAGCGACCTCGCCGCCATGGCGGCACAGCCCCGCTGGGCGCTGCTCGCGCTGGGCGTGCGCCCGGATCACGACGCGGACGATCTCATCCGGCTGCAGGCGGGCGTCGCGAAGGCGCTGTCGGGCGAGGACGCCGGTATCGTCGGCGGCAATCTCGCGGCAGTGGAGGGGCCGGAATGGTTCAGCCTCACGCTGATCGGCGAGGTCGAGCGCGGCCGGGCGTGGACGCGCAGTGGCGCGCGACCCGGGGATCTCATCGGTGTCACCGGCTCGCTCGGCCGCGCAGCCGCGGGGCTGCGGCT
>JBBTLZ010000019.1:0-6568 GCA_038068435.1 Candidatus Eiseniibacteriota bacterium | reverse complement strand
CTGATCGGCGAGGTCGAGCGCGGCCGGGCGTGGACGCGGCGCGGGGCGCGGCCGCGGGGCTGCGGCTGCTGCGGGAGTCCAAGGCTCGAGCGGGCCACGGTGGGTTGGAGCCGGTCGTCGAGGCGTGGCTTTCCCCAACGTGCCGCGTCCGGGAGGCGCGGGACCTCGCGCGGGCCGGTGCCGTGACCGCGGCCATCGACATCTCCGACGGGTTCGCCGGCGACCTGGCGCGCCTGTGCGAGGCGAGCGGCGTGGGGGCGGAGATCGACGCGGCGGCATGGCCGAAGGACGCATTCCTCGCGCGCGCGGCCGAGTGGCTCGGTGTGACGGTGGAGGCGCTGCGCTTCGGTCCCGGCGACGACTACGAGCTGCTGCTGGCGATGGACCCCGCGGAGGCGGTGGCGCACGCGAAGGCGGGAGGAATCACCATCGTCGGTCGCTTCACCGACGCCGCGGGCGTTCTCATCCTGAAAGACGCGGGGGGAAGCGAGCGCCCGTTGCCGGCGAAGGGCTACGACCACTTCGGGGGCGGGGTCTAGCTGTGAAGTCTGCCCGCCGATGCGGAGCTCCGCATCGGCGGGTCAACTCCACGTGGCGCCGCATGGGATTCGGGATGGCCGTCACCCGACTCAAGCCCCTGCTGTCTAGCGTCCTATATCAGTTAGTGCAAGAAAGTCACACGGTCCATGGGAAACCTCGAGCGTCCCCCGGAGGACAGGGTTTAGACAACGCAGCGATTTGCCGATACTCGTGGGCGGAGCTTCCGTGGCGCGGCGGGGTTGCTCCATCATTCGCGGAGGATCGATGGAACAACATCTCAATCGCGTTGCCCGCTACCGCCGCCACCTCTGGACGGCGGGTGCGGTGCTCCTCGGGGCTTTGACCGTCACGGTCGTGCTCCTGAGCTCCACGCCGTCAGGCGAAAGCTCCCTGTCCACCTCTCCCTCCAGTCAGGGAACCGCCCTCGTCGGCCTCTGCACGCTCGTACTGGTCTTCGTCCTCTATGTCTTCTACCGGGAGCGGGAATTGCACACCGTTGAGGTTCAGCTCCAGGGGGTGCTCGTTCGGGAGGCGGCGCTGCGGGAACGGATCGCCGAGCTCTCTGCGCTGTTCGACGTCACGACGCAGCTAGCGATGAAGTTTGACCTGCACGCCATGCTCGGCCTGGCGGCCCGGCGGGTCCTCGCCTGCCTCGATGCGGACCAGTCCTCGATCATGCTTTACAACCCGAACCGCAAGACCCTCGAGGTGCGGGTCACCGCCGGCGTCGATGCCAGCCTGGTGGAGGGGGCGACCCTCAAGCCCGGCGAAGGCATCGCCGGGTTCGTCTTCTCGTCAGGCGAAGCCCTGGTGATCAACCCGCCGGAGATGCGCGCCAGGTTCGCCCAGGAGGTGAAGCTCGGCCGCCACATCATCTCGGCGCTCAGTGTCCCCATGCGATTCCAGGGCACGACGCTTGGCGTCTTCAACGTGTGTCGGGTGGTGGAGGGGGAGGAGTTCACGCCGTTCCACGCCCGCCTACTCTTGTCCTTCGCCGAGCACTGCGCGGCAGTGATCGTCAAACAGCAGCACTATCGGCGAGTGTCTGGCGGCGATCGGAAGGCGGCCTAGGTGTGAAGTCTGGGCACGTTGTCGACAGCCGGCCTTGAGTCGGCTGATGGGTGAGCGCTCGCCGGCTCGGTGGAGGCGGGCGCCAGGGTCGCGATTCGGTATCGCCGCAGGTTGCCAGCGGCGAGACCGCAGTTCGTGATCTCGATGAGGTCCTGGCCGCTCGCGAGCGTGTACCGCGCCCCGGTGATACGGAAGTCCCAGACGTCGATTCGTGGGCTCGCCAAAGGGTCGGTGATCATCAGCCGGCCCGCCATGTCGTCGTGCCGGCGCCGACTCCGGTGGGGTTGCCGTCGAAGATCCCGTCCGGCGTGACCGTGGCCAAATCACCGCCCGTGACGGTGTGACAGCGCCCCTTCCAGACCCACGCCGCGTGGTCGCCCTTGTCGAGGTTGGCCGCCGCTGGCGATCAGCGTGAACGACAGCACGAACGCCGCGAAGCGGCGCTGAAGGCTCTGTGACATCACCACATCTCCCTGTGTGAGACGACGGCGCTCAGCGTGACGAGCGCCGGCCACCGTGCTCTCCCGCGGCCGCGAAAAGATCTCCCTGTCTTCCCGCTGGCTTGCTGTGTCGGGCTTCGTGCTCGAGCAGCCAGCGCTTGCGGTTCATGCCGCCGCCATAACCCGTCAGGCTGCCGTTCGCGCCGATGACGCGGTGGCAGGGGATGACGATGGCGAGCGGGTTGTCGTGGTTGGCGAGGCCGACGGCGCGGGCGGCCTTCGGTTGGTCGATCGCGCGCGCGATGTCGCCGTAAGTGCGGGTCGCGCCGAACGGGATCCGGCGGAGCGCCCTCCACGCCCTCGTCTGGAACTCGGAGCCGACCAGGTCGAGCGGCATCTCGAATTCGTGCAGCGTGCCCAGGAAGTACGACGCGAGCTGCTCGGTCATGCCCTTGAGTTCCAGGAGCGAAGGCTCCCAGGTGGCGTCGGGGCACTCCTCTTCGTGAGAGGCGATCATGCGCTTGAGGCTCTTGCGGTCCATGAATTCCAGATACCGCAGACCCTTCGCGGTGCGCGCGAGGAACAGCAGGCCGATCGGCGGGGGCGCCGACATCATGTGGTAGGCAAGCCGCACGGCGGCGAGCATAGCCGAGCATGCCGCGGGCGCCAAGCACGGCGACAGCACGGCGAAAGACGGCGCGGCCGCGGGTCGCCTACACCTGCGGCGTCCGGGAGGGAACGAGCCGCGGAACGAAGCGGCCGGTCCGCGCGCGATAGCGCCGGTACTCGTCGCCGAAGTGCCGCTCGAGCATGGACTCCTCCCGCCCGGCGCGGCTCCAGAGCAGCGACCCCATCACCGCCACCAGCGGCAGGGCGAGCGCGCTGCCGAAGGCGAGCGAGCCGCCGAGCGCCACCAGCCAGGCGCCCGCGTAGCCCGGGTGGCGGATGCGCGCGTAGAGCCCGCGGGTCTCGAGCGCGTGCTGGCGCTGCAACGCAACCCGGGGCGAGAAGCGCGGTCCGAGCTGCGCCATCGCGGCGATGCGCAGGGCGAGCGCGGCGCCCGAGAGCGCGACCCCGGCCCACCGGAGCGCCGCGCCGCCGGGGAGCGCCCAGAGCGCCAGCCGTTCTCCCAGCGCGGCGACCGGCGGGCTGGCGAGCGGGATCACGAACAGCGCCAGCATCACGAAGGGCGCCTCGCGCTCGACGGTGACCGCGTCGTGCCCGCGCACCGGGCGCAGCAGCGCCAGCGTCACGCCACCCACCGTCCACAGCCCCAGCAGGGCGAGCGCGCGGTGATGGGCGAGGAGCGCGGGCGTTCCGCCGAGGGCGCCGGCGAGCAGAGCGGCGTCCAGCGCGGTGACGCCGAGCGCGAGCAGCACGGTCACGGCGGGATGCGGCCGTCGGGGGCCTTCCGTGGTCTCCGTCTTCACGGAGCGTGACTCTAGCAAGTCGGCGCACCGGCGGCGAGGCGGCGCGCGCGGAGCGGCGCGCGCGGAGCGTCACGACCCCGGCGCGGTCGCGGTTTGCCGCGGTCGCGGGCAGCGGCTACGCTCGGCACCCCCCTCGCAGGCTCCCGCTTCGACCTCTGGAGGTGCGACATGGAAGCGCTGGCACCGTTCCACCCCGCGATCGTGCACGCCCCGATCGCGCTCATCATCGTCGGCGCCGTGTTCGAGCTGATGGGCCGCGCGCTCGACAGCGAGTGGTGGCGGAAGGCGGCCTTCGCGATGCTGATCGTCGGCGTGCTGGGGGCAGCGGCCGCGGTCCTGTCGGGACGGGCCGCCGAAGAGGGCGTCGAGCGCCAGGGGGTCTCGGAGCACGCGATCGAGGAGCACGAGGATGTCGCGTTGCTCGCCCTCTGGCTCGGGATCGCGGCGGTGGTCACCCGCGCGGTCACCGGCCGGCTGGGCGCTGCGCGCGCCGCGGTGGCGGGACTCGCGCTGCTGCTGCATCTGGCGGCGGCGACCACGGTCGGCATCGCCGGCATGCGCGGCGGCCGGCTGGTGTTCGAGCATGGCGCCGGGGTCAAGGTGGGCGGCACGCTGATCGCGGTGCCGGAGGGGGAGAAGGGCGGGCGGGAGAAGCCCGAAGGGAAGACCGACAAGGACTAGCGGTCCGCGGCCGCCGAGAGCCTCCATCGAGCTGACGACTTCAGCCACGCCGCCGCGCTCTATCGGGCGCGCGCGGTCGGGCCGCTACTCCTTCCCCTCCACCACCAGCTCGCGCTTCTCCCAGTCGATGGTCACGCGCTGTCCGTGGAAGAAGTCGTGCGAGAGGATGGCGTCGCGCCGCACGCCGTGCTTCCACAGCTCGGCCTCGTCGAGCACGCCCGACCAGCCGGCCACCTTCTCGCGCACCAGCGGGCCGACCACCACGTTGGGGACGCTCACCGCCGCCCACGGCCGGCCCTGCAGCACGCTCCCCGCACCCTTGAACGCCCGCGCCAGCTTGCCCGGCTTGACGCCCACCTCCGCGAACACGTCGGCGGGGGCCCCGACGCCGCAGCCGCCGACGCCGCTCTGGAACACCAGCGCCATGCGGCGGCCGCCGTTGAGCGAGCCGTAGACGGTGAGCTCCGACTCGCCCCAGATCTCGAACGGCACGCGCAGTGCGTTCGGGCCGACGGGATAGGGGCGGCCCGGCCGGCGCAGCTCGAGGGCCTGGCCGCGATAGTCGATGGTGGGCGTGAAGTTGCGCAGCAGCCCGAGGCCGATGACGCCGGCGACCGGCTCCGCCTGCGGGTTGACCTGCAGCATCCACTTGCGCAGGCCGGTGACGCCGGCCGGCAGGTCCTCGATGCGCATGCCGCCGAGCTCCAGCCGCTGCACCAGCGCGTTCTGGACCGCGATGCGGGCGCCATCCCAGAACACCAGCGACTTGAGGGGCAGCATCTTCACGCCGCAGGTCCGTGCGAAGGACTGGTCGACGATCAGGTCGCGCGATCCCGTGTCGAGCGCCATCAGCACCGACCGGCCGTTGAGCTTCACCCGCATGAGCGGGATCGGGTAGCCCTTGGACCACGGCACCTTCGCCTCGTCTGGGCCGGCCGTGACGCGGTACGGAGGGTGCTCGGCCATCAGCTCGAGCATGGGCACGCGACCCTGGTCGTTGACCAGCGGCGCCAGCTCCGCGGCGCGCGCGTAGTCGCCGCGGCGCAGCCGTGTGGCGTAGAGATCGGCCAGCGCACCGGACTCGGTGAGGGCGGCCACCGCCACGCTCAACAGACTCTCGGCCTCGCTCAAGCGGTCGGCGAACAGCGCCAGCTTGCCGAACGCGGCCGCCGGAGCGGCGTCGTACGGGTCGACCGCCAGCGCGCGCCCGTACACCGCACGCGCCTCGTCGAAGCGCCCCAGCCGCAGCAACGCCAGCCCGAGCGTGTCCAGCCGGGCCGGTTCGCCGCCGTGGCCGAGCGTGTCGCGCAGCGCCTGGCGGAGCAGGAACTGGGCGTCGCGGTACGACGGGTCGGGCTGGAGCCAGTCGGCGAACGCGACCGAAGCGGCGAGGATGAGTGCGAGCGCGGCGGCGAGCAGCCGGCGGCTCACCGCGCCTCTCCCAGGAACCGGCGGGTCGTCCGCAGGAGCACCTCGACGCCGATGGCGAGACACTGTTCGTCCACGTCGAAGCGCGGGTGATGGTGCCCGTAGGTCAGCCCGCGCGCGGCATTGCGCGAGCCGATGGCGATGAAGCAGCCCGGGACCTTCCTCAGGAACGCTGAGAAGTCCTCGCCGCCCATGGTGCGGATGTCGTCGCGCACGTTGTCGCGGCCCACCACCTCGGCCGCAGCCTCGCGGGCGAGAGCGGCCATGGCCGGATCGTTGACGGTCGGCTGGTTGAAGCGGTGGTAGTCGATCTCGACCGTGCAGCCGAAGGCCTCAGCGACGCCGCGCACGATGCGGTCGAAGTGGCCCGGCAGCGCCTCCCAGAGGGCCGGGTCGAAGGCGCGGACGGTGCCGTTCATCCAGGCGCTGCCGGGGATGATGTTGAAGGCGCTGCCGGCACGGATCTGCGTGACGCTCACCACCACCTCGTCGAACGGTGAGGCGCTGCGGCTGGCGATGGTCTGGAGTGCCGTCACCATGTGCGCGAGGCAGACCACCGGGTCCACCCCCAGATGGGGCATGGCGGCGTGCGCGCCCTTGCCGGTCACGGTGACGGTGAACTCGTCCACCGCCGCCATGAACGGCCCCGGCGTCACGCCCACCTGCCCGAGGTCCAGGTCCTGCCACACGTGGAGACCGAAGGCCGCATCGGGCCGGGGGTCGGCGAGGGCGCCCTCGGCGATCATGGTCTCCGCGCCGCCGCCGCACTCCTCGGCGGGTTGGAAGCAGAGCGTCACCGCCCCCGGCAGCTCGCCCGCGTCGCGCGCCAAGAGCTTCGCGACCCCCAGCAGGATCGACGTGTGGCAGTCGTGCCCGCACGCGTGCATCTTGCCCGCCACCTGCGAGCGATAGGGCGTGTCGTTCTCTTCCTGGATGGGCAGGGCATCCATGTCGGCGCGCAGCAGCACCGTCCGGCCC
>JBBTLZ010000018.1:0-6400 GCA_038068435.1 Candidatus Eiseniibacteriota bacterium | reverse complement strand
AGTACCGGCGCCAGTTCGCGTCGCTGCTCGCGCAGGCGAGCGGCTTCGCGGGCGGGCGACGATGTTTGACCAAGGCCGGACCGCCCTGTGCGAGAATCCTCATCCCACGCCCGGCCGTCCTCCGTAGAAGCGCTGCACGGCGGGGTCGGGCTGGGGGCCTTCGGGATGTCGAAGGGCAGCCCGTCGGCAGCGCCCGGCCCGCCGCGCGTCACCCTCGGGAAAGGAACGCACCGATGAACGGCAGGATCCTCGTCACCACCCTGGCGCTGGCGCTCTGCATCGCCGGCATGCCGCGGATGGGTGGAGCCGGGCCCGCGAAGACGGAGCCCGCGCAGGCGAAGCGCGGCATCGAGAAGATCGTGAAGAGCGAGCAGGCGTGGAAGCGGCTGCTCACGCCCGAGCAGTTCCGGGTGCTCCGCAAACAGGGCACCGAAGTGGCGTTCACCGGCAAGTACTGGAACAACCACGCCGCCGGGGTCTATCGCTGCGCGGCGTGCGGCCTCGAGCTGTTCAGCTCCGAGACCAAGTTCGACTCGGGCACCGGCTGGCCCAGCTACTGGGCGCCGATCGAGAAGAGCCACGTGAGCGTGGCGACCGACGACAGCCACAGCATGGTGCGCGACGAGGCGTCGTGCGCCCGCTGCGGTGGCCACCTGGGCCACGTCTTCGACGACGGGCCCAAGCCGACCGGGCTGCGCTACTGCATCAATTCGGCATCGCTGGAGTTCGCGGCGAAGAAGTGAGCCAGGCTCGGAGTCCTTCGCGCCGAGACCCCCAACACGCCGGCCCGCGTCGCGAGACGCGGGCCGTGCGCTGCGTGCGGGCCTGAGCCCGGCTCGGAGTCCTAGGCCAGGTGCGGCGTGATCTTCGAGACCATCACCGCCTTGGGGTAGGCGCCCACCATCTTCTCCACCACCTGACCACCCTTGAAGAGCAGCAGGGTCGGGATCCCGAGGACGCTGTATCGTCCCGAGACCACGCCGTACTGATCGACGTCGAGCTTCACGACCTTTAGCTTCCCCAGGTACTCGGCCGCGATCTCGTCCACGGCCGGGGCGATTGCCCTGCACGGTCCGCACCACGCTGCCCAGAAGTCCACCAGAACCGGCACCGGCGATTGCAGAACTTCCGCTTCGAAGGTCTGGTCGGTGACGGCGACCGCATTGGACATGGAAACACCCCCCATCTCGCCGCTACTATGCGCTGAAGCGCCCCTTCGGATGCACGACGGGGCGCATCGGATGCACCGCAGTTTCCCGCGCGGCGCAGGATAGGGGCGCATCGGGAGAGCCGTCAACCTGCTTCCGGCGCCGGCTCGCGCGCATCGTGCGCGCCTCCCCTCGACCCGCCTCCGCGCGCCCCGAGCCCCATCATGATCCCGCTTCGCGACGAGAACCCATCGCAGACGGTACCGGTCGTCACGCGCCTGCTGATCGCGATCAACGCGGTCGCGTTCCTCTACGAGCTGCTGCTGGGACCGGAGCTGCGGCCCTTCATCTACGAGTGGGGGCTGGTCCCGGCCCGTCTCACGCTCGCGCTGCGCTTCGGCGAGGAGCCGGTGGCGGGCCCGGCGTTCACCGCGCTCACCTCCATGTTCCTGCACGGCGGCTGGCTCCATCTGGTGGGGAACATGTGGTACCTGTGGATCTTCGGCGACAACGTCGAGGACCGCCTGGGCCACGCACGGTTCCTCGTCTTCTACCTGCTCGCGGGCATCGTCGCCGCCTCACTCCACTACGCGTTCAACCCGGCCTCGCGGTTGCCGACCGTGGGGGCGAGCGGCGCCATCGCCGGCGTGCTGGGTGCCTACCTGGTCGCCTTCCCGCGCGCCCGTGTCGTCACCCTCGTGCCGCTCTTCCCGTTCTTCCAGGTGATGGCGCTGCCGGCGGTGCTGGTGTTGGGCCTGTGGTTCGTGATGCAGTTCTTCAGCGGCGCGCTCGCGCTGGGCTACGGGGGCGGCGGCGGCGTGGCGTGGTGGGCGCACATCGGCGGCTTCGCATTCGGATTCATCGCCATGCGGATGCTCGGCGGCGGACGGCGGCGAACCTCGCAGCGGTGGGTGGGGTAGCGGCGCCGCGGACCGGGGCCCCGTCCGCGAGTGGGCACTGTCGCGAGGGGACACGCGAGTGGGCACTTCTCCCCCGCGGGCCGATGCATTAGCATCATCGCCCGTCTTCGCAGCGCCGTGTCCCGACCCCGCGACAGGAGGAGCCTTGCGCCAGGACGTCGACCGTCTGATGAAGGAACGCGGCCTCGCCGGCATGGTGGTCTTCGCCTACGACCGCTACAGCCCGGCGATGTACTACGCCACCGGGGAGAAGATCCACGTCGGGATATGCTTTCGCACGCCCGACGGGCACGCCCATCTCATCCACGACCCGATGGAGCGCGACCAGGCGGCACGGGTGGGTTGCGAGTGCTCGACCTTCCCGCAGCACGGGCTGAACCAGCGCATCGATCGCGAGGGGCACCCGGCACGCGCCTTCGGCGGGCTCATGGCCGAGACCTGCGCCATGCTGGGCATGCGCGGTCGGGTCGCGTTCTTCGGCGACCTGTCTTCGGGATTCGCCTACGAGATGCTCGAGCGCGTGCGCGCCGTGGCGCCCGAGATCGAGGTGGACCGCGACTTCCCCGACGTGATGATGCTGGCGCGCATGACCAAGGACGCCGACGAGGTGGCGATGATCCGCCGCTCCGCGCGGGGTGCGGTGGCCGCGGTCGAGCGCCTGCGCCACCACCTGGCGACGCTCAAGCGCGAGGGTGAGCACTTCCGGAACGGCACGGGCCAGGTCACGCTCGGCAGCCTGCGGCATCTGCTGCACGAGGAGTTCCTCGCCCACGGGCTCGAGGGCGGCGAGACCATCGTCTCGCAGGGCCGCGACGCCGGCGTGCCGCACAACCGCGGCAACGATGCCGACCTGCTGCGCGCCGGAGCACCTTTGCTGGTGGACATCTTCCCGGGCGAGGCGGGCGGCGGCTATCACAGCGACCTCACGCGCACCTTCTGCCTGGGACCGGCCCCGGACCCGCTCAAGCGGCTCTACGCCGACGTGCACGATGCCTTCCGGCTGGCGATGGACCAGCTCAAGGTGGGCGAGGTGTGCCGTTCGTACCAGGAGCGCGTCTGCGAGCTGTTCGAGCAGCGCGGTCACGCCACCCCGCGGACCAACGAGACCGCGCAGGAGGGCTACGTGCACGGGCTCGGCCACGGTGTGGGGCTCGCGGTGCACGAGGCGCCGCGCCTCGGCGGCCCGCCCTCCAACACGCAGGTGCTCGAGCCCGGCATGGTCATCACGGTGGAGCCGGGGCTCTACTACCCGTCGCAGGATCTCGGGGTGCGCATCGAGGACCTGGTGCTGGTGCGCGCGGACGGGAGCTTCGAGAACCTGACGCCTGCCGGATACGAGCTGGAAGTCAGGCCCGGCGCTTGAAGTCCCTGCACCAGATCGTCAACCCGCCCCGCGCCGAGCGCGCGGTGCTGGTCGGCCACGGCGGCCGCAGCGGCGCCTTCCTCGCGCGCTCGCTCGAGGAGCTGGCCCGTCTCACCGACACCGCCGGGGCGCGGGTGCTGGACACGGTGACGCAGAAGCGCGGCACCATCCATCCCGCCACCTTCATCGGCAAGGGCAAGCTCGACGAGCTGAAGGCCCAGGTCGAGGCGGCAGACGCCGACATGGTCATCTTCGACGACGACCTCTCGCCCGCCCAGATGCGCAACCTGGAGAAGGCGCTCGGCCGCAAGGTGGTGGACCGCTCGGAGCTGATCCTCGACATCTTCGCGCGCCGCGCGCGCACGCGCGAGGCGCGGCTGCAGGTGGAGCTGGCGCAGCTCGAGTACACGCTGCCGCGGCTCACCGGCCTGTGGAAGCACCTCGAGCGTCAGGCCGGCGGCATCGGCACCCGCGGCCCGGGCGAGACCCAGCTCGAGACCGACCGCCGCATCGTGCGCGAGCGCATCGCCCGGCTCAAGAAGGAGCTGCAGGCGGTCGAGCGCGAGCGCGAGACCCAGCGCCGCCGACGGCGCCGCGAGTTCCGCGCGGCGGTGGTCGGCTACACCAACGCCGGCAAGAGCACATTGTTCAACGCCCTCACGCGCTCGCACGTGCTGGTCGAGGACCGGCTCTTCGCCACGCTGGACGCCACCACGCGGCAGCTGGTGAGTCCGACGCGCCAGGTCGCCCTGCTCACCGACACCGTCGGCTTCATCCGCAAGCTGCCGCACCATCTCGTCGCCTCGTTCCACAGCACGCTGGTCGAGGCGATCGAGGCGGACCTGCTGCTGCACGTGGTGGACGCCGCCGACCCGTACTTTCGCCGCCAGATCGCGGCGGTCGAGGAGGTGCTCGAGCAGATCCTCGAGACCCCGCGCCCGACGACGCTGGTCTTCAACAAGACCGACCTGATCGCCGACCCCGACGTGATCGCCGGCCTCAGGGTCGAGTTCCCGGGCTCCTTCGCGGTGTCGGCGCGGACGGGCGAGGGGCTCGACGCGCTGCGCGCCTTCCTCTGGGCACAGGCGGCCGAGCGGGCGGTGAGAAAGGCGTCGTGACCGCCTCCATCGCCACCACGCTGCTCGAGTTCCGCACCGAGCTTGCCGCCCCGCCCGAGCGCGTCTACGCGGCGCTCACCGAGGCGCAGCATCTCGCGCGCTGGTTCTGCGACCAGGCCGAGAGCGACCCGACCGAGGGCGGCAAGCTGACGCTGCGCTGGACGCGCAAGGGCGCCTCGCCGGAGCCGTTCGCCGGTCACTGGGTGGTGCTGCAACCGCCCACCTCGTGCGCGTTCGAGGGCGGGCATTCGGGGTATCCGGATGGCTACGCCGGGCGCGTCGGGTTCGAGCTCGCCCGCCGGGACACCGGCTCGGTGCTCATCACCCGGCACCGGCTGCCCGCGCGCCCCGAGTACGCGCCGTTCGCCGAGACCTACGCGGGGGCCTGGCCGCGCGCGTTGGCGCGGCTGGTCGCCTACCTCACCCCGGTCGCCTGAGCGATTCGCGGATGTCCACCGCCCCCGCTCTCCGCACCCTCCGCTTCGGCCACAGCCCCGACGCCGACGACGCCTACATGTTCTACGGCTTCCACACCGGGCGCGCGAGCATCGCCGGTTGCCGCGTGGAGCACGTGCTCGAAGACATCCAGAGCTTGAACCGCCGCGCGCTCGAGTGCGGCGACCTCGAGATCACGGCGGTGTCGGCCCACGCGTACGCGTTCCTCGCCGACCGCTACGCCATCCTCGCCTGCGGCGCTTCGATGGGCATCGGCTACGGTCCGGTGGTGGTCGCGCGCGCGCCGCGCACGCTCGAGTCGCTGCGCGGCCGGCGCGTCGCCATCCCGGGGCCACTCACGACCGCGGCACTCCTGCTGCGCATCGAGTGCCCGGAGTGCGTGCCGGTGGAGGTGATGTTCGACCGCATCCCGGCCGCGGTGCGCGCCGGCGAGGTGGAGGCCGGTGTCATCATCCACGAGAGTCAGCTCACCTACCGCGCCGAGGGACTGGTCAAGGTGCTCGACTTCGGTGAGCTGTGGCAGCAACGAGACGGACTGCCGGTGCCGCTGGGGCTCGATGTCGTCCGGCGCGACCTCGGCCCCGAGCTGATGCGCGCGGCGAGCGAGGGATTCCGCGCCAGCATCCGGGACGCGATCGACCACGAGGAGGAGGCGATCGCGTACGCGCTGCGATTCGGCCGCGGCCTCGATGTGCCGCAGGGCAAGCGGTTCGTCCACATGTACGTGAACGAGCTGACGCTCGACATGGGCGAGAGCGGACGGCGGGCACTGGAGCTGCTCTACCGGCGCGCGGTGTCGGCCGGGGCGATCCGCGAGGCGCCGGCGATCGAGGTGGTGTAGGCGCCGCGCCCGGCGGGCCGGCCTGGACCCCGGCCGTGGGCCTGGAGCTAAGGCTATGGGCCGCAACGGTATGCGCCTGGCGGCGCGCGCCCGTCTGGTGGCGGCCCGCCAATAGGGCTTGCACCGGGAAGCTCGAAGCCACATCGTACTGACCGTCTTGGGTTGCTGTGGATGTGCGAGATAAGCCTTCGATCGCCACCAGGGACATCCATGGTGGCCTTTCTGTTGGGCCGCGCCGTCCCAGAGACCCGGGTCGCCGGTCACTGTGACCGGACGCAGCCGTCGCGATCAGGCGGCATGGTCAGAGGGCCGTCGCGCCCTTGTTTCAAAGGAGTAGTACGTGGCTAGTGGCACCGTGAAGTGGTTCAACGAGGCGAAGGGGTTCGGTTTCATCTCTCAGGAGGGCGGCGAGGACGTGTTCGTGCACTTCTCGGCCATCCAGGGAGAGGGCTTCAAGACCCTCGTCGAAGGCGAGCGCGTCGAGTTCGAAGTGACCCGCGGGCCGAAGGGCCTGCAGGCCTCGGGCGTGCGCAAGGCCTAAGAGACCGCTTCAA
>JBBTLZ010000017.1:0-2819 GCA_038068435.1 Candidatus Eiseniibacteriota bacterium | reverse complement strand
GCCCGATCCAGCGCCTCGCGCAGGTCGGCGATGATGTCGGCCGGGTCTTCGAGCCCCAGCGACAGCCGCACGCCACCCGGGTCGATCCCGGCGGAGGCCTGCGCCGCGGGCGGTACGGCCGCGTGCGTCATCGAGGCGGGATGCTCGATCAGCGTGCGCACCTGTCCCAGGCTCACCGCGAGGGTGATCGCCAGCGAGTGCCGCGCGAGGTGGTCCATCGCCCGCTCGCCGCGCCGGCGCGCCGCCGCCGGCGTTCCCGCGAGCGTGAAGTACACCAGCGTGCCCGGTGCGAATCGCCCCTGTGGGTCGCGCATCTGGCGCCGCGCCAGCGCGTGCTGCGGGTGCGAGGCCAATCCGGGGTACGAGACGCGCGCGACCTTCGGGTGCCGGGAGAGGAAGCGGGCGACGCGGAGCGCGCTCCGCTGCTGCTCCCGCACGCGCACGCCCAGCGAAGGGAGCCCGTAGGCGAGCACCGGCCACGCCGCGCGTGGCGCCAGCGGCGCACCGTAGTCCTTGCGGTAGAGGAGAAGATCGGGCTCGAGCGATCGCGGGACCACGACCACTCCCCCCATGTCGGTGCCGAACCCGCCCAGGTTCTTGGTCAGGCTGTGCACGACGATGTCGATGCCGTGCGCGAGCGGTCGCTGGCAGTAGGGCGTGGCGAAGGTGTTGTCCACCACCGAGAAGATCCGCCGGTGCGCCCGGCCCCGCAGGCGGCGGGCGCGCCGCGCGTTGGCCCGCGCCACGGCCCGCGCCACGGAGCCGAGGCCGATCAGCTCGAGCGTGGGGTTGCAGGGTGTCTCGAGGTAGACCGCCATCACCTCGGGTGCCTCGAGCGCCGCCTCGAGCGCCGCCGGATCGTTCAGATCCGTGATGTCCACGCTCACGCCGGATCGCGGCAACCAGTTGGCGAACAGCGACCAGGTGCAGCCGTAGAGAGTGCGGTGCGCCACGACCCGGTCGCCCGCGCGCAGGAGCACGCCCAGGGCGGCCGAGATCGCCGCCATGCCGGTCGCGAAGCACGCGGCGCGCTCACCGCCCTCGATCAGCGCGAGGTTCTCCTCGAGGAGTCCGCGCGTGGGCTCGTCCAGCCGGTCGTAGATGTAGATGGGGGCGTGGGAGGCCCGGTTGAACTCGGGGTTGGCGAACTCCCGGAACCCTTTGGCGCCGCGCTGCGTGCTCTCCAGCCGGTAGGCCGCCGAGGCCGAGATGGGCGGGACGATGTGGTCGGCGTAGTTCCAGTGCTTCGAGCGGAACTTGCCGTGGACGCGGACGGTGTCCGGCGCGTAGCGCTCCTCGAATGGGGTCGCCAGGCGCCCGTAGGGACGACGCCGGGTTCCGGTGCGGGCCCTGGGGGTGCGGCGAGACGCCATGAGGGTCCTCCGGCTGGGTCCGGTCGAGGTCGGCGCGTGGGTGCGCCTCCCGACGGGGCGACCCGCAAGCCCGGACGGCCTGCGTTCGCCGTCGCTACGTCACCCGCCCCCGCCGCGAGACCGCCGTGCGCATCACGTCGCGCAGCTCGGCCCCGTCCACCGGACACACCGCGTAGTAGATGGGGCGCAGGCTCTGGGTGACCTTGCGCGTGTCGAGGGAATCCTCGGCCGCCAGCAGCACCAGCGGAACATCCGGGGCGGCACGCCGCATCAGCCGGAGCACACCGAGATCCTCCCGGCAGTCCGCCCGCAGCGCGTAGATCACCGCGTCCGGGATCCGGTGCATCACTTCCTCGAGGAGGGCGTGGGCATCGGGGCACGCGACCAGGTCGAAGCCCTCGGTTTCGAGGAGGGAGAGCACCGGGGGATCGGCCGGGGCGGCCGTCACGTGCATCACGACCCGTGGCACCGTGCTCCTCTCCGGGGTGGCGGGACGACCGGCGGGTCGCGCGGGGGTCGCGGGCGGAAGGAGGCTCCCGGGGACGAACGGGGTGTCGCGGGAACCGCCCGGTGTTTCCGCCCGGCGGGCTCCCGTCCGGGCCGGCTGAGAGTAATTGGGGCGCGGCGTCACTTGTTACACCCCCCACGGCGGCAGGGACTTCGTTCGTGAGAACGCCTCCGCCATTTCCCGGTGACCACCACGCCCCGACATCCGACGAGCGCCGTGCGCTCGCACACCATCCGTTGGGGCGACCACCTCCGGTCCTTCGGCCACGAGCGGGTCGTCGGCTCCCGACGATCCACGCGGAGGTGATCGCCGCGCACATCGATGCAAAAGCAACGCGCGTGCCTCGCGGCCGATGGAGGTCGGCGACGGCACAAGTCGTTAGCTGGTAACGGGAGGCCGGAGACGGCGTGGTGTCAGGTGGACAGGCGGGCCTGTCGCCCTGTCAGTGCGGTCGGACACATCGGCCGTCTCGGGGAGCCGCAGCGGGGGAAGGACCCGGGAGCCGCGGGGCGCGGCGGCCCGGGCTCACGCGCCCTGGGCCTGCTCCAGCTCCTTCAGCTTGCGGTAGAGATTCCGCTCGCTGATGCCGAGGATGCTGGCCGCCTTGTGCCGGTGTCCCTTGCACTCCTCGAGCACGCGCCGTATGTAGCGGCGCTCGACCTCGTCCAGGGTCGGCAGGTGGTCGGACTCCTCGGCCTGGCTGAACTGCGGCGTCAGCCGCACGCCCATCGGCAGGTGCTCAGGATCGAGCACGCCTTCGTCGCACAGGATCAGCGCGCGCTCGATGACGTTCTCCAGCTCGCGTACGTTCCCGGGCCAGCGGTAGCGCTGCAGCACCTCCATCGCCTCGGCCGTGAGGCGCACGGTCCGCTTGGGGACGATGGCGGAGTTGCGGATGAAATACTCGACCAGCGGCGGGATGTCCTCGCGGCGCTCCC
>JBBTLZ010000016.1:0-7422 GCA_038068435.1 Candidatus Eiseniibacteriota bacterium | reverse complement strand
GGGTGGCGCCCTCCTCGGCGGCCAGCATCATCACGCCCATGATGCTCTTGCCGTTGACCTCGAGGTCGTCGCGGCTCACGAACACCTGGGCTCTGTAGCGGGCCGCGGTCTTCACGAACAGCGCGCACGCCCGCGCGTGCAGTCCCAGCTGGTTGCGGATGACGAGCTGCGTTTCGACCAAGCGGTCCCCCGGCCCCCAACGCGATCAGCGAAACCACACCGCGGCCAGACACAGCGCCCCCACCCCCAGCGCGTGCTGGGTCGGCGACGGCCGCGCGTGCTGCGCGGTGAGCAGTCCCAGCGCCAGCCCGCCCGCGAGCGTGGCCTGGAACGTCAGGCTCTGCGGCTCGCCGCCCGGCACCAACAGGGCCGCCACCACCACCCCGACCAGCGCGGCACCGAGCAGCGAGAGCGAGCGCACCATGCGCTCCAGCCGCTCGCGCAGCCCCTGGCCCAGCACCGCCGGGCCCTGCCGGTAGCCCCACGCCACGCCCCGGTACCGGAGCGTCAGGTGCACGGCGTTGTAGCACACCCACAGCGCCACCGCGCCGGTCCACGACCCGCCCAGCGCCAGCAGCACGCCCAGGCAGGCCGCGAACGGACGCAGCGTGAACCAGAACAGCCGGTCGCCGAGGGCGGCCAGCGCCGAGCCCAGCACCGTCTTCACCCGCGCCACCCCGTCGTCCTCGGGGGTCAGCCCCGCCGCCCGCTGCTCCTCGAGGTTCGCCACCGCCCCCAGCGCCAGCGAGGCCAGCGTCGGCTGCGTGTTGAAGTACGCGGTGTGCTCCGCCAGTCGCTGCCGCCGCACCGCCGCGTCCGGGTACAGCCGCTCGAGCACGGGTGCAAAGCACCACGCCCAGCCGAGCCCCTGCTGGCGCTCGTAGTTCCAGGTCGCCTGCAGCAGCGGCGTGCGCGCCGCCACCCGCGCCAGGTCGCTCCCGCTCACGCGCGCCATCTCAGGGCGACCCCACGACCGACACCAGCCATGCGGCGATCAGCGCCGCGCCGAACACCGCGACCCGCGTGAGCCGCCGCTGCACGAAGGCGTGGAGGATCTGCGCGAGCCCGAGCCCCAGCCACAGCGGCTGGGCGAGCCGCCATGCCTGCGCGAGCTTGAGCGACTCCGCGCCGGCCAGTTCGCGGAGGCCCACGACCGCCACCCCGAGGCAAACGGCGCAATAACCTACACCGACCGCGAACGCGAGGACAACGGCGGCCCGCTGGGCCGCGGCCAGCGCGCGTTCATCGCCCAGCCGCAGCCGCTCCTCGCACCAGCGGGCGAGACCCTCGTTGAGCCGCCGCTGCCACTTGAGGGGGGCACTCCCCACCGTGGCGGTGACCAGCCCGACCAGCACGCCCAGCAGCGCGCAGGCGTCCTGGGTGAAGGGGAACGGACGGCCGGCGTTGAGTACCAGCGCGGTGCCGACCCCGACCACCCCGCCGACGGCGTAGTCCGCGGGCGTGCGCGCGCCCACCGGCACGGTGCTGGCGGCGAGGAGCTGCAGCACGATCGCCACCTCGAGGGCGGTGCGCCAGTCCCCCCAGATCGCCGCGAGCAGCGTGCCGGTGACGAGCGGCTGCGAGAGCAGGGTCTGGGCGACCGGGGTGGCGTCCAGCGCCGCCACACCTCCGAGCAGGATGGTGAGCAGCAGCTGGACGCTCACGCCGGGCTCCCCGCCCGTCCGGGGGCGACGCGGAAGCGCGCGCGCCAGGGCTTGCCCGGCTCGAGCCCCACCGCCAGGCCGAAGCGGACCTCGACCCCCTGGAACACGCGCTCCGCCCCCGCCTCGGAGAGCGAGACGGTCTCGATGGGCGCGCGATCGAGGGTCGCCTTGCGGTCCACCCAGAGGTCCAGCCGCCGGTCGGCCCACCGGTCCACGAACGCCGCGCGGGCGACCACGGCGTGGCGGGCTCGCGCCCCGAAGTGCGGAGGCTGGGCGCGCTCGCCCTCCACCTCGACGAAGCGGTCCGGCGCCTCGGGCACGTGGAGGCCCAGGTTCAGCTCGACCGTCAGCATCCCGAGCCGGGCGCGGGCCGAGGAGAGCGTGTACTCCACCTCCAGCATGCCGTCGCCCCCCACCGCGTAGCGCTTGGCGAGCGCGGGCGCCGCGCCCTCGGGGACCGCCAGCGTGAAGCCCGCCGCGCCGCCTTCGCTGACCGCGAACGCCGCGTCCGCCCAGTGGTGCGTGGCGCCGCCCTCCTCCCAGCGGTCGACGAACGAGTCGCGCCCGTGCGGGTCGATCGTCTCGGCGAGTGCCGCCAGCCCGGCCTCTTTCACGCGCAAGGCGCCGTGGATGGTGCGCCCCTCGGCCGCCCCCACCTCGGCCTGGTCCAGCTGCCGGTGGTAGGCCTCGGGTCGGCGCGCGAGCGTGTCGCCGTAGTTCCAGAGCCTCTCCCGATCGTCGAACGCCCACAGCCGCCCGCCGCGCGCCGACACCCAGGCCGCCCAGCGCGGGGTCTCGAGCAGCAGGTCGGCGGCACCGTCCAGGTCGAAGTCGGCGCGCTGGATCTGCGGCTCCGCCGGCGCCAGGTACGCCTCGACCGCGATCAGCTCGCGGTAGAGTGCCGCGCGCAGGTGCGGCAGGTAGAGCCCGCCGAAGACGCCGTGCCAGTAGGGGCAGTTGCACTGCGCGCGCCACAGCCGCGTGCGCGCCTCGCGCCAGCGTTGGTCGTCCTCGGCCGGCTTCTCCCACAGCCGGCGCGACGCGTGGAGCATGCGCTTGTGGAGGCGGTTCGCCTCGGGGTAGCGCGCCTGGAAGTTGCGCCAGTGCCCGCCGCGCAGCAGGTCGCGCGCGCCGTCGCCGAACTCGGGCTCGAGCAGCTCGGCGGCGCGGTGGTAGCGGGCCTGGGCCGCCGGCGGCAGCGCCCACTCCTGCATCTCGTGGTAGGAGGCGGTCGGCAGGTAGGCGAGCCCCAGCGGGGCGTGGTGGGCGATCGCTTCGGCCGGTGTGCGCAGCTCGATCCATGGCTGGGCGGCGAGCGCGTCGGCAAGGCGCTCGAGCCATCGCTGGTCGTAGCAGCGCGCGCGTGTGCCCGGCCAGACGCCGAACTTCTCGCCGTCGTCGCCCAGCACCACCAGCCGACCCTCACCGCCATCGGCCACGCGGCGCAGCAGCTCGACCGTCTGCTCGGGCTCGCCGAAGGGGACCAGGTAGCGCAGCTCGCGGTGGATGGGGAAGACGGCGACGCTGCGGCCCTGGTCCTCGGTCAGGTAGTAGCCCCACAGCGCCTCGCGCTCGAAGCCCGCCGCCACGAAGTGTGCGTCGTCCACCGCCGTGTAGCCCACCCCGGAGGCGGCGAGGCTCGAGGCGAGGCCCGGCTCCCACACCCGTTCGGCGAGCCACAGGCCCCGCGGGCGCCGGCCCAGCTCCAGCTCGAGCCAGTCGGCCATGGCGCGGATCTGCCCGCGCCGGTCCACCTCGGGGATGGCGGGCAGGATGGGCTCGAAGAAGCCCCCGCCCCACAGCTCGACCTGCCCGCGGTCGACCAGCACGCGCAGGCGCCGCAGGTAGTCGGCGTGATGGAGTGCCAGCCACTGGAGCAAGGGACCGCTGTGGTGGAGGGCGAGGCGCATCGCGGGGCGCCCCTCGAGGAAGGCGAGGAACGGGGCGTAGGCGTCGTCGTAGGCCTGCTGGAACACCGCGTCGAAGTTACCGACCGGCTGGTGGTCGTGGACGATCAGCGTGAGGGTGACGGGGCGCATCGGTCAGCGGCCGAGCAGGGCCGGGGCGCGCCGGCGCGTCACGCGGGCGCGCTCTCGGGGTCGAGCGCCACCAGCGACTCGGCGCGCGCCGCCGGCACGTCCTGCACCTCGAGGGCCACGCCGCGCGCGAGCAGCGCCCGCGCCCGCGCGCGGTCGGCCGCGTCCAGGTAGATGTACTCGTTGACCTTGGTCTTGCCCGGGGCGTAGTGGAGACCGCCCAGGGTGAAGCGGGCCACGGGGGCGCCGGCCTCGACCAGCGCCAGCGCGGTCCCGAGGTCGCGCACCAGCAGAAATGCCCCTCCGGCCGCCTCGCTCTCCCCCGCCCAGGCGGCGGCCATCTCCGCGACCGTCACCACGCGCACCTCGGCGCCGGGTGCGGCGGTGGCGAGCAGGTCTCGCTCCCACGCGTTGGCGGCCGCGCCGTCGTCCACCACCCAGATGCGCCGCGGATGCAGGCGCTGCCCCCACGCCACCACCACCTGGCCATGGATGAGACGGTCGTCGACGCGCTGGAGCAGCCAGCTCATACCGGCTGGCCGTGATGCAGGCGGATGCTGTCCCGCCCCTTTCTCAGCAGCCGGTCCGCCAGCGCCAGCGGGCCGTACTCGTCGCGGTTGTGGAAGTAGTCGAGCAGCACCGGCAGATTGATGCCGGTCACCACCACCACGTCGCCGTGCCCGCGCGCTGCAGCGACGCCGCAGATGTGACAGGAGCCGCCCCAGAAGTCGGTGAGCACCAGGCCCCCCTCGCGCCAGTCCTCGACCCGGCGCGCGATCGCCTGCTCGAGGTCCTCGCGCGAGAGGCCCTCGTTGGAGAGCACCTCGACGCCCTCGACCGGCCCGTAGACCTTCTCGGCCGCCCGCAGCAGCGCGTCCGCCAGGTCGGAGTGCATGACCAGCAGGGCGGGGGTGCGGGGCGTCATTCCGTATCCTCGCGCACCCAGGCGCGGGCGGCGCTCTTGCGCTTCATCAGCTCGATCAGGTGCTGGTTCAGGCGCTCGGCCGGCGAGTAGCCGCCGTACACCTTGACCAGGTAGTTGAGGGCGATGACCTCGGCGATCACGGTGATGTTCTTGCCCGGGGTGATGGGCACCTGCACCAGCGGGATCTCGACCCCGAGGATCTCGGTCTTGCGGTCGTCGATCCCCACCCGCTCGTAGTCCTCGGCGGCCGACCATTCGCGCAGGTTGACCTCGACCTCGACCCGCTTCTGCAGGCGGATGGCGCGGATGCCGAACACCGTCTGCACGTCGATGATGCCGAGCCCGCGGATCTCCATGTGGTGCCGCAGGAGCTGATTGCCGGTGCCGATCAGCAGGTCGCCGTGGCGCTTGGTGATGGTCACGACGTCGTCCGCCACCAGCCGGTGCCCACGCTCGACCAGATCGAGCGCGGTCTCGGACTTGCCGATCGCGCTGCTGCCGGTGAACAGCAGGCCGCAACCGTAGACGTCGACCAGCGAGCCGTGCACCGTGACCTGGGGCGCGAACATGTGGTCCAGGTACGAGGTGAGCGAATGGATGAAGGGCGTGGTGCTCTGGCTGGTGCGCAGCACCGGCACCTGGAACTCGTTGGCGCGCTCGACCAGGTAGCCGGGCACCTCGAGCCCCTTGCACACCACGATCAGCGGCATCGAGAACTGGTAGAGGCGGTCGATCGCCTCGCGCACGCCCTCGGGGCTCAGGGTCGCGAGATACGTGAGCTCGGTCTGGGCGATGATCTGGATGCGCTCGGGCAGGAAGTTCTCGACGAACCCCATGAGCGCCATGCCCGGGCGGTGGATGTCGCTGACGGTGATCTCACGGCGCGACGCGAGCGACTCGGTGAGCGGTTCGAGCTGCAGTTCCTGGCGCTGGTCTTCGAACAGGCGGGCAACGCTGAGCGTCTGCACGCGGATTCACTCCTCCATCGGGACGCCGTCGGCCGTGCCGCCGTTGCCGGACGGCGCGGGGGGCTCGTCGAAGAGATCTTGGAGCGCCTCGTCTTCGCTCGGCGTTTCAGCGGCCGCCGGGAGCGCGACCTCACGGGCGCGGCCCCCGCGCTTGCGGTCCAGGCGCCTCTCCTTGATACGGCGGATCTGGTGCTCGAGGCGCTCGGCGGCCAGCTCGATCGCGGCGCGCGGGTCGTCCGCCTGCTCGCGGCCGACGATCTCGCCGCGACGCAGCTTGAGGGTGATCTCCGCGGAGTGACGGTACTTCTCGGCGGCCACCACGACGTGGGCTTCCATGAGGTCGCGCGGGTCACGGAAGTAGCGGAGCAGCCGTTCCAGGCGCTGCTGGACGAAGATCCTGACTTCGGGGTCGAGTTCGCAGTGACGGGCGGTGGTGCTGATGTTCATGGCCTACCTCGTCGAGTCTCGCCGCGCCGGATCTGCGACCCCCCCGGCTGCGGCGACGTGGAGCGTGATCAGGCCACCCGCCGGCGGAACCGCGCCGGCAGGATGCTCAGCTGCTCGCGATACTTGGCCACGGTGCGACGCGCGATGCGCAGTCCCTTCTCGTGCAGCAGGTCCGCGATGCGCTGGTCGGACAATGGTTCCTTCTTGTCTTCCTCCTCGATGAGCGTCTTGATGATGTCCTTGGCGGTGCGGGCCGACACGTCCTCGCCGTCCTCGGTCTCGAGCCCCGACGAGAAGAAGAACTTGAGCTCGAACACCCCGCGCGGCGTCTGCACGTACTTGCCGCTGCACACCCGGCTCACGGTCGACTCGTGCATGTCGATCTGCCGCGCCACCTGCTGCAGCGTCAGCGGCCGCAGGAACGCGATGCCCTTGTCGAAGAACTCCCGCTGCTCGTGGATGATGCAGCTCATCACCTTGATCATGGTGCGCCGCCGCTGCTCGATGGTCTGGATCAGCCAGCGCGCCGAGTTGAGCTTGCCCTTGATGTACTCGCGGGTCTTGCTCTCGCTGCCCTTGAGCTCGGACTTCTTCTTCTCGCGCAGCACGCTCTCGTAGGCCGACGAGATCCTGAGCCGCGGCACGTTGCGGTCGTTGAGCAGCACCACGTACTCGTCCTCGACCCGCTCGACCAGCAGGTCGGGGACCACGTACTTGGGATCCTCGGCCGAGACCTCGAGGCCCGGCCGGGGATTGAGGGTGGCGACGATGTCGGCCACCTCCTGCACCTCCCCGACCGTGCACTTGAGCTGCCGTGCGATCTCCGGGAAGCGCCGGTTCACGAGGTTGTCGAACTGGTCGTGGATCAGCCGCCAGACCTGCGTGTCCTTCTCGCCGCGCGCCTCGAGCTGGATGAGCAGGCACTCGCGCAGGTCGCGGGCACCCACCCCCACTGGCTCGAGTGCCTGGATCACCCTCAGCGCCCGCTCGCACTGGTCGAGCGGGCAGCCGGTCGCCTGCACGACCTCGGTGAGCGGCGTCACCATGTAGCCGCGGTCGTCGAGCGAGCCGACCAGGAACTCGCACAGGGTCATGTGCTCGGGCGCCACGTTCAGGAAGTGCAGCTGCTCGAGCAGGCTCTCGGCCAGGGTCGTGCGGGTGACCGGCACCTTCTCGAGGAACTCGATGCTGGTCTCGCTCTGCGGGATATAGGCCCGGTCGAGGGCGCCGTCCTGCATGTACTCGGACCAGTCGATGGGGTCCTCCTCGGCCGGCTCCTCGGCCTCCTCGTTCGCCTTCTCCTCGGGCGAGTCCTCCTTGGCCAGGTCCTCGCTCTCGGTGAGCTCGTCCACCTCCTCGAGCAGCGGGTTCTGCATGATCTC
>JBBTLZ010000015.1:0-4810 GCA_038068435.1 Candidatus Eiseniibacteriota bacterium | reverse complement strand
GCTGATCCGGGTAATGGGTCTCGCCCGCGCGCGCCGCCGCCGCCAGCGCCTCGACTATGTGCGGCGGCGTGTCGAAGTCCGGCTCGCCGCGCTCGAGGTGCATGATGCGCTCGCCCGCCTGCTCGCGGGAGCGCGCGGCGGCCATCACCTTGCCGAGCTCCGAGGTCATGCGCAGGACGGGACGGTCGGCGATCAATCGGGGCATGGGTCGGGACCTCCTCGTGGGCTGTCGGCTGGGGCGTCGGCCGCAATCTAGCACGCGCCCGCGGCGGGCGGAATGCACGACCCGAGGCGCCGGGCCGCACGGCACAGCCATTGCCTTGTTCCGGCGGCCCACACGAACCGCGCCCCGCACCGGGAGGAGCCTCCCATGTCGAAGTTCGATCTCCGGGACATCTCGCAGCGCCTCTCCGGCTCCAAGGATGCCGACGCCGTCGTGTTCGAGTTCCTCGGCTATCTGCAGGCGGTGCGGCCCGATTGGCGCGCGACGCTCGCCTTCTACGAGGTGAGCCGCGACGCCCTGGTCAACATCTACGAGCGTCAGGGCAACCAGCTGCGGCGGCGTGAGGTCTCGGTGGCGGTCGACCGGCTGCCCGCCCGGCTCGTGCGAAAGTTCTTCCACCCCAGTGCATTCTTCAACGCCCCCGACCGGCGCTCGCTGCTGTCGAGCCTGTTCCAGAACTCGCCGTTCTACGAGCCCGACCCGACCGAGGCTCCGGCGCTCCAGGCCCTGACCCCGATCGCCGACTGGCAGTCCTGCGTCTGCATGCCGCTCGCGGACCAGGAGGATCTGCTGGCGATGCTGGTGCTGGTGAGCCCAAAGAAGGCGGCGTTCGGCAGCCGCGTGGTGGGGGATCTCATCCCCGTCAAGAGCATGGCGGCGCTGGCGCTCGCGCAACATCTCTACCGCGCCGCGCGCGCGCGACCCGATGGCGACGAGCCCAAGGCGATGCGCACCGCCGCCGCCGACTTCCAGGAGCGGATCCGCCGGCTCAACAGCCAGACCGCGGAACTCGCCGACGAGAATCACGCCAAGGCCCAGAAGCTCCAGGCGCTCGCGCGCGAGATCGAGCTGCTCGACCGGAACTCGAGCGAGTACAAGCAGGAGCTGGCGCGGGTGAAGGACCAGCTGCGCGCCCTCGAGGAGCAGTCCTCCGCGGCGACGCAGCACGTGAACGAGGCCTACTCGCAGCTGACGCAGAGCCAGGAGCGCATGACCGAGCTGCAGCGCACGGTGGGGTTCCTCAAGGACGTGTTCCAGGTGCTGTCGCAGGAGCACGACACCCAGGACTTCTCGGCCACCATGGTGTCGTGGTTCAGCGAGCACTTCGGCGTCGAGCGCTGCAGCCTGATGGTGCTCGACGGCGGCCGCGAGACGCTCCGCATCGCCGCGCACCGCGGCATCGACCCGGCGGTGGCGAGCAAGGTCAAGGTGCGGATCGGCCAGGGCATCTCGGGCTGGGTGGCGCACAACCGCAAGCCGCTGTTCGTGCGCGTGAAGACCGATGCCCAGGCGGTCCAGCACACCGGCCAGGATGTCTACAACTCGGACTCGTTCATCGCCGTCCCGCTCATCCATAGCGACCAGGTGGTGGGCGTGCTCAACCTGAGCAACAAGCAGGGTGGGCTGCCGTTCGATGAACTCGACCTGGATCGCGCGATGCTCGCGGGCTCGCTGCTGGCAATGACGCTCGGCCGCCAGGACGCTGCGCGCCGCACGGCGGCGTGGGCGTAGGGGGGACGCCCGCTTCCTGGCCCCCGCGTCCCCACCGGCTCCGGGGATGCCGCGAGAGCCCGGCGGCAGGGTCCCCACCCGCCGGACCCGGGTTGTTCAGCGCTTCGCGGCGACGGTGAGACCCTCGGCGGTGACCGGATCGATCATCGACTTCACCTCGGAGATGCGGTTCGCCGGGAAGCCGCCGCGCCGGGCGTGCTCCCGCACCATCTCCTCGTTCGGCGCGACGTAGACGCAGTAGATCTTGTCGCCGGTGACATAGCTCTGGACCCACTGAATCGTGGGGCCCAGCTGGTTGAGGACGCTGCAGGACTTCTGCGAGATACCGATCAGCTGCTCGGTGCTCAGGGCGCCGGCGCCGGGAATCTCACGCTCGATCACGTACCGGGGCATCGCGTTCCTCCTGTCATGCTCTCCGGGACGCCTGCCGTTCCCGGGACCGGGGTCTGTTCCAGAGTGGCTCGCTGGAATCCGGTGCGGTGGAGTCTAGAGAGCCTGGCCCCGGCCTGGCCAGCCAGAAATGGCGCGGCGTCGGGCTGCCCGTGGCGCCCACGAGGGCGGGAGGCTCACCCGCGCGCGCGGTACTCCGCCAGCGCCCGCCGGTGCGATTCGAACGCGATCCGGCGCGGCAGCCGCGACTGCGGGAAGTAGCGCGCCTCGATCGCGTCGTCGCCGGGCTTGAGTCGACCGCCCGTGCGCTCGGCGGTGTAGAGGATCAGCACGGCGCGCGCGCGCGGGTCGTCGAAGCCCGCGTAGACGCCGAACAGGCCGCTGAGCCGCGCCGAGATCCCGGTCTCCTCGCGCAGCTCGCGCACCGCGCAGCGCTCGGGGGTCTCCCCGTACTCCATGAAGCCCGCGGGCAGACACCACGCCCCGGCCGCCGGGTCGAACCCGCGCTTCACCATCAGCACCCCATCGCGGCCGGTCAGGATGACCCCCGCGGCCGGCACCGGATTGCGATAGTGGATGAACCCGCACGCGGGACAGGTGGCGCGCGGCCGCCCGTGTTCCTCGCGCCGCACCATACGCGTGCCGCACCGCAGGCAGAACCTGGGTTGCCCGTGCAGTGACATGGCCACCGACACTACGGGCCGCGATAAGGGAGGCGCAAGCCAGGCACGCGGGCGGCGGAGCGACAAGGGGCTCCACGGGCGAGCGTCCGAGACTCGCGAGAGCCACGGATGGCGAAGCGAGTCTCGGATAGAACGAGCCCGAGCAGGATGCTCGGGCGAGTGTCCGCCCGTGGAGCCCCTTGTCGCTCCGCCGCCCGCCGCCCGTGGAGTCCCTCGTCGCTCCGGCACCCGCCACCCGCCCCGGCTCCCGCCGCCCGCTTCAGCACCCGTCAGCCGGTAGGAACGGTTCGAGCCCGGCCGTCGTCGCCCGGCCGGGCTCTCCGGTCGCCGCCGAGCAGAGGGAGCGTCGCGCTGCACCTTCCCACCCGATGATTCGCCCCTTGCTGGCACTGTACTGCTAGGGCAGGTCGGATCGACGCTCCCCCTGCTCGGCGGCGGCTACCCGCTCGCGCGGATCGATGGGGGATGCTGCACACTCAGTTCTTGTCCATCGCCTCCAGCTTCCGGCGCAACTCGCGCAGCTCCTGCCTGAGCTCGCGCAGCTGCTGTTCCAGATCCCCGTGCTCGGCGTCGCCGTCCACGCGGTCACGCAGCACGCGCGTGCGGCTGTCGGGGATGCGCAGCACCCTCGGCCCGTCCCCGCGGCGCTGCCTCATGACCTGAGGCTTCGCTTCCTTCTCCGCCTCGAGCTCCGCGGCGACCGTGCGACGCACGCCACGCCGCATGACCGTGATCGTCACGCGGCCTTCGCGGTCCCGAAGGGCGCGCTGCAGATCGTCGACGTCCTCGACCGTCGTGTCGCCGATCCGCGTGATCACGTCGCCGGCCTTCATACCCGCCCGCTCCCCCGGTGTGTCCTCGAGCACCTCCATCACCAGCACGCCCTTGCCGTCCGGGACGCCGAGCGCCTCGCCCAGGCCGGCATTGAGGTTCTGGATCTGCACGCCGAGCCTGCCGCGGCCCATGCTCCGCAGCAGCATCATGTCGGCACCATCGGGGAGGTCAAGCTTCTCGCCGTTCAACTCGAGCCGGAACGTCCGCGGCGCGGGCGCCGGTGTGCCGAGCTGTTCGTCGATATTCTCGGGCCACTCGGCGAGCCGCACGCTCAGCGTGCGCCGCGACCCGTCCCTCACGACGGTCACGGCGACGGCCTGCCCGACGCGGGCCGCACGCACCACCTCGACGAGCTCGGACGGCGAATCGATGCTGCGCGAGTCGAAGCTCACGATCACGTCGCCCTTGCGGAACCCCGCCCGCTCCGCGGGACTGTCCGCGATGACGCGGTTCACGAGCACGCCGCTGCCCCGGTAGTCGAGGCCATCGCGCAGCTCGCCCGTGATCTCCTGGGTGGTGACGCCGAGCCACGGCGTTGCGTTGGACTGCGCCGCCGCGCGGCCGGCCATGGCTCCCGCCATGGCGAGCGACAGCAGCGCCGCGCACCAGGCAGCCCACCCGATCCTCCGCTTTCGCATCGTTCTTCCTCCTTGTGCTAGCGTGCGCGGGAAGGCGTTGGGCCTGCTGGTGTGCAGTTGTACAGACGCCTCTCGCCGCACTGTGGTTCCCGGAAGTTCCCCGCCGAGCCGGTGTCCCCCGAGCCCATACCCATGAAGGTCAATGACCTGTTAAGCCTGACCGTCACCGACGTGGCGCTGGGCGGCAAGGCACTCGCCCGGCACGAGGGCCGGGTGGTGTTCATCGATCGCGGGCTGCCCGGGGACGAAGTCGAGGCCCGCGTCACCCGGGTTAGACGCAACTTCGCCGAGGCAGGGTTGGGCGCGCTCCTCCACGGCGCGCCCGAGCGCGTCCGCCCGCCGTGCCCGCATGTCCAGCGCTGCGGCGGCTGCCGCTTCCAGGAGCTGGACTACGCGGCCCAGTGCCGGCTCAAGGAGCGCCAGGTGCGCGAGACCCTGGCCCACCTGGGCGGTATCGCCGACCCGCCGGTGCTGTCGATCACGCCGGCGCCGGCGGCATTCCACTACCGGAACAAGATGGAGTTCAGCTT
>JBBTLZ010000014.1:0-7572 GCA_038068435.1 Candidatus Eiseniibacteriota bacterium | reverse complement strand
GAACCGGGCGGGGCGCCGGCGCATGCGCTTCCCTTCGCGCCGGGCGCGCGCCTCAGACGCCACCCTAGTAGAGCCGCCGGATCTCCACGCCGCGATAGTAGTGGCGGATGATGTCTTCGGCCGCGCGCCCTTCGCGGGCCATGCCGAGCGCGCCCGTCTGGCACAGTCCGACGCCGTGGCCGGATCCGGCGCCGCTCACCACCACGGCCAGGGCACTGCCCGTGCGTGGGTCGCGCCTCACGTCGACCTTGAACAGGTTCGAGCGGAGGATGGCGGCCGCGTTCCCCGGGCGGCGAAGCACCTGGCGGAGCGACCACGCCGGCACGATCAGCTCGCCGGCGGTGGTTTCCACACGCAGCCGCCAGACGCGGCCCGAGCGGGAGCGCGCGTCGACGCGGACGTCGACCAGCCGTCCGGGACCGCCGCGCGGGATCGGCACCCCGAAGCCGGGACCGAAGCGCGCGATGTCCGCGACGAACTCGGCGGCCGGCCATTCCTCGCGCCAGCGGTAGTGCGGGGAGGCGGCGCAGTAGTCGCGCGTGGCGCCCTCGCCGGCCGCTCCACCGCCGTCGCGATGGCTCACCAGATAGGGCGACGGGGTCGCGGGCCAGGCCTCCCACACGTCGGCGGTGATGCCGCCGCACGTGGAGCAGTAGTTGGCGCGGATGGGCTGCCCGGCCGAGAGCGCCACCTCGCCGGCAGTGCTCTCGACGCAGCGCGTGGCGAGCGGGCGCTCGGCCTCGACCGGGCCGTACACCTGATCCTCGACCGTCCCGTAGAGATCGAAGCCCTCGGCGCTGCGCCTGCCGCGGTAGAAGAGCGTGTAGCTCCGGGCGGCGATGGCCTGCGCCCGACCGGCTTCGAGGAGATCCTCGGCGAGCGCGCCGATCTCGCCCGGCACCACGCCCGCGAGGTAGCTCTCGAGCGTCAGCCGGGTGGCGAGCGTGAGCTTCCCGCGCGGGTTGATGAAGATCTTGAACTGCCCACGCCAGTGCCGGCCGTTCCAGCGGAACGCAGCACCGGTCTCGGGGGTGACCCACAGCGTCTCCCCCGGCGAGGCCGCCGCGCGCCAGCGCACGCGCCCCGCCAGGCCCCGCGCCACGGCGCGCCCGCCCTCGAGCGTCACCGCCAGCTGCTCGCCGGCCGCGAGCGCATGGCGGCCGGCGCCTTCCACCACGGCGGCACCCTCGGCGTCGAGGGACACACCGCGCAGGTCCCATGCGAGCCCGACCGTGATCCAGGGCTCCTCGCCGCGCGGTTCCGTCTCCGGCGGAGGGGCCGGGGCCGCGGGCACCGGGGCCGCGGGCACCGGCGGCGTGGGCAACGGCACCGGTGCCGGCGGCCGCGCGCACGAGGCCGCGAGCGCGGCGAGCGCGGCGAGCGCGGCGAGCGCCAACGCGGCGGCAAGCGGCGCCCGAAGTCGGCTCACCGGGTCCCCCCCGGCGTGATGTGGCCCAGCACCACCGGCCGGTTCGCCCCGGTCGCGGCGGGCAGGTTGCCCGAGCATCCGCACAGCGTCTGGTGCGCGAGGAAGGCGAACGCGAGCGCTTCCTTGCCGTCGGAGGGCACCCCGAGCGCCTCGGCGCGCTCAAGCCGCGCCGGGGCGAGCCGGCGGGCCAGCGCCGACATGAGCGCCGCGTTGCGCACCCCGCCCCCGCTCGCATGGACGGCCTCGACCCTGCCCCGCGGGGCGACGAAGCGGCCGAGGGCGTCGGCCACCGAGGCGGCGGTCAGCTCGACCGCGGTCGCCATCAGATCGTCGTCGGAGAGCCCCAGCGACGCGGCCCGCGCGCGCAACCGCGCGGCGTAGTCCTCGCCGAAGCGCTCGCGTCCGGTGGAGCGCGGCGGCGGCTGCGCGAAGAACGGATCGGCCATCAGCTCCTCCAGCAGCGCCCGCGACGGGCACCCTCTCGCCGCCATCGCTCCGCCCTCGTCGCGACGCGCGGCGCCCCGCGAGGCGTGGGACGCGAGCGCATCCAGCACCGCGTTGCCCGGCCCGGTGTCGAAGGCCAGCACGTCGGCGAGGCCGCCGCCGCGGGGCAGGAACGTCAGGTTCGCCATGCCACCCAGGTTGAGGAGCGCCCGCGACTCCTCGTCCGAACGGCACAACCACCAGTCGGCGAGCGGCACGAGCGGCGCGCCCTCGCCGCCCGCGGCCGTGTCGCGCGCGCGGAAGTCGGAGACCACCGTGATGCCCGTGCGCTCGGCCAGCACCGCCGCCGAGCCGATCTGGAGCGTGAGCGCTCCCAGCCCGCCGGCCGCGCGGGGCAGATGCCGCACGGTCTGCCCGTGGCAGCCGATCGCGTCCACCTCGGAGGGAGCCACGCCCGCCCCGGCCAGCAGCTCGAGCACTGCCGCCGCGTAGCGCTCGCCGAGCGCCGCGTGGAGGCGCATCAGCCGTTCCGGCGGGAGGCTCGCGGCCGCGGCGACCTCGAGGATCTCGCGCCGCAGCGGTGCTTCGAGCGGGCTCTCCCGGTAGCCCAGGAGCTCGTGCCTGCTCGCGAGCCCGCGGCCGCGGAACCGCACCAGCGCCGCATCGACCGCGTCGGCCGACGTGCCGGTCATGAGCCCGATCAGGAGGTGGGCGGGCCGCGCGAGATAGTCGCGCACGCCGGCGAGCGCGTCGGCGACGGGACGCGAGCCCGCCGGGCGCACCCCGGCGCCCTTCACTTCTCCGCTCCCGCCAGCAGCCCCGAGAGGATCTGGCGCTGGAAGGCCAGGAACACGGCGAGCACCGGCAGCGAGGCCACGGTCGAGCCCGCCATGAGGAAGCCCCAGTCGACGCTGTGTTCGGTCTGGGAGAGCAGCGCGAGCCCCACCGGGAGGGTGCGGAGGCGATCCGAGTCCACGAAGATGAGGGGAAACAGGAACGAGTTCCAGTTGGCGAGGAACGACTGGATCGCCACCACCGCCAGCACCGGCTTGAGGAGCGGCAGCACCACGCGCCGGAACACGAGCCAGTCGGAGGCCCCGTCCACGCGCGCCGCCTCCTCCAGCTCGAGCGGGAGTGCCGCCACGTACTGCCGGACCAGGAAGATGCTGAAGGCATCGACCGCGAACGGCAGGATGAGCGCCCCGTAGCTGTCGAGCAGGTGCATGCGCGCCAGCACCAGGTAGAGCGGGATCATCAGCACCTGCCGGGGCAGCATGAGGGTCGCCACGATCCCGAGCGTCCACCAGCGCTCGCCGGGCACGCGGCGGCGGCCCAGCGTGTAGCCCACCAGTGCGGCGGTCGCGACGTTGAGAGAGACGACCGCGACGGCGACCAGCGCGCTGTTCAGGAGATAGCGTGCGAGGCCGGCGGCGGCGAACAGCGTCCGGTAGTGGCCGAGGTCCCAGGGGCCAGCCAGCGCGCGCACGAACGAGCCACCCGCGCCGGGGGCCAGGGACACGGCCACCATCCACGCGAACGGCAGCAGCATGGAGAGGAGCACCGGGCCCAGCCACAACCAGCGCGCGAGCGACGGCCCCCACGCCGGCGGGGGACCGGCCGGGTGGGCCGCGTCGTTCACGGCACCCGCGCCCGCGCTCATCGCGCCCCCGCCGGCCGGATGGTCTTCATCTGCAGCCAGGCAAGCGCCAGCGTCACCGCGAACAGCAGGTAGCCCACCGCGCTCGCGTAGCCGAGTTCGAACCGATAGAACGCCTCCTCGTAGAGGTAGTAGACCACGGTGGTCGTGCTGTGAAGGGGCCCGCCGCGCGTCATCACGAACACCTCGGCGAAGATCTGCAGGCTGCGCACGGTGTTCACCACCAGCACGAAGAGCAGGGTGGGCTTGAGCAGCGGCAGCGTGATGCGCGTGAACTGGGCCCGGGGCGATGCGCCCTCGAGGCGGGCGGCGTCGTAGAGCTCGCGCGGGATGGCCTCGAGCCCGGCGAGGAAGATGATCATGTAGTAGCCGCTCGCCGACCAGACATCCATCGCCATGATGGCCGGCAGCGCCGTGCGCGGGTCGAGCAGCCAGGCCGGGGCCGGCAGGTGGAGTACCCGCAGCAGCCCATCCAGTGCCCCGTCCGGGGCGTAGAGCCCTTTGAATACCAGCGAGAGCACCACGACCGAGACCACGCTCGGCACGAAGAATCCGACACGGAAGATCGTGCGGCCGCGGAAGGCGGGCTGCACCGCGAGGGCGAGCGCGAGCGCCAGCGCCGTGGTGAAGGGGATGGTGCCGACGACGAAGAGGGCGGTATTGCCGAGGGCCGACCAGAAGGCCGGGTCCGCGAGCGCGCGGGCGTAGTTCGCGAACCCCACGAAGCGTGCCCCGCCGGCGCGGATCGGCGAGTAGTCCGTGAACGACGCCGCCAGCGAGAACGCGAACGGGTAGAGGCCGAACACGCCGAAGGCGATCACCCAGGGCGACAGGAACGCCCACGAGGTCGCCCCCGCCGCGCGCCCGGCCCGGGGTCCGCGGGTCTTCGGCGCCATTGGCTACTGCTTCGCCACCAGCTCGGCCAGGCGGCGCTGCGCGTCGGCGACCGCGCGCGCGGCGCTCTTCTTGCCGTAGAGGGCCTGCTCCACCTCGTCCTCGATCGCCGCTTCCATGTCCACCCACGCCGGATGGTTGGGCGTGGGGACCGCCGTCTCGAACTGGCGGATCATGAGCTGCTCGTTCGGGCGGTCGCGGTAGTAGGCCGAGGTGTCCGCTCCGAGGGACGCAGGCTGAACACTCATGGCCGCCGCCGCGAGTGCGCGGGCGTTCTCGGGCCGCGCCAGATAGCGCGCCAGCTCGAGCGCCGCCCGCGGCTGCTTCGCCGCCGCGAAGCTCACCAGCACCTCGCCGCCCGCGAACGACGCGTGGAAGCCGCGTTCGCGCTCGGGGCGCGGCACCAGGGCCACGCCGTAGCGGAGCCCCGGGGCCTCCCTGGCGATTGACCTGAAGAGCCATGCGCCCGAGACCTCGAGCCCCAGCCGCCCCTCCTTGAACGCGCGATCGAGCATGTCCTGGCGCTCGAGCATGCCGCTCTGGCGCAGGCTGAGGTAGAACTCGAGCGCCTCGACATTGCGCGGCGAGTCGAACTCGGCGGCGGAGAGGTCGTCGGAGAGGATGCGCCCTCCGTTCCCCCACGCGAACGGCATGAACTTCTTGAACAGCACGTAACGCTCGCCGGCCTGCACGCCGAAGCCGCGCACCTCGCCCCCCAGGCGCTGGATGGCGGCCGCGGCGTCGCGCAGCTCCTCCCAGGTCTCGGGCGGGCGCGTGGAATCCAGTCCGGCGCGCGCGAACAGCGTCTTGTTGTAGAAGAGCGCCCGGGTGCCCATCAGCCACGGGATGCCATACGCCCTGCCGCCCGTCGCGCACAGCTCCCAGCCCCGCAGCGTCGGCCGCAGGTCCGAGACACCGGCGCTCCAGTCGGCGAGCTGGCCCGAAGCGAGCATGCGGGGCATCCAGGTGGAGCCCATCTCGCAGAGGTCGGGGACGTTCCCCGACGCGACCGCGGCGGTGATCTTCTCGAGCCCGCTCTGCCAGGTGAGCTGCTCCATCCGGACCTTCCAGCCCGGGTGCTCGCGCTCGAATCCCGCGAGCAGGGGCGCCACCACGTCGGCGGACCAGAACTGCCAGAACACGATGGTCTGTGCCCTGGGCGCCGGAGCGCAGGCGAGCAGGGCGGCGAGCAGGGCGGCGAGCAGGGCGCCGGCGAGGAGCCCCGGCCGGGCGCGGCTCACGAGGACGCCTCGAGTGCGGCGCGCACGAAGCCGTTCGCGCGCGTGAGCCGGGCCTCGGCTTCGGTCCGCGCGCAGCCGAGCTTCAACATGACGATCGCGGTCTTGACGCTCCGGCCCGCCGCGGCGATCGCGCGCCCCGCGGTGTCGTAGTCCACGCCGGCCACCGTCATCACCGTGCGCCGGCTCCGCTCCACCAGCTTCTCGCTGGTCGCCATGAGGTCCACCATCATGTTCTCGTACACCTTCCCCATGCGCACGAACGCCGCGGTGGTGATCATGTTGAGCACCAGCTTCTGCGCGGTGCCCGCCTTCATGCGGGTCGAGCCCATCACCACCTCGGGGCCCACCTCGGGGCAGATGGCGACGTCCACCTCGAGGCCGAACTCCGCGCGCGGCGTGCAGGTCACGTAAGCGGTGCGGGCGCCGAGCCGGCGGGCCGCCCGGAGTGCCGCGACCACGAACGGGGTGCGGCGGCTGGCGGCGAGCCCGATCACCGTGTCCTTCGGGCCCACGCGGCACTCGCGCATCGCCTGCTCGCCCTCCTCCTCGCGGTCCTCGGCGCCTTCGACCGCCCGCACCAGCGCGCCGTGACCACCGGCGATGACGCCCTGCACCATCTCGGGGTCCGAGCCGAAGGTGGGCGGGCACTCGGAGGCATCGAGCACGCCCAGCCGCCCGCTGGTGCCGGCGCCGACGTAGAGGAGGCGGCCACCCTCCCGGAAGGAGGCGACCACCAGCTCCACTGCGCGGGCGACGTACGGCAACTCCTGCCCGACCGCCGCGGGCACCGTCCGATCCTCGGCGGCGATGCGTTCCAGGATGCCCGGGATGTCAAGCGTGTCGAGGTCCCCGGTGCGCGGGTTGCGCTGCTCGGTGGCGAGCCGCGCGAACTCCTCGAAGCGGGAAGGCGTATCGGGGCGGGGACGGTCGTCCATGACCGGGCGAGGATGCCACGGTGCGGGAAGTGCGCGCAATGAGAGAGGTGGCGCATGAGAGAGGTGGCGCCGCCTTGACACCCCGTGCGCGCGCTCACTAGCGTCGCCCCCATGCCGGAGCTCCCCGAGGTCGAGACCGTCCGCCGCCTGCTCGAGGCGAGCGTGCTCGGCCGCACCATCCGGGCCGTGCGGCTCTCGGGCCAGAGGCTCCGCAAGCCCATCCCGCGCGACTTCCCGCGCCGACTCGCCGGACGGCGGCTCCTCGCCGCCCGGCGCCACGGCAAGTACCTGCTGCTCGACCTCGACGGCGGGCTCACGCTCCTCTCCCACCTCGGCATGAGCGGCCGCTGGCTGTTCCACCCGCGCGCGCCGCACACGGTGACGCCGCACGTCCACGCATGCATCCGCTTCACCGACGGGTCGCAGCTCTGGTTCCAGGATCCGCGCCGCTTCGGCCTCCTGCGCCTGGTGCGCACGGAGCGGCTCCCGGCGGACCCGAGCCTCGCCGGGCTCGGCTTCGATCCGGTTGCGGACCCGCCGACCGGCGCGACGCTCCAGGCGCTGGCGGGCGGGGCGCGTGTGAGCGTCAAGGGCTTCCTCCTAGACCAGCGCCGCATCGCCGGCATCGGCAACATCTACGCGAGCGAGATCCTCCACCGCGCGGGACTGGACCCGCGCACCGGGGCCGGTGCGGTGCGGCCCGCGCGCTGGGTAACGATCGCGAGAGAGACGCGAGCGGTGCTCGGGGAGGCGATCGAGCGCTGCGGGACGACCTTCAGCACCTACCGGACGCTCTGGAACGAACCCGGTGGCTACGGCGACGAGCTGAGGGTCTACGACCGGACGGGCGAGCCGTGCCGGGCCTGCGGAACCGCCATTCGGCGCATCGTCCAGGGGGCCCGCTCCACCTTCTATTGCCCCCGATGCCAGCCCGCCCGCCCCGCGCGCCGCCCCGGGGCGCCCCGGCCACGG
>JBBTLZ010000013.1:4715-9753 GCA_038068435.1 Candidatus Eiseniibacteriota bacterium | reverse complement strand
CGCCACGAGTCGGTCTACCACTTCAGCAGCTCCGCCAGGTACTGCTGCCAGACCGCGGCCCAGGTGTGCGTGCCGTGGCCACGGGTCTGGTCGCTCACCGGCAGCAGGACGAAACGGCCCCGCTTCACCCGGGCGATCACCCGTTCCGCGATGCCCAGCTCCGGAGGATTGATGAAGTCGTCGGCCGAGTTCACGAACATGACCGGCGCCTGGATGGTTTCGAGCCGCGGCGACGGATCGTAGTTCCGCGACGCATCGACCTGGTAGAGCAGGTCGTTCGCGTCGGTCGTGGGCATGCGGGTGGCGACGTAGTTCCGGAGATACCGGTCGGCGGAATCCCGGGTCGCCAGGTTCCTCTGCATCTGGAGGGGGGCGCTGCCGGCGATGAGCAGCAGGTCGAGCGCGGTCCGGAGCCCGGCGCGTGGCTGAGCCGAGTACTCACCGCCCCTCCATTCCGGATCGTCGCGGATCGCTTCCATGACCATCTCGCGCCACAGGCGATTGCGACCGACGATCGCCACCGGCTGGCAGGCGAGCGGCATGAGCGCGTCCATGAAGTCCGGATGGGTCTCGCCCCACACCCAGGTGTGCATCCCTCCCATCGACGTGCCCATCACCAGCCTCAGGTGCGCGACGCCCAGGTGCTCCTTCACCAGCCGGTACTGCGCCGCCACCATGTCGTCGTAGTCGTAGCGGGGGAAGCGCATGTGGAGCCCATCGCTCGGCTTGCTTGAGCGGCCATGGCCGATGCCATCCGGGAGGACAACGTAGTACCGCGTCGTGTCGAGCAGCGCGCCTGGCCCGAACAGGACGCCAGCGAATTGCGGCGCCAGGAACTGGCGGCCGGAGCCGCCGGTGCCGTGCAGAATCAGGATCGCGTTGGCCACATGACCGGCGGCGTCACGCGCCGGTCGGCCCAGCGTCAGATAGTGGAGCCGCAGCTCGGGCAGGGTCTCCCCCGAGCCGAAACGGAAGTCGCGGACGATGAAGTCGCCCTCCCGCGCTGGAGACGGCTGGGCGAGGGACCGGGTGGCCACCGACGCGAGGATCGCGACCAGCAGGACGACGAGCCCGCGGCGCGGATGACGGCGCATCGCCTCTACCCTCCGAACAGGTTCCTCACCACGAACCACACGTTGGCAGGCCGCTCAGCCAGCCGACGCATATACCACGGAAACCAGGCCGATCCGTAGGAGATGAGCACCCGCACGCGGTGTCCGGCCGCAGCCAGGCGCTTCTGCTCCTCGCGCCCGATGCCGTAGAGCAGGTGGAACTCGTAAGCGGTCGGCGGGATCCTCCGCGCGGCCGACCACGCGGTGAGGTCGGCGATGAGGCGGCGGTCGTGCGTCCCGTAGATGACCCGGGGGCCGGCGTTCGTCCCCGCCGCCGCCAGCAGGCGCTGCGCGAGCTTGAGGAACTCCGCGTCGACCTCCGCCTTGTCGGGGAAGGCGATGGTGGCGGGCTCCGCGTAGGCGCCCTTCACCAGGCGGATCATTGGCTGCAGCGGCAGCAGCGATTCGAGGTCGGCGGCGGTCCGGCGCAGGTAGGCCTGCAGGCACAGACCGACGTTCGCGTGCGCGGCCCTCACGCGGCGGTAGAGGGCGAGGGTGCGCTCGGTGTAGGCGCTCCCCTCCATGTCCACCGCAACCTCCTGCCCCAGCGTAGCGGCGCGCGTCGCGATCGCCACCAGGTTCCTCTCGGCGAGCGCAGGGTCGAGGTCGAGGCCCAGGTGGGTCAGCTTGACCGACACCTCGGCGTCCAGGCCGCGCTCCTTGATCGCCTGCATGACCTCCATGTAGTGCCGGACCACCGCGGCGGTATCGGCCTCGTCCTTCACGTTCTCACCCAGCAGGGTGAGCACGGTGCCGATCCGGCTCTTCTGCAGCTCGACCGTGGCCGCGAACGCCGCGCCCACGTCTTCTCCGGGCATGAAACGCGACACCGCACGGCGGACGAACCCGTAGCGCGGCATCCGTTCGCGAAGCCACGCGTTCTCCGAGGCCCATAGCAGCAACTGGCGCATCATGCCCGACGGTCTCTCCGGTGACTCGATGGGAACGGATCGCGGCGCGCAGACTACCACGCGCGCGCGCGGCCCTGCTCGGCTTGTGGCCCGCGATCGCCGGCCGGTATCATGCGTGGCCCGTTCGTCCTTCGCCCGCCACCTCCTGCGCGGCCGCCGCGCGGATCGAGAGCATGCGCCAATCCCACCGTGCCCCCGGGAACGCCCGCACCACCCTGGCGTTCACCACCTGCACGGTGATCTGGGGCAGCACGTTCCTCTTCATCAGCATCGGCAACGATACGGTTCCGCCGATGTGGGCGGCCAGCCTGCGCCTCATCGTCGCCGCGCTGGTGCTGGTGGGCCTGGTCCTCGCCGGCGGCCGGGGGCTGCCCACCGGCAGGGCGCTGCGGGCGGCGGCCGCGTACGGGATGTTCCAGTTCGGATTCAACCTCCCGCTCCTCTACTGGGGCCAGACCGTGGTCCCTTCGGGCCTGGCCGCGGTGGTGTTCGCCACCATCCCGATCACCAGCGCGCTGATCGCGCGCGCGTTCGGGCTCGAGCGGCTCGATCCGCTCAAGATGGGCGGTGCCGTGATCGCCCTCGGCGGGGTCGCCCTGCTCTTCGCGCACGACCTGACGGCGAGCGTCACCGCCCTCCCGCTGCTGGCGATCTACCTCGCCACCGTCGCCGCGGCGCTCGGCAGCACGATGCTCAAGCGCGGCCCCCGCCAGGACCCGATGGCCGCCAACGCGGTCGCCGCCGCGGTCGGCGTCCCGTTCTGCCTGCTGGCCTCATGGCTCCTCCACGAGACCCGGCAGCTCCCCACCCACTGGGTCCAGATCTATCCCATCCTCTACCTCGCGATCGCGGGCTCGGTGGGGGCGTTCGTGGTCTTCGCCTGGCTGGTGAACCACTGGCAGGTCAGCACCATCGCCTTCATCGGCGTGGTGGTCCCGGTCATCGCGGTGACGCTGGGCGTGCTGGTGCGCCACGAGCGGCTGCTGCGCGAGCACCTGCTGGGCTCGCTGCTGGTGCTCGCGGGGGTGATGCTGGCGATCGCCAGCGACCGGCGGCGGATGCGGCAGGCGCGGGCGGTCTCCCCCTAGGCCCGCGGCCTCTCCTCCGCCACCTCGTAGGCGAGCAACGCCTCGGCCGGGTACGAGCCGAGCACCGCCCGCCCGCCCAGTCCCTTGAGCTCGATGAGGAACAGGAAGGCGGCCACCGACGCCTCGAGCTGCTCGACCAGCCGCGCGGTGGCGGCCGCGGTGCCCCCGGTCGCCAGCAGGTCGTCCACCACCACCACCCGCTGACCGGCCCTGAGCGCGTCGGCGTGCAGCTCGAGCGTGTCCTCCCCGTACTCGAGCGAGTAGACCTCGCGCACGGTCTTGCCGGGGAGCTTGCCGAACTTCCGCGCCGGCACCAGCGGCACGCCCCAGTGGAGCGCGAGCCCGGTGCCGAACACGAATCCCCGCGACTCGATCGCCACCACCGCGTCGGGCTTCGCCACCCGCGCGGCTAGCAGCCGGATCGACTCGGCCAGCGCGGCGGGGTTCGACAGCAGCGGCGTGATGTCCTTGAAGACGATCCCCTGGCGCGGGAAGTCGGGCACGTCGCGGATGAAGCGGCTCAGGTCGATCATGGGTCCTCGCGGGATGTGGGCCTGAGCCGGCGGGGCCGCGGCGCTAGTGGATCGACGTGCCGGCGGTGCTGTCCATCTCGAGCAGTTCGATCGCGTGGCGCAGCTTCTCGAGCGCCCGCGCCTCGATCTGGCGCACGCGCTCGCGCGAGATGCCGAAATGCTCGCCGATCTGGGCCAACGTGCGGGCCACGCCGTCGTGAAATCCGTACCGGATGCGCAGGATCTGCTCCTCGCGCTGGCTCAGCGAGCGCAACAGCCGGTCCAGCTTCTCGTGCTCGAGCTGAAGGTCAACCAGCCGCTCGACCGAGAGCGGCGCCTCGCCGAGATCCTCGAGCGTGAGCTGTTCGAAGGCGGCCAGGCTCGAGCCCTCGTCGAGCGAGCGCAGGCCGGCGATCAAAGCCGACAGCCGCTCGGCGCGCAGCGTCGAGATGCCCATCTCGGTCGCGACCTCGCCGATGGTGCACTCGCGACCGAACCGGCCCCGCAGCGTGCGCTCGGCGCGGGCGAAGCGGTTTATCTGCTGGAACATCTGCACCGGGATGCGGAGCGATTTCGCCTGCTCGGCGATGCCGCGCAGGATGGCCTGCCGGATCCAGATGGCGGCGTAGGTGCTGAAGCGCAGGCCGCGCTCGGGCTCGAATCGGTCCACGGCCTGGATGAGGCCGAGATTCCCCTCCTCGATCAGGTCGAGCAGCGGGAGCCCGCGGTTGCGGTAGCTGAGCGCGACGTGCACGACCAGGCGAAGGTTGGCGAGGATGATCCGCTTGCGCGCCTGCTCGTCCCCGGCGCGCGCGCGGAGCGCGAGCGCGAGCAGTTCAGGGTGGTTGAGCAAAGCGATCCGGCCGATCTCGCCCAGGTAGATGTCGAGCAGGTCGCGGTCGCGCCCTGCCTCCTCGCGGCGCGGCGCGGGGCTGTCGCCCGGCTCGGCGAGATCCTCCTCGGGCAGCGCCACGCCCGCTTCCCGGGCCGCGGCCTGGAAGCGCTCGAAGGCTGCGGCGTCGAACTCGGCGTCGGCGAGCAGCGCCTCATAATCGTCGGGTGAGAGGCGACCGGCGCGTGACGCGGCGGCCAGCGCCTCGGCGAGGCGGTCGGTGAATCGCGTCGATCCCGGTGCGTTCATCGCGTCCCTTGCAGTCTCCCGGAGGTCCGGGTGATCTCCCTCAGCCGCCGACCTCGAAGCCGTGATGCCGCGGCGCCCGCTCGCTCCACGCCTCATCCACCGCCGTCACGCGCGCGCCGGTGGGGCCGCGCCTCACGGCCGCGAGCAGAGCCTCGAGTGCCACTCGCGGGCCTTCGGCCTCCACCTCGACCGCGCCATCCTGTCGATTCCGCACCCACCCGCCGAGCCCCAAAGTCGCCGCGCGATGGACGACGAAATACCGGAAGCCCACACC
>JBBTLZ010000013.1:0-4615 GCA_038068435.1 Candidatus Eiseniibacteriota bacterium | reverse complement strand
TTGGATGGTCGGGGCGAGAGGATTTGAACCTCCGACCCCCTGGTCCCGAACCAGGTGCTCTACCAGGCTGAGCCACGCCCCGACGACATCGATGGTCCGCTCACTGCTCCGTCTCCGGCGTCTCGCGCCAGGCGTCCCGACCCAGCAGCGGCACGAACCGGCACTCGCCGCGTCGCTCGTGTCGCCACTGTTCGCCCGGCAGGCGGTGCCAGACTTCGAGGTGCTGGAGATGGGGTCCGCCGACCGGGATGACCAGCACGCCTCCTTCACCCAGCTGCGCACGAAGCGCATCGGGGACCCGAGGTGCCGCCGCGGAGACCAGGACCCTAGCATAGGGCGCGAACTCCTGCCAACCCAGCGTCCCGTCGCCGTGCCGGAGCGCCACGTTGCGGATCCCCAGCTGGTCGAGTCGCGCCTGCGCCGCCCGCAACAGCGAGGGCACGCGCTCGACGCTGAAGACGCGCTCGGCGAGCCGCGCCAGCAGCGCCGTCTGGTAGCCGCTGCCGGTGCCGATCTCGAGCAGGCGGTGCTCGGGCGCGACGGCGAGCAGCTCGAGCATGCGGGCGACGATCCAGGGCTGCGAGATGGTCTGCCCCTCGGCGGTCGGCAGGGCGTGATCGCCGTAGGCGCGGTTGAGGAACGCCGGGTCGACGAACAGGTGACGCGGGACGCCCGCCATCACCGCCAGCACCCGCGGGTCGCGGATGCCCTCGCCGACGAGCTGCTCCTCGACCATGCGCCGCCGGGCGACCTCGAACGGATCGCCGCCGTTCCCATGGCCATGGCCACGGCCGTCGCCCGCCGGCCCCCGGCCGCGCGGCGCCCCGGCGTTCACGGCCGGAGATCCCACTGCTCCATGTCCACGACGGCGCGGTAGTCCGTGAGGTCGAGCGAGAGCGGCGTGACTGAGATGTGGCCGTGCTCCACCGCGTGGAAGTCGGTGCCCTCGTGCGATTCCCACACCGGGTCCTGTCCGCCGATCCAATAGTAGGCGCGCCCGCGCGGGTCGGTCTTCTCGATCAGCGTGTCGCTGTAGACCCGCGTACCCAGTCGCGTCACCTTCACCTCCCGCACCTCGTCCCAGGGCCGGTGCGGGAGGTTCACGTTGAGCACCTGCTTCCCGGCGATGCCGCGGCGCGCCAGCTCCTCGACCAGACGCCGGATGAAGCGGGCCGGGGCGACGAAGTCGGTCGGCTCGTGGGTGACGAGTGAGGCGGCGATGGACGGGACGCCCTGCATCGAGCCCTCGATGGCGGCCGCCACCGTGCCCGAATAGAAGACATCCTCGCCCATGTTGGGGCCGTGGTTGATGCCCGACACCACCAGGTCGGGTGTCTCGTCGAGCAACCCGTGAAAGGCGATGAGCACGCAATCGGTGGGCGTGCCGTCGATGCTGAACTCGCGCTCACCGTGACGATGGATGCGGAGCGGCCGGTGGAGTGTGAGCGAGTGCGAGGTGGCGCTCTGGTCGCGGTCCGGGGCGACCAGCGTGACGCGCCCGAGCGCCGCCAGCTCCTCCCCGAGCACACGCAGCGCCGGCGCGTGGATGCCGTCGTCGTTGGTCAGCAGGATGTTCACGAATGGGCTCCGTTCCGTGCGGCCCTGCGCATCACCGCCGGCGGCGCCACGCGTTCGAGCGTGAGGCGCGCGAGCACGCCGATGATGCGGGGGACATCGCGCAGGGTGCGGATCTGGCTCTCCTCGGTGCTGTACACCGTGGGGATCGGTACCGCCGCAAGCCGGAACCCGAGCCGAGCCGCGCGCACGATCACCTCCGATTCGACCTCGTAGCGACCGGGCGTGATCGGCGTGCGCTCGCGCATCCGCCGCCCGTAGAGTCGGTAGCCGCACTGGCTGTCGGCCACCGGCTGGCCGGCGAGCCAGCTGGCCCACCCGGAGGAGACGCCGTTCGCGAGGCGGCGGATGAGCGGCATGTCGCCGCTCCGCTGGCGCACCCCCAGCACCAGGTCGGCGCCCTGCTCGGCCGCGCGCACGAACGCCGGCAGGCACTCGGGCGGGTGCTGCCCGTCGGCGTCCAGGGTGACCACCCCGTCGAATCCGCTCAGCGCCCCGAAGCCGGCCAGCAGCGCGTGGCCCTTGCCGCGGTTCTCGGGGAGTGAGAGCACGCGCACCCCCGCGCCGCGCGCGACCGCGGCGGTGCCGTCGGTCGAACCGTCGTCGACGACCAGGATCTCGGGCGCCCGCGGCAGCGCGGCCAGGCGCGCGAGCACGCCGCCCAGGTGCGCCTCGGCCTGGAATGCGGGGACCAGCGCGGCGATGCGCATCAGCGGACGCTCGATCCGCGGACGGCGGGGACGGCCGGGCGATCCGGGCTGCGCGACATCAGGCGAGCCCTTCCGTCAGCGGCTCGAAGGCGAACCACTGCTCGGGGTGGCGTTCGAAGTGGGGGCGCAGGGCGTCGCGGTACCCGCCCCCCGCGCAGGCCTCGGGTGAGAGCGGCGGCTCGAAACAGGCGGCGTAGCGGCCGGGCGCGAGACGCAGCATCACCGCCGGCAGCACGACCGCGCCGGTGCGGCGCGAGAGTGCGGCCGCCCACGCACACACGGAGCCGCACGCGCCGCGCCGGTCGCCCATCAGCGCCACCCACTCGCGCCGCTTGAGGGCGCGCGCCGCCCCCGGCCACAGCGGCCGCCCGGGCAGCAGGGCCACGCCCCGGGCCTCGCGCCGGCGGGCGAACAACCGCTCGACCCAGCGGTTGGGATGGGGACGCGCGACCACGTGCAGCCGTGCCACGCGGGCGGCGAGCCAGGCGGCCCCCCACTCCCAGTTGCCGGCGTGGGCGGAGAGCAGGATGACGCCCCGCCCGGACGCCCGCGCGCGCTCCAGGTGCTCCCCGCCGCGCACTTCGATCGCCCGCTCGAGGGCCCGCCCATCGAGCCGGCCGAGGCGCAGGAAGTCGGTGAGCGAGAGCGCGAAGTGTTCGAATGCCGCGCGCGCGGTGCCGCGTCGTTCGGCGTCGCTCACCCCGGGCAGGAGCCGGGCCAGGTTCGCCTCGAGCGAGCCGCGCGCCCGCGGCCGCGTGGCGAAGACCAGGCGCGCGAGCGCCACCGCCAGGCAATCGGCGAGGCGGGCGGGCAGCAGTCGTACGGCCAGGTCGGCCGTCAGGTAACCGAGGAACGCGAGCATTGGGGCGGGGTGGCCGGGCGCCGGAGAAGAGAAATGGTCGGGGCGACTGGATTTGAACCAGCGACCACCTGCCCCCCATGCAGGTGCGCTACCAGGCTGCGCTACGCCCCGACCGATATGGGGGCGACAATCTAAGCGACGCGGGCAGCTGCCCGCAAGTGGTGCCGCAGGTGGGGCACCTCCGCCGGCCGGGCCGGCGCCCTTCACCCGCGCAGCGCCGGCCGCTTCTCCTTCAGCCGCTCGACGAGCTGTCTCAGCTCGGTCTTCACCTCGTGGAGCATCAGCTTCCGATCGGCGTCGCCGAAGCCGATCTCGACCTGGGGTGTGGTCTCCTTGCGCTCGTCGAGCAGCGTGCGCCGCGCGCCGGCGATGGTGTAACGACGGCCGTAGAGCAGCTCCTTGATGCGCAGCAGGAGCTTGACCTCGTCGGGGCGGTACATGCGGTTGCCGGCGCGGTTCTTCTTCGGCCGCAGCATGCTGAACTGGGTCTCCCAGTAGCGCAGCACGTGCTGCTTCACACCCACCAGGTCGGCCACCTCGCTGATGGGGCGGTAGAGTTTCGATTCGGGTTCGGAATCAGTCTTGAGCGGCGACACGACCGGGGTCCCCCTTCCATTCCTCGCTCTTCAGCTCGCGCGACATCAGCGCCTCGAGCGCCGCGCGCGGGTCCTTCCGCTCGAGCAGGATCGCACGCACCTGCTCGGTGATCGGTGTCTCCACTCCCTGCCGGCGGCCAAGGTCGAAGGCGGCCTTCGCGGTGTTGACGCCCTCAGCCACCATCACCATGCCGCCCAGCACCTGCTCGATGGTCTCGCCCCGCCCCAGCCGCTCCCCCACGAAACGGTTGCGGCTGTGCCGGCTGATGGCGGTGGTGATGAGATCCCCCATGCCGGTGAGGCCGTAAAACGTCTCGCGTCTTCCCCCGAGGGCCACGCCGAGTCGCGCGATCTCGGCCAGCCCGCGCGTGAGCAGCGCTCCCTTGGTGTTATCTCCGTAGCCCAGCCCGTCGCAGATGCCGGCGGCGATGGCGATCACGTTCTTCAGCGCCGCCCCGTACTCGCAGCCCACCACGTCGCGATTCGTGTAGACCCTGAGCCGTGCCGACGAGCACAGCACCTGCACCCGCCGGGCCCGCTCCTCGGACTGCGCCGCCGCCACCATCGAGGTCGGCACACCCCGACTCACCTCTTCCGCGTGGCTCGGTCCCACCAGCAGCACCGGGTCCGCGTCCGCGAGCGTCTCGCCCAGCACCTCGGTCATGCGCTTCAGGGTCCCGAGCTCGAGACCCTTGGCCGCGCACACCCAGAGGCTTCGCGCACCCGTCGCGGCGACGCGCTCGGAACAGGCGCGCATGCCGTGCGAGGGCACGACGAACAGCGTGAACTCCGCTCCGGCGAGCGCCGCTTCGAGTTTCGCTTGAACCTTAATACCCCCGGGGAGCGCTATGCCAGCCAAAAACTTCCGGTTC
>JBBTLZ010000012.1:0-6728 GCA_038068435.1 Candidatus Eiseniibacteriota bacterium | reverse complement strand
ACGGCGAGACGGTGGTCGAGATGAAGGGGGCCTCGCGGGAGTTCACGCCGGGTCGCCCCGACCTGCCGCTGCTGGGCGAGCCGGTCGAGCTGCCGGACGGCGTGAGGGTGACCGGGGTCGAGGTGATCTCGCTCGGCACCGCCGTGCTGAGCGCCAGGGCGCGGGTGCCGGCCGCCATCAAGGCGCTGCCGGGCCTCGGGCCCATCGTCCGCACCGAACCCGACCCCGCCTTCTACGGCCGCTCGGGATTCGCGTCTCCCGCCGCGCAGGCGACGCTCGGCTACGAGGGGTGGATGCGCGGCAAACACGTGGCGTGGCTGCAGGTGAAGCCGGTGCGCTGGGACCCGGCTTCGGGCCGGCTCGAGCGCATCACGCGCATGACGGTGCGACTGACACTCGAACCGCGCCGTGACCCGGACGTCGTCCGCCGCGAGCGGATCGTGCCGGAGTGGGAGGACAGCCGTCCGTTCGCGGCGCCCCGACCGGCGTCCGCGCTCCCGGTCGGGGCCCGGCCGGCGGAGCCCTTCAAGCCGCTGCAGATCCCGTCGGTGCTCGGCAGCCCGGTCGCCTATCTGATCATCACCAGCGACGCGCTGGCCTCGGAGTTCCAGCGGCTCGCGGACTGGAAGACCCAGAGCGGCGTGCCGGCGGTGGTCCGCACGCTGTCGTTCATCCGCCAGCAGTATCCCTTCGGGACGGACGACGCCGACCGCATGCGGCAGTTCATCCGCGACGCATACAGTCGCTGGAGCACCAAGTGGGTGCTGCTCGGCGGGGACACCGACGTCGTCCCTTTCCGGATGATCCACACCACGTTCTACGGCGGCGAAGACATCCCCGCCGACCTGTACTTCTCGTGCCTCGACGGCAACTGGAACGGCGACGGCGACAGCACCTACGGCGAGGGCTACGACAGCCCCAGCGATCCGGGCGACAGCGCCGATCTCCTGCCCGAGGTGTACGTGGGGCGGGCGCCGGTCTCGACCGCCGCGGACGTCCAGCGCTTCGTGGACAAGAACTTCCAGTACACCCGCGCGCCGGTCGGCGACTACGAGCACATGGTCGACTTCTTCGCGGAGGTCCTGTTCCCGCAGAACTGGACCCCGGGACAGCTCACCTTGCTCGACGGGGCGGAGCTGGTCGAGGAGGTGCTGCCCTCGCTGCGGGCCAATCCCGGGATCCACTACCTGCGGCTCTACGAGAACCATCTCGATGCCCGTTGGGAGCCGGGGGCGCTCCAGGAGACCAAGGCCAGGGTCCTCGACTCCCTGAACGCCGGCTACAACATGGCGATCCACGTCGGGCACGGCTACCGCAACGTGATGTCGGTGGGAGACGCGACGCTCGGCAACGAGGACGCGATGGCGCTCACCAATGGCAACCGCCTGATCAATCTCTACGCGAGCAACTGCACCTCGAACGCCATCGACTTCCCCTCCATCGGCGAGGCGTTCCTGAAAGCGCCGAACGGCGGAGCCGTCACCAACATCGGCTCCTCGCGCTTCGACTTCCCTTATGCCGGCCGGGCGTACCAGAAGGAGTACTTCCGGCTGATGTACGAGGACAGCGTCACCGCGGTGGGCGAGACCCAGGCGAAGCAAAAGAGCCCGTTCGTAGCCAACTCGACCCCCGACGGCGTCCATCGTTGGACCCAGATGACGCTGCTGATGCTCGGGGATCCGGAACTCCGCCAGTGGACCGGCAAGCCGCGTACCCTCACCGTCGTCCGTCCGCCCGCGTACGCGCTGAGCGACACCAGCATGCTGGTGAACGTATCGATCGCCGGGACGCCGCTGTTCGGCGCGAGGGTGACGGTGTACAAGCCCGGCGACGACTACCGGAGCGTCACCACCGACGGGGCCGGCAACGCGCTGCTGGACTTCCGACCGGGCTCGACCGGCACGTTCTACCTGACCGTCACCGGGTTCGACTGCCGCGCGCGGCAGGACACGCTCACGGTCGGTGCCACGGCCACCCCGGCGCTCGTGGACCTCGCGCCGGTGATCGACGATGACGCGGTCGGCGGGAGCAGCGGGAACGCCGACGCCCGGTTCGACGCAGGGGAGACCATCGATCTCCAGGTGCCGGTGATCAATCGCGGCGGCGCCACCGCCACCGGGGTGATCGGCGTGCTCTCGACCACCGACGGGATGGTCACCATCATCGATCCGGACGTGTCGTACGGGACGCTGGCGCCGAGCGCCAGCTCGAGCGGCACCGGCGCCTTTCGACTCAACATCCCCTACACCTGCCCGGATCAGCGCGAGATCCCCTTCACGCTCTCGCTGGTCGACGCCGGCGGGCGCCACTACGTCCAGCGCTTGAACCTCACCACGCACTCACCCGATCCGCGCCATCTGGGGCACGCGTTCATGGACCTGGCGGGGAACGGCAACGGCGTACCGGACGTGGGGGAGACCATCTCGCTGTTCGTCAAGATCCGGAATCTCGGCACCGGCCCGGCGGGGGACGTGACGGCGAAGCTGCGCAACTACGACGGGCTGACGCCCGTGGCGGACAGCACCGCCGCCTTCGGCGACATCGCGCCCGGGCAGGAGGTGCAGGGCGACGCGATGGTCTACACGGTCACCAGCACCGCGGCGCAGCTCGAGCTGCGGATCTCGAACGCGTACGGGCTGCTGTCCACGCAGACCATGGACCTGGTGCGCCCCGCCAGCCCGATCGCCCTCGCCGCGGTGGGGAGCCAGAGCTCGATCTCGCTCACCTGGACCCGCGTCACCGCACCCGATCTCGCGGGGTACAACATCTACCGGAGCACCGCCTCGGCGGGACCCTTCACGAAGGTCAACGCGGTGCCGACCGACCGCACGTCCTACTACCAGGACGAGGGGCTCAACCCGCTGACCCGCTACTACTACAAGGTCACCGCGGTGGACAGCTCGGGGAACGAATCCGGTCTGTCGCTCCTCACCGATACCAGCACCAACCCCCCCAACCACGCCGTGTTCCCGGTTGAGATGCGGCGCACGACGCCGGCCTCGGTGGCGATCGAGCGGGTCTACCAGGCGACGATGATGGACATCGTCGCGGGCGCGGACGTGGTGTGGCTGTGGCACGCGGACGGCACCGCGCCCATCGACGCGGACGGCACCTCGGTGAGCCACGGCGATTTCACCACGCGGGGCAGCTACTACGCCGCCGGGCCCTCGCTCGCCAGGCTGGACCAGCTCAACTGGAGCATCATCGCCCCCTCGTGGGATTCACTCAGGGTTTACGTCTTCGACAAGCAGGGGAACGTGCGGTCCGGCTGGCCGTTCCCGACCGCGGACCCCGTCTGGTCGGGGGTGGCGGTCGGCGATCTCAACAACGACGATTCGAACGAGCTGGTGTTCGCCTCGAACGGGACCCGGTTCTACGTGCTGCGGGCGAACGGCACCGAATGGATGGACGGCGACAGCAACCCCGCCACGCTCGGCGTGTTCAAGGTGCTGGGCACGCCGTACAACTACGGCACACCGGCGCTCGCCGACCTCGACAACAACGGCCAGCTCGACATCATCTACGCCGCCTTCGATGGCAAGCTCTACGCCTGGCGGCCCGACGGCTCGAACCTGCCGAACTTTCCGGTGAACATCGGCGCCGGGACCACCAGCTCGGTGGCGGTCGGCTACCTGGACGGCCCCGGCGACACCCAGCTCGACATCGTCGTGACCTCCGCCAACGACTCGCTCTACGTGTTCAAAGCCGACGGCGGGCGCCACGCGGGATTCCCGGTCGGCATCCGGTTCCAGGGCACCAACAAGAACCCCTCGCCCGCGCTCGCCGACATGAACGCGGATGGATTCGTCGACGTCGTCGCGGCCAGCACCGACGGCAAGATCTACGTCTACGACCACAACGGCACGCCCAACCCGAGCTTCATCAGCGCGCGCTACAGCGCCCTCACCGACGGCTACGCCTCGGAGAGCAGCCCGGTGGTGGCCGACATCAACGGGGACGGGTTGCCGGACGTGGTGATGGGCGACGAGAACGGCATCCTGAACGGGATCTCGGGGAACGGGCAGCTGCTGCCGGGCTTCCCGATCCAGCTCGGCGGCGAGGTGCGCGGCACGCCCGCAGTGTGCGACTGCGACGGGGATGGCATGAGCGAGATCGTCGTCTCGTCGTGGGACCAGAACACCTACGTGTGGGACTACGACTTCGCGTTCTCGCCCGCCGGCACGCCGCCGTGGCCGCAGTTCCACCACGACGCGCGGCGCTCCGGACTGGCCACCGCCCCCGCGTTCGTGGACGCGCCGAGTCCCGAGCTGCCGCCCGCGCCCCTGTCCGTGGAGCTGGCACCGCCGGTGCCGAACCCGGCGCACACGACCACGCGCCTCGCGTGGGCGGTGCCGGTCGAGCGCGCCGGTGCCGATCTCGACCTCTCGGTCTACGACCTCGCCGGCCGCCGCATCGTCAGGCTCGCCTCGGGCAAGGCCCAGCCGGGCCGCTTCGCGGTGGATTGGGACCTCCGCTCCGCCGGGGGGACGCGCATGGGGAGCGGCATCTACTTCCTGCGGTTCCACCTGGGACCGTTCACCGAGTCCCGCAAGCTGGTCGTGATGCCGTAGCCTCGGGGATCGGGGAGCGCCGCGCGCGCATCGCTTCATCCACGGGCCGCCTTGACCCGCGTCGAGGGCGGCCCGTAGTGTCGCCGCGCGTCCGAATTCCCGACCTCCACCCGGCCCGAGGCCCCGCATCCCGATGAGCGTCCGCGTCCGCTTCGCCCCGAGCCCGACCGGGTACCTCCACGTCGGCGGCGCGCGCACCGCGCTCTACAACTATCTCTACGCGCGTCGGCGTGGCGGCACCTTCATCCTGAGGATCGAGGACACCGACGCGGCGCGTTCCACGCCCGAGTCGCTTGCCGCCATCCTCGACGGCCTGCGCTGGCTCGGCCTGAACTGGGACGAGGGGCCCGAGGCGGGCGGTACCCACGGTCCGTACTTCCAGTCGCAGCGGGGGGAGCACTACCACGCGCACGCCGGGACGCTGCGCGGCGCGGGACGCGCCTACCCGTGCTACTGCACCGCCGCCGAGCTGGAAGCGCGCCGCGAGGCGCAGCTGGCGCGCGGCGAGCCGCCGCGCTACGACGGACGCTGCCGCGGGCTCGACGAAGCGGCCCGCGCACGGCTCGCCGCCGAAGGGCGCACGGCGGCGCTGCGATTCGCGCTTCCCGGGCCCGGCGAGACGGCGTGGGAGGACATCGTCCGCGGCCGGGTGTCGTTCCGCAACGAGGTGCTGGACGATTTCGTCGTGATCCGGTCGGACGGCCTGCCGACCTACAACTACGCCTGCGTCGTCGACGACCACGCCATGGAGATCACCGACGTTGTCCGCGGCGACGACCACATCTCGAACACCCCGCGCCAGCTCCTGCTCTACCAGGCGCTGGGCTGGACGCTGCCGCGCTTCGCCCATGTCCCCATGATCCTCGGCGACGACGGGTCGCGGCTCTCGAAGCGCCACGGCGCGGCGTCGGTCGCCGCCTACCGCGAGCTCGGTTTCCTGCCCGAGGCGCTCGTCAATTTCCTCGCGCTGCTGGGCTGGTCCTTCGACGGTCAGCGCGAGCTGTTCTCGCTCGCCGAGCTGGAGCAGGTGTTCCTGCTCGAACGCGTCGGCTCGAACCCGGCGGTGTTCAACCTCGAGAAGCTCGAGTGGATGAACGGACAGCACCTGAAGCGGCTGTCCGAGGACGAGCGCGTGCGGCGCGTGGAGGCGTTCCTCGCCTCGCGCGGGTACGACCTATCGGCCCGTCCCCCGGAGTGGCGCGCCGCCCTGGTGCGCGCAATCGGCGACCGGCTGAAGACGCTGGCGGACGCCGAACGCTACGGCGTGTTCGCGCTGCGCGACCGTCTCGAGGTCGACCCGGAGGCCTGGGCCGAGCTACGGGCGAAGCCCGAGGTGGGACCGCGGCTCGCGACCCTCGGCGAGCGGCTGGCGGCCGACGCGGAGTTCAGCCTCGCCAGCCTCGAGCGCGTGACGCGGCGGCTCGCGGAGGAGCTGGGGATCAAGGCCGGTGAGCTGATGTCGGCCGCGCGCGTCGCGCTCACCGGTCGCAGGGTCGCGCCGGGCCTGTTCGAGGTGATGGCGCTGCTGGGGCGGGAGCGGGCGGTGTCGCGCCTGCGCGGCGCCGCAGCGCGCTGGGCCGGTGAGTCGCCGCACGCGCGGGTCTGAGGGCCCGGCACCGCATCCCCCGGCGGCGGCGTGGCTTGCCCGGTTCCTGGTGCTTTGTTAGATTGCCGCGCCACATCCCTGCCCGGTGGTGTAACGGTAGCACGACTGGCTCTGGACCAGTTAGTCGAGGTTCGAATCCTTGCCGGGCAGCCAATCCGCCGCGCCTGCACGCGCGCCCCAGCCCCGTATCCCATCCGCTTCGAACCATGCGCGTCGCCGACCTCAACTGGATGCAGCTCGCGTCCTGCCTCGCGCGCGACGACCGCGCCGTGCTCCCGGTGGGCAGCACCGAGCAGCACGCCTACCTGAGCCTGTGCACCGACGACCTGCTCGCCGAGCGCGTGGCGGCCGCCGCCGCCGCGGTGTCCTTCCGCAGCGCCCGCCGTGCCCTTCCTGCCGTGCCCTTCCTTGACGGCCCGGAATGACGGTCGCTATAGTGCCGGCCGATTTTCCGCGTCGAGCGCGACGCGACCGGGGCGCTATCGTCTAGGGGTCTAGGACAGGTGGTTCTCAGCCATCAGACCGGGGTTCGAATCCCCGTAGCGCTACCA
>JBBTLZ010000011.1:0-17379 GCA_038068435.1 Candidatus Eiseniibacteriota bacterium | reverse complement strand
CTCAACGGCAGCCAGGGCTCAGGCGGGTCTCCAGGAGCCAGTTCCGAAACTGCTGACCCGCCACCGACTCGCGCGACTCCCCACCGGAAAAGGTGTATAAGGAGTGGGCAAGCGGCGCCCCGCCCCGCGCCCGGTGCGCCCTTGGAATCCCCGCAAGTTAGCCCGACCGTTTGACCTAGCACGCCCCGCTGCCCTACTTTCGCTCGTCTCTCTGGGAGGACACGGGATGATCCGCAGCATGACCGGCTATGGCTCGGCCGACCTCGAGCGCGACGGCCAGCGGCTGAGCGCCGAGATCCGCTCGGTCAACCACCGCTTCTGCGAGGTCTCGCTCCGCGCCCCCAAGCTGGTGGGCTTGTTCGAAGACCAGATCCGCCAGCTCATCTCGGACCGCTTCTCGCGCGGCAAGTTCAACCTCACCATCACCTGGAGCGGCGCGGGCGACAGCGGCGAGGTGCTCAAGGTCAACGAGATCGTCACCGACCGCTACGTGGCCCTGCTCGAGCAGCTGCGGGAGCGGTACAAGCTGGACAGCGGCCTCGACGTGCGCACGCTCGCCACACTGCCGGACGTGTTCACCTGGGAGCACACGGCGCTCTCGGACGAGGAGACCTGGGGGCTGCTCAAGTCGGTGATCGGGAGGGCCTGCGACAACATGAACGCCATGAAGGCGCGCGAGGGTGAGTCGCTGGCGCGCGACCTGGAGCAGCGGCTGGCGCTGATCCGCACGCAGCTCGAGAAGGTGGTCGAGCGGGCACCACTGCGGCCGGCCGAAGCGAAGGAGCGGCTGGAGTCGCGTCTCAAGACGCTGCTCGGCGACGTCGAGATGGACCCGGTGCGCATCGCCCAGGAAGTGGCGCTGATGGCCGACCGGCTCGACTGCACCGAGGAGTGCGTACGGCTCTCCGCCCACCTCGACCAGTTCAAGCATCTGAGCGACGGGGCCGAGCTCGCGGGGCGCAAGCTCAACTTCCTGCTGCAGGAGATGAACCGCGAGGCCAACACCATCGGCTCCAAGGCCAACGACGTCGACATCGCCCACGCGGTGATCATCATCAAGGAAGAACTGGAGCGCCTGCGCGAGCAGGTGCAGAACGTCGAATGAGCGAATGCGAATGCTTCGAATGAGCGCAACCGGCCCCGGCGCGGGCGCGGCGATGACGCGCATCCCGTTCCAGTTCGCGCCGGGCGGGTTCCTGCTGGTGCTCTCGGGGCCCTCGGGGGCGGGCAAGGGCACGCTGGTGGACCGGCTGGTGGCGGCGCGGCCGGAGTGCACCTTCTCCATCTCGGCCACCACGCGGCCGCAGCGCTCGAACGAGCAGGAGGGGGTGCAGTACGAGTTCGTCGCCCGCGAGGAGTTCGAGCGGCGCCGCTCGGCGGGCATGTTCCTCGAGTGGGCCGAGGTGCACGGACATCTTTACGCGACACCGGCGCGGTTCGTGGACGACGGTGTCAAGGCCGGGCGCATCGTCGTGCTCGATGTCGACGTGCAGGGTGGGGCGAGTGTGCGGCGCGTGCGGCCCGAGGCGGTGACCGTGTTCATCTACCCGCCCTCCATCGAGGCGTTGCGCAAGCGGCTGCTTCAGCGTTCGACCGACCTGCCCGAGGTGGTCGAGACGCGGCTTCAGAATGCGCCGGGCGAGCTGATGCAGTACCGCGAGTACGACTATCTGGTGGTAAACGACAACCTGGAGCAGGCGGTCGCACGGCTGGTGGCGATCGTGGACGCCGAGCGCGCGCGGGTCCGCCGGCTCAAGGCCGAATAGTCCGCAACGAGACGCCCCGCGCGCGGCGCGGGTGATGACCGGCCGCACGAGGCGGCCGACACGACGGAGGATGCACGACATGACCAAACTGGCTGCGCTGTTTCCGCCCCCGGGCAGCAACAAGTACGAGCTGGCCGTCGTCGCCGCGCGCGAGGCGCGCCGGCTCAACGAGTGGTCGAAGCGAACCGGCGAGACGCCGCCGGGCAAGGTGACCGCGATCGCCCTCGAGCGCGTCCTGCGCGGCGAGGTGCCATACGCCTACGAGGAGTACTCGCAGTAGGAGATGGTTCATGTTGAGCGGGCGCACCGTGGTGGTCGGGGTCTCGGGGGGCATCGCCGCCTACAAGGCGTGTGAGCTGGTGCGCTGGCTGACGCAGCAGGGGGCCTCGGTGATCGTGGCGATGACGCCGGCGGCCACCGAGTTCGTGACCCCGCTCACCTTCCAGGCGCTGTCGGGGAACCCGGTGGTCAAGGACCTGTGGGGGAACCAGCGCCCGGGCTTCGACCTGCCGCCCGCGGCGGCAGCGCGGGTCGGCGGCAAGGTCGAGCATGTGGATGTCGCCGAGGCGGCCGACTGCCTGGTCATCGCCCCCGCCACCGCCGACCTGATGGCGCGGCTCGTGCACGGTGAGGCGCCCGATGCGCTCACCTCGATCGCCATGGCCTGCCCGGCGCCGCTCGTCGTCTGCCCGGCGATGGACCTCGAGATGTGGCGCCAGCCGGCGACGCAGGCGAACGTGAGAGCACTCAAGGCCCGGGGTGCCATCATCGTCGGTCCCGAGAGCGGAGCACTTGCCTCGGGGCTCTCGGGCCCGGGCCGGCTCGCGGCGATCGAGGCCATCGGCGAGGCGGTCGAGCGCGCGCTGGCGCGGCGCGCGAGCATGAAGGGGCTGCGGGTGCTGATCAGCGCCGGCCGCACCGAGGAGCCGCTCGACCCGGTGCGCGTGCTCACCAACCGCTCGAGCGGCCGCATGGGGTTCGCGCTCGCCGAAGCGGCGCGCGACCGCGGTGCGACGGTCACGGTGGTCGCGGGCGCCACCAGCGTCGAGCCGCCGGCCGGCGTCACGCTGGTACCGGTCTTGACCGCCGCCGAGATGGAGCAGGCGATGCGCACCCACGCGCCGCGGGCGGACCTGGTGCTGATGGCCGCCGCGGTCGCCGACTACCGGCCCGCCCGCGCCGCCGCGCAGAAGATGAAGCGCGGCACCGGCCCGCGCAGCCTCGAGCTGCTGCCCAACCCCGACATCCTCGCCGGCCTCGCCGCCCAGCGCCTGCCCGGCCAGGTGCTGGTGGGCTTCGCGCTCGAGACGACGCGGGGCCTCGCCAGCGCGCGCGCCAAGCTGCGCGCCAAAGGGCTGGACCTGATCGTGCTCAACTCCCCGCGCGCCGGCATCGGCGGCGAAACGAACAAAGTGACCCTGATCGAGGCCACCCGCCACCGCGCACTGCCCGTGCTGCCCAAGCGCGAGGTCGCCGAGCACATCGTCGAGCGCGCCCTCGAGCTGCGAGCCGCGAGGACGAAGCCGGCCGCGCGCCGCGCCGCCCGGAGCAAACGATGACCGACGCCCGCAAGGAAGCCGCCGACATCGCCCGCAGCGTTCGCCGCTACATCGAGCGCGAGCGCGCCGCCGGTGCAGGCGATTTGCTCGCGGATGGAGCGGCAAGGGCCGCGCGGGAGCCGAAACGGCGGGCAATGAGTGACCTGGTAGGGGTTCGCGGCGACACGGCGACGGGCGAGCGGGGGGAGCTTCGCGGCGAGTCGAAGTCCGCCGCGAGCCAGGGCGGGGCACCCGCGCGAAGCGCGGGTCGGGAGGCGGGCTTCGTCTCAGCGAGGGCGGACAGGAGGTCCGCCCCGAGCGGCCGCGAAGCTCCTCCCGCTCGCCCGTCGCCAGCCTCGGCACCGCTCACCAATCTCTTCGGCGAAGAAGAGCCGTTGACGGTGCCGAAGCGTGCTACGACGGTCGCAGTCGCCGATCCAACGCCATCTATGTTCGAGGAAGGCCTCAACCCCGCCGGCCTCGAGCCCCGCGCCACGCTGGCGGCCGAAGCGACCCCCGTGCTCGAGCAGGTCGCGCAGGAAGCGCGCGCCTGCACGAAGTGCGGTCTCTGCGACACGCGCACCCAGGCCGTGCCCGGCGTCGGCACCGCGCGCAGCGGCATCGTGTTCGTCGGCGAGGCTCCCGGGGCCGACGAAGACCGGCTTGGCGAGCCGTTCGTCGGCCGCGCCGGCCAGCTGCTCGACCGCATCATCAAGGCCATGGACGACGCGCGACTCATCCCGAACCTGCCGCTCGACCGTTCGACGGTCTACATCTGCAATGTGCTCAAGTGCCGCCCGCCCGAGAATCGCAACCCGCTGCCCCACGAGGTCGAGTCGTGCTCCCCCTATCTCCGCCGCCAGCTCGAGGCGATGAAGCCCAAGATCATCTGCTGCCTCGGCAAGTTCGCGGCTGAGTTGCTGGTCGGCGCAAAGGGCACCATCGGCGGCTTGCGGGGCAAGGTCTATCGTTACCAGGGCGCCAAGCTCATCGTCACCTACCACCCTGCGGCGTGCCTGCGGAACCCGGCCTACAAGCGCCCGGTGTGGGAGGACATGCAACTGCTGGCGCGCGAATACCTGTCGGACTGACCGGGCCGTGACCCGGCGCGGCGCGCGAGCGCCGCAGAGGGGACTCCATGACGGAAATCGAATCGCGCCCCGCCATCGCCCTGGGCACCGGGCTGGTACCGCCACAGGCGGTCGACGCCGAGCGCTCGGTGCTCGCCTCGATGCTGCTCGGCAACGAAGCGGTGGGCCGGGCGGTCGAGCTGATCGAGGCCTCGGTCTTCTACCGCACCGCCCACCAGCGGATCTTCGACGCCATCGTCGCCCTCTACAACCGCAACGAACGCGCCGACTCGATCACCGTCACCGAGGAGCTGCGCAAGCGCGGCGACCTCGAGGCGGTGGGTGGGCCGGCCACGATCGCGCAGATCCTCGAGTACGCGACCACCACCGCGAACCTCGAGGAGCACATCAAGATCGTCGCTTCGAAGGCGGTGCTGCGCAGCCTGATCCGCGCCACGCAGGAGATCCAGGAGGAGTCGTTCGCGGCCTCGGATGAGACCGGCGACATCCTCGACCGTGCCGAGCAGCGCATCTTCGCCATCACCGACGCGCGCGTGCGGCAGGGCTTCGTGCCGCTCAAGTCGCTCCTGAAGCCGGCCTTCGAGCACATCCAGACGCTGTTCGAGCGCAAGGAGCACGTGACCGGCGTGCCGAGCGGCTACGTGGACCTCGACAGGCTCACCGCCGGCTTCCAGCGGGGCGACCTGGTCATCATCGCCGGGCGTCCCTCGATGGGAAAGACCAGCCTCGCGGTCAACATCGTCGAGCACGCGGCCATCCGCCACGGCGTGCCCTCGGCGATCTTCTCGCTCGAGATGAGCAAGGAGCAGCTGGTGCTGCGACTGCTGTGCTCGCAGAGCGAGGTGGCGCTCCACAAGGTGCGCAACGGCTTCCTCGGTCACGAGGACTGGCCGCGGCTCACCACCGGCGCGGGACTGCTCACGCAGGCGCCGATCTGGATCGACGATTCCGCGGCACCCACGGTGCTCGAGCTGCGCGCCAAGTGCCGGCGACTCAAGGCCGAGGGCAAGCTGGGGCTGGTGGTCATCGACTACCTGCAGCTCGTCCGCTCGACCGGGAAGATCGAGAACCGCGTGCAGGAGATCTCGCAGATCACCCGCGCGCTCAAGGCGCTGGCCAAGGAGCTGGAGGTGCCGGTGGTGGCACTCTCGCAGCTTTCGCGCGCAGTCGAGCAGCGCACTGGCGGCGACAAGCGGCCGCAGCTCTCGGACCTGAGGGACAGCGGGTGTCTCACGGCGAACGCGCGCATCTGGCGAGCCGACACGGGGGTCGAAGTCTCACTCGGTGAGCTGGTGCTCAGCGGGGAGCGAGACATCCCAGTCTGGACACTCGACGAGAGCCTGAGACTCGCAAAGGGGAGGATGACCCATGTCTTCCCCAGTGGCGTGAAACCGGTCTTTGAGCTCAAGCTCGCGTCGGGTCGCAGCGTGAAGGCAAGCGCAAATCATCCGTTCCTGACCTACGACGGCTGGAGACGACTCGACCAGATGGCCGCCGGCGATCGTCTTGCCACCCCACGGCGCATGCCTGAGCCAGAGCGGCCCAGGCGGTGGCCTGAGGCCGAGGTCGTCATGCTCGCTCACCTGCTGGGCGACGGGTGCTTCGCCTCGCGGCAGCCGCTCCACTACACGAGCGCGGATCCGGCGAACCTCGAGGCAGTCGAAGCGGCCGCGGCTCATTTCGGGATCACGCCCCGGCGAGTGCAGCAGGCCAACTGGTGGCATGTGTATCTGCCGTCGCCATATCAGTTGACTCACCGCAGGCGGAACCCGATTCACCAGTGGCTCTTCCGATTCAAGCTGAACGGACTGCGCAGCTACGAGAAGTTCATCCCCGGGGAGGTTTTCACGCTTCCATTCCAGCAGGTCGCGCTGTTCATCCGGCACCTGTGGGCGACCGACGGAAGCCTGTGGATCGGGGACGGACGGCAGGCCCGCATCTACTACTGCTCGACGAGTAGACGTCTGATCCAGGATCTTCAGAGTCTCCTTCTTCGATTCGGGATTCTCGGGCGGATCAAGACATTCGCGCAAGGGGTGCATCGTCCGCTCCACCGCGTCGAACTCTACGCGGCAGAGAATCAGTTGCGTTTCCTGGAGGACATCGGAATCCACGGGGCGCGCGGGGAGCAAGTGGAGCGCATCGCAGCGTACCTTCGGACGCTCACCCCCAATACGAACCTGGACACCGTGCCCGTTGAAGTCTGGGACACGGTGCGGGCGAGCATGCTGGTCCACGGTGTCACGGCGCGGGGGATGGCAGCGCACCTCGGCGCGGCCTACAACGGTTCGGCGCTCTACAACCACGCGCCGAGCCGCGAGCGGTTGGCGACGGTCACCGCGGTCCTTGATGAGCCCGATCTACATTGCCTGGCTGAATCAGACGTGTTCTGGGACGCGATCGTGTCCATCGAGCCCAAAGGCGAGGAGCCGGTGTTTGATGCGACGGTGCCCGGAACCCACAACTTTGTCGCCAATGGCATCGTTGCCCACAACAGCGTCGAGCAGGACTCGGACGTCGTGCTGTTCGTGTTCCGCGAGGAGTACTACAAGCCCAACGACCCGGCGCTCAAGGGCAAGGCGATCATCATCATCGCCAAGCAGCGCAACGGGCCGACCGGCGACGTGACGCTCACCTTCCTGCGCGAGTTCACGAAGTTCGTGCCCTACAGCCCGATGATGGCCGGCGAGAACGAGCCGGACTTCTAGACGATGGAGGACTTCCTCCCCGTCCGCGGCGTCCGCTACGTGCGGGCGCGCGCGCTCGACTGGGTGGCGGAGGTCGGGCGCGTCACGCTGCTGCTGCGCGACGTGGCGCGGTTCCTCACCCCGGGGCTCCGCTCGTTCGATCGCGTCGTGCAGCAGATGAGCGCCATCGGCGTGGGCTCGCTGTGGCTGGTGCTCGTGGTGAGCCTGTTCACCGGCGCCGTCGCCGCGGTGCAGGCGGCCTACCAGTTCACGAGCGTCGTGCCGATGCGCTACCTGGGCTCGGTGATCCTGCGCTCGGTCATCATCGAGCTGGGCCCGGTGCTGACCGCGCTGGTGATCGGCGGGCGCGTGGGCGCCTCGATCGCAGCCGAGCTGGGCACCATGAAGGTCACCGAGCAGATCGACGCGCTGCGCGCCATGGCCATCCACCCGGTGCGCTACCTGGTGGTGCCGCGTGTGGTGGCGGCGGTGGTGATGCTGCCGATCATCACCATCTTCGCGGACGCCATCGCCATCTTCGGCGGCTACGTGGTCGCGATCACTTCGATCGGCGTCACGCCGCACACCTACACGCAGAGCCTCAAGGACTTCTTCCTGCTCAAGGACCTCTGGTCCGGGCTGATCAAGGCGTTCTTCTTCGGCGGCATCATCGGCACCATGGGCTGCTACTACGGGTTCGCGACCGAGGGCGGCGCCGAGGGCGTGGGCATCGCGACCACGCGGGCGGTGGTGGCGTCGTGCGTGCTGGTGCTGATCAGCGACTACGTGCTCGCGCACGTCCTCTTCCGGTTCGTCTTCGCCGAATGATCCGCATCCGGGGTCTCAAGAAGCGTCTGGGTACCCAGCAGGTGCTGGACGGCGTCGATCTGGACATCGCGGCGGGGGAGACGGTGGTGGTGATGGGACGGAGCGGCACCGGCAAGAGCGTCCTGCTCAAGCACATCATCGGGCTGATGACGCCCGACGCGGGCAGCATCGAGGTCGAAGGGCAGGAGATCGTCGGCATGCCCGAGCGCGAGCTGGACGCCGTGCGCCGGCGCTTCGGGATGCTCTTCCAGGGCGCCGCGCTGTTCGATTCGCTCACCGTGGGCGAGAACGTGGGCGTCGGGCTGCGCGAGCACCAGCGGCTGGACGACGCCGAGGTCCGCCTGCGGGTCGCCCAGCGCCTCGAGTGGGTGGGGCTCGCCGGCGTCGAGGCGATGAAACCCGCCTCGCTCTCGGGCGGGATGCGCAAGCGTGTGGGCCTCGCGCGGGCGATCGCCATGGACCCGCAGTACATCCTGTACGATGAGCCGACCACCGGGCTCGACCCGATCATGGCCGACGCCATCGACCAGCTCATCCGCAGCCTGCAGGAGCGTCTCGGGGTCACCTCGGTGGTGGTCACCCACGACATGACCAGCGCCTACAAGGTGGCCGACCGGATGGCGATGCTGCACGACGGCAAGGTGGTCTTCACCGGCACGCCCGACGAGACGCGCACCACGACCAACCCGATGGTGCGGCAGTTCGTCGCGGGTTCGAGCACGGGCCCCATCCGGCCGCTCTAGGAAAAGGAGAGTCGATTGAGTCGCAGGACCGAGATCGAGGTGGGGCTGACCGTGCTGGTGGCGGTCGGCATCCTGCTCTGGGGCGTGACCTGGCTCAAGGAGTTCCAGCTCCAGCGGTCGGTGCGCGTGTGGCAGGTGATGTTCCCGCAGACCGGGGGCTTGAGCTCGAGCGACGAGGTGCAGGTGAACGGGATCAAGAAGGGCTCCGTCCGCGCGGTGCACCTGACCGGGGACGGCGTGATCGTGGACCTGGCGCTCGCCTCGGAGGTGACGCTCACGCATGACTCCCGCGTCACCATCCGCAACATCGGGCTCATGGGCGAGAAGGTGATTGCCGTGGACCTGCGCAGCACCGGCGGCGCGTGGACCGAGAAGGACACCATCCCGGGCGGATACGACAAGGGCATCCCCGAGGTGATGGGCGACGTGGCCAAGATCATCGACGCGGTGACCGAGCTGACCGAGAAGCTGACGACGCTGGTCGACGCCACCGACAAGAACGGCGACCTGAGCGGCACCATGAAGAACGTGCGGCAGACCAGCGAGGAGCTGCGCAGCACGGTCACCGAGAGCCGCCGCTCGCTCCAGACCACGCTCGACAACTTCGCCGCCGCCGCGAAGACCGCGAAGGGGCTCACCACCGACCGCGAGGCGCAGCTCAGCAAGGCGATCGGCGACTTCGCCTCGGCCGCCGAGAAGCTCGACCGGCTCTCGGATCGTCTCGACTCGCTGCGCGCTGTGTTGCACAGCGTGACCGCCAAGGTGGACCGCGGCGACGGCACGCTCGGCAAGCTGGTGAACGACCGCAAGCTCTACACCGATGTGGCCGCCTCGGTGGACTCGCTGCGGGCGCTGATCGCTGACGTGAAGAAGAATCCCAGGCGCTACTTCAAGGTGAGCCTCTTCTAGGACCGGCGATGGCGAGACCCGCGAAAGCGCACTTCTTCTGCAGCGCCTGCGGCAACGAGGAGGCGCGCTGGTTCGGCCGCTGCCCCTCGTGCGGCGCCTGGAACACCGCGGCCGAAGCCCTAGCCTCCGCATCGTCCGCGGCCGGCGCGGGCGCCGGCAAGGGCGGACGCGCCCAGGCGCGCGAGCGAACGGGCCGGGCGCGCTGGACGCCGACCGCGGCGCCGGCGGGCCCGCGGCCGCTGGCGGGCGTCGACGTCTCCTCATCGGAGCGCCTCACCTCCGGCATGCGCGAGCTGGACCGCGTGCTGGGCGGCGGGCTCGCCGCCGGCTCGCTGCTGCTGGTGGGCGGCGACCCGGGGATCGGCAAGAGCACGCTGCTTCTACAGTTGGCGATCGCGCTCGCGCGTCCCGCCGGCGCGGGTGCGCCGGGCCGGCGCGTGCTCTACGTGGCCGGCGAGGAGAGCGAGGAGCAGGTGCGGATGCGCGCCACGCGGCTCGGCGCCATCCCGGAGGCGCTCCTCATCCTCTGCGAGACCGACCTCGAGGCGGTGCTCGAGGCGGCAGCACAGGTCAAGCCCGAGGTGATGGTGGTGGATTCGATCCAGACCATCGCGCGCGGCGACCTCGAGGGAAGCCCGGGCACCGTCACGCAGATGCGCGAGTGCGGGCTCGCGCTGCTCCACTTCGCCAAGGCCACCCGCACCTCGGTGTTGCTGGTGGGGCACGTCACCAAGGACGGCACGGTGGCCGGCCCGCGCGTGCTCGAGCACATGGTGGACGCCGTGCTCTATCTGGAGGGCGAGCGCTACCAGCACTACCGGGTGCTGCGCGCGGCCAAGAACCGCTTCGGCGCCACCCACGAGTTGGGCGTGTTCGAGATGACCGACCGTGGCCTCGCCGAGGTCGCCAACCCGAGTGCGGCGTTCCTGTCGGCCCCGGCGGACGGGAGCGCCGCGCGCCCTCCGGCGCCCGGCACCGCGGTGGTCGCGAGCCTCGAGGGTTCGCGCCCGCTGCTGGTCGAGGTGCAGGCGCTGGTCTCGACCTCGTTCTACGGCACGCCGCAGCGCGTCACCAGCGGCTTCGACGGGCGGCGGCTCGCGGTGTTGCTGGCGGTGCTCGAGCGCCGCGTGGGCTTGCGGCTCGGCCGGCACGACGTGTTCGTCTCGGTGACCGGCGGGCTGACGCTCGAGGAGCCCGGCACCGACCTCGGCGTGGCGCTGGCGATCGCCTCGTCGTTCAAGAGCCGCCCATTGCTCGACCGCACACTGGCGGTGGGCGAGGTGAGCCTCTCGGGCGAGCTGCGCCGGGTGCCGAGACTCGACATGCGCCTGCGCGAGGCCGCGCACCTCGGCTTCCTGCGCGCCGGCGTGCCGCGCGTGCAGAGTGACGAGGGGGCGGGCACGGGGCTCGAGGTGGTCCCGCTCGCCAGCCTGCGCGAGGCGTTCGAGACCCTGCTGGGCGCGCGGGCCGAAGGGGCGGCCGCCGAGCCCGCCGAGGCGCCGCGATGACCGTCACCGCCATCCTCCTCTGCGCCGGCCGCGGCAACCGGCTCGGCGCGAGCGTGGACAAGGCGCTGGTGCCGCTCGCCGGGCGTCCGCTCTTCGCCTGGAGCCTCGAAGCGCTCGAGCGCACGCCGGCCATCGAGCGGATCGTGGTGGTCGGCCCGGTCAAGCGCATGAAGGAGATGCTCGCCGCATCGGGCCTGGCCCCCGGCAAGATCGCGGCGTGGTCCGAGGGCGGTCGCGAGCGGCAGGACTCGGTCGCGCGCGGGCTCCAGGCGCTGCCCGAGGGATCCACACTGGTCGCCATCCACGACTGCGCCCGGGCGCTGGTGACGCCCGAGCTGATCGGGCGCGTGGTGGGCGATGCGCTCCAGCACGGCGCCGCCATCGCCGCGGTGCCGCTCGCCGACACGCTCAAGCGTGGGGCGCTCGGCGCCATCGAGACCACCGTGCCCCGCCAGGGCCTCTGGTGCGCGCAGACGCCGCAGGTGTTCCGGCGCGAGTGGATCGAGGCCGCGCACGCCGCCGTGGCCCATCACGCCACCGACGACGCCGCACTGGTGGAAGCGCTCGGCCATCGCGTGCACCTCACCCCGGGCGACCCGCTCGACTTCAAGATCACCACGCCGCAGGACCTGGAGCTGGCCGCGGCGTGGCTCACCCGAACCTCCGCGAGGACCTGACATGCCGCTGCGCGCCGGGATCGGCTACGACATCCACGCCAGGGCCGCCGGCCGCCCGCTGATGCTGGGCGGCGTGCGGTTCGAGAGCGACTGGGGGCTGGAAGGCCACAGCGACGCCGACGTGCTCGCCCACGCGATCGGCGACGCGCTGCTCGGAGCGGTCGCGCTGGGCGACCTGGGGCGGCACTTCCCGAACGACGATCCGCAGTGGAAGGACCGATCGAGCATGGTCCTGCTGGGCCTCATCCGCGCGATGGTGGACGGACGCGGGGGACGCATCGTCAACGTGGATGCGACGGTGGTGGCAGCGGCGCCGCGGCTCGCGCCGATGCGCGACGCGATGTGCACGAACATCGCCCAGGCGCTGAAGCTCGCCGGCAGCCAGGTGTCGGTGAAGGCCACCACCAACGAATCGCTCGATGCGCTCGGTCGCGGCGAGGGCATCGCCGCGTGGGCGGTGGCGATGGTGGAGGTGCCGGAGTGAGTCGGACCTCCGATCCGCGCCGCCGGAGCGTGTGATGTCGGTCCGCGTCCGCTTCGCCCCGAGCCCGACCGGGTGGCTGCACGTCGGCGGGGCGCGCACCGCGTACTTCAACTGGCTGTTCGCGCGCCAGCACGGGGGCGCCTTCGTGCTGCGCATCGAGGACACCGACGTCGAGCGCTCGAGCGCCGAGAGCGAAGGTGGCGTGCTCGACGACCTGCGCTGGCTGGGCCTCGAATGGGACGAGGGGCCGGATAGAGGCGGCCCGCACGGACCCTACCGGCAGAGCGAGCGGCTGGCACTCTACCGCGAGCGCGCCGAGCGGCTGGTGGCGCAGGGTGCCGCCTACCCCTGCTTCTGCACCGACGCCGAGCTTGAGGAACGGCGCAAGGCCTCGCTCGCCGCCGGACGGCCGCCGCACTACGACGGCCGCTGCTGCCGGCTCTCGGCCGCGGAGCGCGACGCGCACCGCCGCGAGGGACGCCCGGAGAGCATCCGCTTCGCGGTCGCGCCGGGCGACCAGGTGCTGGACGACCTGGTGCGCGGCGAGGTGCGCTTCCCGGCCGGCATGGTGGGCGACTTCGTGGTGCTGCGCTCGAACGGGCTGCCGACCTACAACTTCGCCTGCGTGGCGGACGATGCCGGCATGCGCATCTCGCACGTCATCCGCGCTGAGGAGCACCTCTCCAACACCGCGCGCCAGCTGATGCTCTACCAGGCGTTGCGCGAGACGGCGCCGCGCTTCGCGCACGTGCCGCTCATCCTGAACCGCGACCGCACCAAGATGAGCAAGCGCTCGGGCGAGGCGGCGGTGGCGGTGGGCGACTGGCGGCGGGCGGGCTTCCTGCCCGACGCGCTGCTCAGCTACCTGGCGCTGCTCGGCTTCCACCCGGGTGACGACCGCGAGATCCTCTCGCGCGACGACCTGCGTGCCTGCTTCTCGCTCGACCGGGTGGGGAAGAGCGGCTCGGTCTTCGACGCCGACAAACTCCGCTGGGTGAACGCCCACTACCTGCACCACGCGGGCGGCGCGACGCTCCGGGAATGGGGCGCGGCGTTCCTGCCGGCGGCGACGGGCACGCTCGATCCCGCGCGGCTCGCGGCCCTGCTCGAGGGCGTGCGCGGCAATCTCACCACGCTCGCCGACCTGCCGCGCGAGCTGGCGCCGTTCCTCGACGAGGCGCTCGAGTTCGAGCCCGAGGCAGCGGCCGCGCTCGCCGTGCCGCGGGCGGCCGAAGTGTGCGCGGCGCTGGCCGCGACCCTCGCGGACCTTGCGCAGTGGAGCGGGGAACAGGTTAAATCCGCCGTCCAGTCGGTGGGAGGCACGCTGGGACTCAAGGGGCGCGAGCTGTTCCAGCCGCTGCGCGCGGCCCTGACCGGGCGCACCCACGGGCCCGAGCTGCCGCTGGTCGCCGAGCTGCTGGGACGCGAGCGCTGCCTGGCGCGGCTGCGCGCGGTCGCCGGTAGGCCCAGGAGAACCTCATGAAGGTCGCGGTGCTGATGGGTGGGACCACCTCCGAGCGCGAGATCTCGCTGCGCACCGGGCGGGGCATGGCCCAGGCCCTGCGCCGGCTCGGCCACGAGGTGGTGGCGGTCGATGCCGCGGGCGGCCGCCTGTTGCCCGCCGGCGAGGAGGAACGCGCCGCCGCGCCCGAGACCGCGCTCGAAAGCGCGGGCCCGGCGGCGCTGGTGAGTGCCGCGGCGGTGCGCGACGCGGAGGTGGTGCTGATCGCCCTCCACGGCGGCGCGGGGGAGAACGGCACGCTCCAGGCCCTGCTCGAGCTGGCGGGCAAGCCGTACACCGGCTCGGGCGTGATGGCCAGCGCGCTGGCGATGAACAAGGCGATGTCGAAGCGCGTCTTCGAGCACGCGGGCGTGCCGACGCCGCCATGGACGCTGGTGCAGGCCGAAGGCCTCACGGCGGCATTCCTGCGCGCGGCCGACATCCCGCCCGCGGTCGAGAAGCTGGGCCTGCCGCTGGTGGTCAAGCCGAACGAGGAGGGCTCGACCTTCGGGCTGACCATCCTCCGAGAGTGGGCCGCGATGCCGGCGGCCTTCGCGGAAGCGGCCCGTTTCGGGCACGAGATCCTGCTCGAGCGGTTCATTGACGGCCGCGAGCTGACGGTCGCGGTGGTCGGTGAGCAGGCGCTGCCGATCGTCGAGATCCGCCCGAAGAGCGGCTTCTACGACTACGAGTCGAAGTACACGGCCGGGCGCTCGGAGTACTTCTGCCCGGCCGACCTGCCGGAGCCGCTGGCGGAGCAGACCCGCGAGCTCGGTCTCCGGGCCTCGCGGGTACTCGACTGCCGCGGCGTCACGCGCGTGGATTTCCGGCTGGACCCCCGGGACCGGCCGTGGTGTCTGGAGGTGAACACCATCCCCGGCATGACGCCCACCAGCTTGGTGCCGATGGCCGCCAGGGCCGCCGGCCTCTCGTACGAGCAGGTGGTGCAACGCATGCTGGATCTGGCGCTCGAGGAAGCCCGCCGCCGGCGCCTGGCCGTGCCGACCAGGGCGTGACCCCACACGAGGAGTGAACATGGATCACACCCAGCGATTCCTGAAGGACCTGGTCGATGCGCACGGAGCGCCCGGTTTCGAGGGCCATGTCGCCCGGGTGATGCAGGGCTACCTGAAGGACGTGGGCCCCATCACCCGCGACAAGCTGGGCAGCTTCATCTGCGAGAAGCGCGGCACCAGCGACGGGCCGCGCGTCATGCTGGCCGGCCACCTCGACGAGGTGGGGTTCATGGTGAAGTCGATCAGCAAGGACGGCTTCGTCAAGTTCCTGCCGCTCGGCGGCTGGTGGGGCCACGTGGTGCTGGCGCAGCGCCTCATCATCAAGACCCGCAAGGGCGACGTGCTGGGCGTGGTGGGATCCAAGCCGCCCCACGAGCTGCGCGACGAGGACCGCAAGAAGGTGCTCGAGATCCGCGAGATGTTTATCGACGTGGGCGCCACCTCGGACTGGGACGCGCGCAAGCGGCTCGACATCCGCCCCGGCGACCCGATTATCCCGGACTCGCCGTTCGCGGTGATGGCGAACCCCAGCGTCTACCTGGCCAAGGCGTGGGACAACCGCATCGGCTGCGCGATGGCGGCCGAGACCGCCCGGCAGCTCAAGGGCGTCGCGCACCCCAACACCGTGTTCGCGGTGGCGACCGTGCAGGAGGAGGTCGGCCTGCGCGGGGCGCAGACCTCGGCGTTCAAGATCCAGCCGGATGTCGCCTTCGCGCTCGACGTCGGCATCGCCCACGACAGCCCGGGCACCGAGGGCGACGAGAAGCTGGGCGGCGGGCCGCTGATCGTGGTGTACGATGCGACCTCGATCCCCAACCGGGGCCTGCTCGACCTGGTGATCGACACCGCCAAGAGGATCAAGGTGCCGCTCCAGTTCGAATCGGTGGAGCGCGGCGGCACCGATGCCGGCCGCATCCACGTGACCGGACAGGGGGTGCCCGCGATCTCGATGGGCGTGCCCGCGCGCTACATCCACAGCCACGTCAGCATGATCGACCGGCGTGACTTCGACGCCACGGTGAAGCTGCTGGTGGCGCTGGTGAAGCGCCTCGACAAGAAGACCGTCGCGGGCCTGACCTGAGCGTCCCGCCCGCGCGGCCCCGATTCGGGAGCGCCGCGCGGGCGCCGCGGGCCGCCCGGGGTTCCCCGATGTCACCGTTCGCCGCCGTCATCGCGATCCAGCCGCTGCTGCCCGAGAGCGAGAAGCTGCTCGACAGCGCGGTGCGCATCGGGCTGACCCTGGTCGTCGGTTTCCTGGTCCAGCGGCTGCTGTTCCTGCTGGTGGGGCGCAGCGAGACGTGGATCGTGCGCGCCGGCAAGGGGCACGCGCACGCCCGGCAACGGGCCCGCACGCTCGGGCAGATCCTCCGCAACCTGTGCACGGTCCTGGTCACGGGCGCGGTGATCATCCATGCGCTGGCGGTGCTGGGCTGGGACGTGCGGCCGCTGCTGGCAGGCGCCGGCATCCTCGGCGTCGCCCTCGGCTTCGGGGCGCAGGCGCTGGTGCGCGACGTGATCGCCGGCATCTTCATCCTCGCCGAGGACCAGTTCGCGGTGGGCGACCTGATCGAGGTGAACGGGAGAGCCGCCACGGTCGAGGTGCTGACGGTGCGCTCGACGACGTTGCGTGATTTCAACGGCCACCTGCACTTCGTGCCGAACGGCGAGATGAAGATCGTCGTCAACCGGAGCCGTGGCTGGAGCCGGCTGGCGGTCGACGTGCCGGTCGCGGCGGACCAGGACGTGGAACGGGCGGTGGAGGTGTGTGAGAAGGTGGCGGTGGCGATGAACAACGACGCGGCATGGCGCTCGCGCCTGCTCGATCCGGTCGAGGTGTGGGGCGTGGAAGGCCTGACGGGTGCGGAGGCGCTGGTGCGGCTGGTGGTGCGCGCGCAGCCGGGGCCCGATGCCCCCGAGGCGGCGCGCGAGCTGCGGCGGCGGATCGTGCGGGGATTCGCCACCGCTCACGTGCGCATGACGACGCAGCGCGAGATCACCATCCGCCCGGTCTCCGGCGCGACGGCCGACGCCGCGGCGACGCGGCCATCCGACCCGAGCTGAGAGGAGGACGAGGCGTGCCCCTGCGCATCTACGACACCCTCGCGCGCGAGAAGCGCGAGTTCGTGCCGGTCACTCCCGGCCAGGTGAGGATGTACGTCTGCGGCATGACCGTGCAGAACAAGCCGCACGTCGGGCACATGCGCGCCTCGCTCTCGGGCGAGGTCATGCGGCGCTACCTCGAGCACCTGGGCTACCAGGTGACGTACGTCTACAACTTCACCGACGTGGACGACAAGATCATCGAGCGCGCGATCGCCGAGGGCGTGGAATGGCAGCAGGTGAGCGAGCGCAACATCGAGGCCTACCTGCGCTATGCCGACCTCCACAACATCAAGCCTGCGTCCCTCTACCCGCGCGCCACCCGGCACATCGCCGAGATGCACGCCATCATCGCGCGCCTGATCGAGAAGGGGCACGCCTATGCCGCCGGGGGCGATGTCTACTTCGACGTGCGCAGCAAGCCCGACTACGGGAAGCTCTCGGGTCGCCGCGTGGACGAGATGCGCGAGGGCTACCGCATCGAGCCGGGCGAGGCGAAGCGCGACCCGCTCGACTTCGCCCTCTGGAAGG
>JBBTLZ010000010.1:0-7170 GCA_038068435.1 Candidatus Eiseniibacteriota bacterium | reverse complement strand
CGTCTGCGGCTGCAGGCCACCTCGATGCTGCTCGAGCGCGAGGACGTGATCATCGTCGCCAGCGTCTCGTGCATCTACGGCCTCGGCACACCCGACGACTGGCGCGGGATGCGGGTGGACGCTACCGCCGGCCAACGCATGCGGCGCGCCGAGCTGCTCGAAAGGATGGTGGCCATCCAGTACACCCGCAACGACGTCGAGCCCGCGCGCGGCACCTTCCGCGTGCGCGGCGACGTGATCGAGGTGCACCCGGCCTACGAGGACCACCTGATCCGCATCGAGCTCGACGACGACGTGGTCGCCCGCATCTCGGCGGTCGATCCCCTCACCGGGCAGGTGAGACGCCGCATGGACCGCCTCGCGCTCTACCCCGCCAAGCACTTCGTCACCCCCGAGCCGCGGCTGCAGGGGGCGCTGGCGGGCATCCGCGAAGAGCTGGCGCAGCAGGTCGAGAGGTTCAAGGCCGAGGGCAAGCTACTGGAGGCCCAGCGGCTCCGGCAGCGCACCGAGTACGACCTCGAGCTGCTCGGCGCCATCGGCAGCTGTCCGGGGGTCGAGAACTACTCGCGCCACCTGTCGGGGCGCCAGCCCGGCGAGCGACCGGGCTGCTTGATCGACTACTTCCCGCGCAAGCCGGACGGCACCCCCGACTTCCTGCTGGTCATCGATGAGTCGCACGTGACCGTGCCGCAGATCGGCGGCATGTTCGAGGGCGACCGTGTGCGCAAGCAGACGCTCGTGGACTTCGGTTTCCGGCTGCCGTCGGCGCTCGATAACCGGCCGCTGCGCTTCGACGAATTCGAGGCGATGACCGGACCGACGCTCTTCGTCTCGGCCACCCCCGCGGAATATGAGCTGCAGAAGAGCCGCGGCGTGATCGTCGAGCAGATCATCCGCCCCACCGGGCTGGTGGACCCCGAGCTGGTCATCAAGCCGGTGCAGGGGCAGGTGGACGATTTGCTGGAGGAGATCCGCCTGCGCGTGGCGGCCCGCGAGCGCGTGCTGGTGACGACGCTGACCAAGCGGATGGCCGAGGACCTGACCGACTACCTGACCGAGGCGGGTATCCGCGTGCGCTATCTGCACAGCGACATCGACGCGCTCGAGCGGGTCGGGATCCTGCGGGGGCTGCGGCTCGCGGAGTTCGACGTGCTGGTGGGGATCAACCTGCTGCGCGAGGGGCTCGACCTGCCTGAGGTCTCGCTGGTCGCCATCCTCGACGCCGACAGGGAGGGTTTCCTGCGCTCCGAGCGCTCGCTCATCCAGACCGCCGGCCGCGCCGCCCGCAACGCCGGCGGTCGCGTCGTGCTCTACGCCGACCGGGTCACGGACTCGATGCGCCGCGCGATGGAGGAGACCGACCGGCGTCGCGTGAAGCAGCTCGCCTACAACCAGGCCCACGGCGTCACCCCCCGCACCATCACCAAGAGCGTGGAGGAGATCATGCGCTCCACCGCGGTCGCGGACGCGATCCGCGGCACCGCCGCCGACGACCTGGCGGCACTCATGGCGGCGGTGGACCAGGAGGGCCCGGAGGCGCTGATCGCCCGGCTCGAAGGCGAGATGCTCGAGGCGGCGCGCCGGCTCGAGTTCGAGCGCGCCGCCTCGCTGCGCGACCGGGTGGATGAGATCCGCCACACGCTGGCGGCTGCCGAGGACATGGGCCTTGCCGGCGCGCCGGCGACAGGGCCTGCCGCAATCCCGCGACGAGGTGGGCGCGAGCGTAGCGACGGGCCCCGCCGAGGAGCAGGATCCCCCGCCCCCCCGGACGCGGCGCCCGCCGACCGGACCTACCCCCGCGAGCCGCGGCGCATCAAGCGCCGCTTCGGCCCGGACCGCTGACCCATGCTCGAGGCCGTCGCGCTGCAGCTGGTCAAGTACGCGCTGTCCGAGGATGTCGGCACCGGCGACATCACCTCGCTCAACACCATCAAGTCCGGCGTCAACGCGCGCGCGGTGATCGTGGCCAAGGAGGCGGGGGTGATCGCGGGCCTGGACGTGGCGCGCCTCACCTTCCGTGAGGCCGACCCGGCGCTCAAGTTCCGCCCCCTCGCGCGTGACGGCGACGCGGTCACGCCCGGGGTGGCGGTCGCGCAGGTGGTGGGCGACGCCGGTAGTATCCTCAAGGCCGAGCGCACGGCGCTCAACTTCCTCCAGCGCCTGTCGGGTGTCGCGAGCCTCACGCGCCGCTTCGTCGAGCGGGTGGCCGGCACTGGCGCGCGCATCCTCGACACGCGCAAGACCACGCCGGGCTTAAGATTCCTCGAGAAGTACGCGGTCAAGGCGGGCGGCGGCGAGAACCACCGGCTGGCGCTGTGGGACATGTACCTGGTCAAGGACAACCACATCCGCGCCGCCGGCGGTCTCACCGCCGCCATCGACCGCATCACGCGCACGCGCCAGAGCGACCTGCTGCTCGAGGTCGAGGTGGAGTCGCTCGACCAGCTCAAGGAGGCGCTGCGCCCGGAGGTGGACCGCATCCTGGTCGACAACCGGCCGATGGCGGAGGTGCGCCGCGCGGTCGAGGCGGTGGACGCCTGGTGCCGGGAGCACCGGCCGGACAGCCCGCGCATGCCCGCGGGGGCCCCCCGGTGGCCCGAGGTCGAGGTCTCGGGCGGCATCACGCTCGCCAACGTGCGCGAGTACGCCGCCACCGGCGTGGACTACATCTCGGTAGGGGCGCTCACGCACTCGGCGCCGGCACTCGACCTGAGCCTGGAGATCGAGGACGTTGGCTGAACCCACCTTCGACCGCCGCGCCTTCGAGCGCCGTCTCGCCACGCGCCGCTTCGGGCGCACGCTGATCGTGCGGTCGGAGACGCCCTCCACCAACGACCTGGGGTGGGACGCGCTGGCGGCCGGAACCCCTGACGGCACCCTCGTGGTGACCGACGCGCAGCCGCACGGCCGCGGCCGCGAGGGCCGCGCGTGGCACCTGGCGCCCGGCAAGGGCCTCGCCCTCTCGCTGGTCCTCTACCAGGGGTGCGACCGCCGGCAGGCCGACACGCTGCCGCTGCTCGCCGGGCTCGCGCTGGCGCATGCGCTCGAAGCCCTCGGCGTCGACGCGACGCTCAAGTGGCCGAACGACCTGCTGGCGGAGGGGCGGAAGCTGTCGGGCATCCTGTGCGAGAGCCGCCGGTCCCCGTCCGGCACCGACGCGGCGGTGATCGGTGTCGGGGTCAACGTCACGCAGCAGCGCGACGACTTCCCGGCCGAGCTGCGTGGATCCGCCACCTCCCTGGCGCTGGAAGGATGCCGTACCACGCGCGAGGCGGTGGCGGCCGGCTTCCTCAACGCGCTCGAGCCGCTGTGGGTCGGACTTCAAGATGGCAGCCGCGACTCCGTGCTCGAGGCCTGGAAGCGGCGCGCCGGCTTCTGGGGGCAGGTGGTGACGGTGCGCACGCCGGCGGGGCCGGTCACCGGGGTGGCCCGCGACCTGAGTGCCGACGGCGGTCTGGTGCTGCGGCTCGAGGGTGGGGGCGAGGTGGTGGTGCTGGCGGGCGATCTCGAGGTGGCCGGGCGGGGGGAGACGCCGTGAACCCGACGCCCGATCCGCGCCGCCCCTCCGCCCGGCCGCCGAGCGGCGAGATGCCGTTCCTCGCCCACCTCGACGAGCTGCGCGCGGTGCTCATGCATACGGTGGTGGCCTGCCTGGTGGGCGCGATCGCCGGCTGGATGCTGGCGCCGCGGGTGCTCGAGGACATCATCCACCGCACGGTGCGCGAGGCGGTGGTCCTCTCGCCGGTCGAGGCGTTCAACGAGCGCTTCAAGCTGGCACTCCTCCTCGGCCTCACGCTCGTGCTGCCCTACGTGTTCTACCGGATCTGGAACTTCGTGGTCCCGGGGCTGATGCGGCGCGAGCGCTCGATGATCCTGCCGATGGCGCTCGGCTCGATGGCGATGTTCGCGCTCGGAGCGTGGGCCGCCTACGGCTACGTCGTGCCGCTCGTCATCCGGGTGCTGTCCAACTTCATGACCCCGAGCATGAAGCCGGAGATCCAGCTGGGCGCGCTGCTGAGCTTCGTCTACAACCTGGCGCTCGCGTGCGGTCTGGTCTTCCAGCTGCCGCTGGTGACCATGACGCTCACCGCCATGGGTCTGGTGACCCCGTCGTTCCTGCTCCGGCAGTGGCGGTACGCGATCGTCGCCGCGTTCCTGGTCACCGCGATCATCACTCCGGGCGATGTGATCACCGCCCAGATCGTTATGGGCATCCCGATGACCGGGCTGTACTTTGTCAGCGTCGGTCTGTCCTATCTCGTGGCGCGGCGCAAGCGCCGCGCCGAGGAAGCGGCGGAGGAGGAGGTGAAGGGTGCCTGAGACCAGACGGAGGCGGGTGGTACCGCGCGGGGCGGCCCGGCCGCGCCCCGCCACGCGCGCCGCGAGGCCCGCGGGACTGGTGGCGGTGGACGTGGGGAACAGCGACACCGTGGTGGGACTGTTCACCGGGCCGGAGCTCGTCGGCTTCTGGCGCTTCACCTCCCGCGCGGCGACCGCGGATGAGCTGGGGCTCCGGCTGGATGCGCTGGCGCGCGCCCACCGCTGGTCCCGCTCGCTGGGCGCGGTGCTGTGCTCGGTGGCGCCGGTGCTCACGCTCCCGTGGGCGCGCGCGCTCGAGCGCCTCGCTGGCGGCCCGCCGGTCGAGGTGAGCGCCGCCACCGCCCGTGGACTGCCGATCCGGTACCACGACCGCACCGCCGTGGGCGCCGATCGCATCGCCAACGCCGTGGCCGCGCGCGCCCTGTACGGCACCCCGGCAATCGTGGTGGACCTGGGCACGGCGACGACCTTCGACTGCATCTCGCAGCAGGGCGCCTACCTGGGCGGCGCGATCGCGCCCGGGGTCGCGACCTCGGCCGAGGAGCTGTTCCGACGCGCGGCGCGCCTGCCGCGCGTCGAGCTCCGCCGGCCGGTCCGGGCGCTGGGCCGCACCACCGAGGAATCGCTGCAGGCCGGCGTTCTGTGGGGCGCCGCCGGGCAGGTCGACGCGCTGGTGCGTCGCCTGGCGCTGGAGATGAAGGGCACGCCGACGGTGATCGCCACCGGCGGGCTGGCGGCGACCGTGGCCCCCGAGTGCGAAACCATCAACCGTGTCGACGAGGCGCTGACCCTCAAGGGGATGCGCATGATCTGGGAGGACGCCCGGTGAGCCCGACCGTACCGCTTCGCCTCGCGCGCCTCGCATCGGTGGGCGTGATCGCCGCCGCGCTCGCGGAGGCCCAGCCGGCCCCGAGCCCGGCGCCGCCACCGCCCGCCGGCGTGATCGCGCCCGCCTTCCCCGTGGTCAAGGGACGGCCGCGCAACGCCGGGCGCTACCTGGCGACTCCGGCCTACGAGCGGGACCTACCGATGCCGCCCGGGCGACCCCGCGCCCTCACGGACAGCGCCACGGTCATGTACATGGTGCGCGCGCTCGCCGACCCGGCGATGGAGGGCCGCGGGGCCGGCACCGCGGGGCTCGACTCGGCGGCGCGCCTGATCGCGGGCGAGATGCGATGGCTCGGACTCCGGCCGGGGGGCGATGACGGCACCTACTTCCAGCCCTTCGAGGTGACCACCGGCGTCGAGGTGGGGGAACCGTGCGCGATCGAAGTGGGCGGCCGGCGCTTCGAGGTCGGCGACCCGTTCCAGCCGCTCGGATTCTCCAGCAACGGTACGCTGCGCGCGCCGGTCGTGTTCGCGGGCTACGGCATCACCGCCCCCGGCTACGACTACGACGACTACGCGGGTCTCGACGTGCGCGACAAGCTGGTGCTGGTGCTCAGCAACGAGCCCGGCGAGATGGACTCCACCAGCCGCTTCGACGGCAGCATCAACACCCCGCACGCGGAGCTTCGCACCAAGGCCATCAATGCTCGCGAGCACGGGGCGCTCGGGCTGCTGGTGGCGAACGGCCCGCGCGAGCACGCGGGCGAGCCGCTGCGCCGTCCGCGCAGCGAGGGCGGCGGCTACATGACCAGCGGGCTGGTGGCGGGTCTGATCGCCGACCAGGTGGCGGCGGCGCTGCTCAAGCCCGCCCGACTCGACCTCGCGACGCTGCAGCGGGCCATCGACGGGCCGACGCGCCCCCATAGCGTGGCGCTCGGCGAGTCGGCCACGGTGACGATCACCCTCAAGCGCACGCGCACCGCGATCCGGAACGTGATCGGATGGATCCCCGGGCAGGACACCACCCGCACGCTGGTGGTGGGGGCGCACTACGACCATCTGGGCTACGGGGGCGAGAGCTCGCTGGCGTCGGACGCCCACCTCCCGCATCTGGGGGCCGACGACAACGCGTCGGGGGTGGCGGCGATGCTGAGCGTGGCCGGGTGGAAGGTGACGCGCAGCTCACGGGACGTCGTCCCGGTCCACAATCTCGTGTTCTGCGCCTTCGCCGGCGAGGAGCTCGGCCTGGTGGGCTCGTCCCACTTCGTGGACGCTCCCACGCGGCCGCTCGCGTCGGTGGAGGCGATGATCAACATGGACATGGTCGGGCGCCTGCGGGAGAACCGTCTGATGGTGATGGGTGTGGGGACCGCGGCCGAGTTCCCGGCGCTGGTTGACGGCGTCAACCGAGGGCGGGAGTTCGAGCTCAAGACCTCGGGCGACGGGTACGGCCCGAGCGACCACTCGTCGTTCTACAAGCGACGCCTGCCGGTGCTCGCCCTGTTCACCGGGGCACACGCCGACTATCACAAGCCCACCGACAGCGCGGGCCGCATCGACGCGGACGGTCTCTGGCGGGTGGCGCTGTTCGCGCGCGACCTGGTGGATTCGCTCGACCGGCGCCCGCACCCGACCTTCCAGCAGGCGAAGGCGGACAGCGGCATGGGGCGCATCGCGGGCGGCGGCGGCTACGGCGCCTACCTGGGGACGATCCCGGACTACATGCAGACCGAGGGCGGCGTGCTGCTCTCGGGCGTGCGGACCGGGAGCCCCGCCGATAGCGCCGGCCTCAAGGGAGGGGACGTCATCGTCAAGTTCGACGGGGTGCGGGTGGACAACATCTACGACTACACCTTCGCGCTGCGCTCCCGGAAGCCCGGCCAGCGGGTGCGGATCGCGGTCCAGCGCCGGGACCGGGAGGTCGAGCTGCTGGCCGTGCTGGGGAGGCGGAAGTGATGCGCGCGCGGGTGCGGCTGGCGGCGGCCGCGATGGCCGCGGCGTGCTGCGCGGCGTGGGCGGCCC
>JBBTLZ010000009.1:0-36072 GCA_038068435.1 Candidatus Eiseniibacteriota bacterium | reverse complement strand
CGAATCCCTCGGTGAGCACCAGCGTGAAGCCCAGCTCTTCGGCGCCCGTGATCGCCACGCCGAGGTCGCGGCCGAGCAGCTGGCGCAGGTCGCGGTCGTCGAAACCCGCCACGACCACCGCGGCGATCCCGAGCTCCTTCGCGCGCATCAGCGTGTCGTGGGAGACGTACGATCCCCCCACCACGACGCAGCCCCGGTGCGCGGCGGTGAGCTTCGCCGCCGAGAGCTCCTCGTCGGGCGACCCGGCGACCACGCGCAGCGCGCCGAAGGTCTCACCGCCCACTCCGAAGATGCCCTGCATGAGCGCGCCCGCGCACTCGATCACGACGCCCTCGTCCGGCAGCACCTCGACCACCCTCCCGCGCACATAGGCGTCGATCTCGACCGGGATGGGGGGCTCGCGCAGGATCAGCTGCCCGGTGATGGGCGAGACGCTCTCGATGGTGCCGTCGGCGGGGGCCGTCGCGCGTTGGCGCAAGAGGCCGAACAGGCTCTTCCCCTCGGCGATCACCTCGCCCTTCTTCGTGGCCGCCCCGACCGGCACCGTCAGCGCGTCGGGCACGCGGGCGGGATCGAGCGCCAGCTTGGCCGCGATGTTGACGATTTGGACATTGCCCGGCAGCTCGGTGCGGGCGACGATGGTATCGGACGACACCTCGGCGCCGACCGCGACCAGCACCTCGCCCTTCAGCGGCAGTCGGCGTTCGCGACGCAGCAGCGCGTGATCGGTGACCCGCAGGCCGGGCGTGTAGGCGTGCGCCATCACACCTCCCGCGGGTAGAGGTTGAGCGCGTGGTTCCACGCGCGCAGCCGCGCGATCCGTTCCTGCGGCTCGTCCGGCAGCACGAACGGCCGCCGGCCGCGGGCATCGACGATGAGTCCCACCACGCCTCCGGTCACCTGCGTCTCGAGCGGCCTCCCCTTGCCGGCGCCGAGATCGAAGCCGCGCTCCGGGTAGGCGGTGAGCCGGGCGGTGCCCAGCTCGGGGAGCGGGACCAGCGCCAGCTCGGCGAACGGGACACGCTTCGCCACCGGCGCGCTGCCGTGCGCGATCACCTCGATGGTCACGCACGGCTGCCCGGGCTTGCCGGCACCGATCGGCGCCAGCACCGCGCCCAGTCGCACCAGGCAGTCGCATTCGAAGACCTGGGAGGCAGCCTGCTCGTGCACGGTCGACAGCACCCCCAGCTGAGGCGCCATGAAGATGCTGTCCACGGCGAGGTGCGTGAGCCCCTCGGGCAGGAACGCATCCACCATCATCAGCGCGGCCTGCACCCGCCGCGGCGCGTGCGAGAGCACGCCGCCGGACCCCACCAGCAGCCCCAGGTCCAGCAGGTCCACCAGGGTGGCCCCCGTCTCGCTCTGCGACATGATGTCCGAGATGGTGCGCTCGGTCTGCACACCCTTGAGCCCCACCGCCAGCGCCTTGTGCTGCTCGAAGGCGAGCCGCAGCGCCTCGCGGGCGATCGCCTGCTCGATGACCAGGTCCTCCAGGCTCTGGGGGATGGTGGTCGGGCGGATCATCTTGTTCTTGACCCGGTTCCTGAGGTCGACCTCGTCCACCGCGAACGGCACCCAGCGCAGGATGTTCTCGAGCCCGGCCTCGGCCATCACGTTCGAGACCGAGTAGCTCATGCCCAGGTTGGCGGAGACCGTGCGGTTGAAGACGCCCTGGAACACCGAGAACACGTCGGTGGTGGCGCCGCCGATATCCACACCCACCACCGCGAGCCGGTCGCGCTTGGCGATGGCCTCGATGATGATGCCGACCGCGCCCGGGGTCGGCATGATCGGCACCGGCGACCAGGTCATGAGCTTCTTGTAGCCCGGCGCGTGCGCCATCACGTGCTCCATGAAGAGCGCGTGGATGGCGTCGCGCGCGGGGCCCAGGTTCTCGCGCTCCATGGTCGGCCGCAGGTTCGGCACCACGCTGAGCGCGGTGCGCCCGCCCAGCGTCTCCTGCACCACGCCCGCGGCGTCCTTGTTGCCGGCGTAGATCACCGGCAGGCGGTAGCCTGCACCCAGCCGCGCCTTGGGATCGGCGGCGAGCAGGATCTCGGCCATCTCGGCGACGCGCCGCACGTCGCCGCCGTCGGTGCCGCCCGAGAGCAGGATCATGTCGGGCCGCAGCTGCCGCAGGCGGCGGATCTTCTCGTGCGGGCGCCGGCCGTCGTTGAGCGCGATCACGTCCATCACGATCGCCCCCGCCCCCAGCGCCGCGCGCTGCGCGCTCTCGCCCGTCATCTGCAGCACCAGCCCCGAGACCGTCATCTGGAGCCCGCCGCCGGCACTCGAGGTGGACACGTAGAGGTCGACGCCCTGGTCGCCCGTCTGCGGGGAGACGATGCGCTCGCCATCGAGGATGCGGCGTCCGGCCAGCTCCTCCACCTCGCGCACCGCGTTCAGCACGCCGCGCGTCACGTCCTCGAACGGCGCCTCCACGGTGGTGGGCGCCTCGCCGCGCACGATCAGGCGGTAGGTGTCGCCGCGCTTCTCGATCAGGATCGCTTTGGTGGTCGTGGACCCGCAGTCAGTGGCGAGGATGGAGCGGATGGAGGCAGGGTCGGGCGGTCGGCTGTCCATGGTCCTCCGGGTCAGTCCCGCCGGCCGCCGGCCGCGCGCCGGGCCGCGGCCCGCTTCACGCGTGCCTCGTCCGCCGCCGTCTCGATGCGGCGGATGAGCGCTTCCATCACGTCACGCCGTTCGACCAGGGCGGCGAAGCGGCGGTAGTCCGAGAAGCGGAACAGGGACTGGACCATCGGTTCGAAGAAGATGAGCGACTGGCTGGCGATTACCGTGAGGGGCTTTGCCGTCTCGAGCGCCAGGATCGCCGGGACCTCCATGTGCAGCTCGACCACGCGGGCCGCGACCCGATCGAGCAGGGCCTGGTCCTCGGCGCCCAGCGGCTGCGGATCAGAGGCCATGGTCGTGGAGTCGCGCTTCGAGCTCGACCAGCAGGGCTTGGCGCCCGCGCGAGGGGATCGGCAGCACCAGCCCGCGGTAGGGGTCGAGCCAGTGAGGCCGCGCGTACGGGGAGACCAGCAGTCCCGCGGGCCGCGCCGCGGCGCGCCTCAGCGCGCCCCACGGGCGACGGACCGTGCCGAAGGGGCCGCGCTTCTGGACCCCCTCGTCGTCCACCCGGCAATGGGCCGGCGACAGCACCGGCGACAGCGTGGCCAGCACCGTGAGGCAGAGGACCAGACGCACGACCAGCGGTTCACCCAGCGTCGCCACCACCAGGCAGACCGCCAGGGTCATGAGGGCGCCGGCACCCGCCGCGAGGGGCCGGTCCCGCCAGGGGTTGAAGGACCATTCGAGGGCGCTGGCGGTCATGCGCGGCTCGGGGTCTCATGGACCGGCCCCGGCGCCGCACGCCCCGAGCCCCCCCAGTGCAGCACCAGCTCGCGGGCCGCGCGGCCCTCGTCGAGGCGGCTGACCGGGGTGGTGAGGGGAGCCTCGAGCAGCAGCTTCGGGTTCTCGCGCGCCTCCTGGGCGATGCGTTCCATCGCCGCCGCGAAGTGGTCGAGCCGGTCGAGCGTCTCGGTCTCGGTGGGCTCGATCATGAGCGCCTCCTCGACGATGAGCGGGAAGTACACCGTCGGCGCGTGCACGCCGAAGTCGAGCAGCCGCTTGGCCACGTCGAGCGTCTTGACGCCGTGCTTGCGCAGCGCGCGCCCCGAGAGCACGAACTCGTGCATGCAGTGCTCGGGATGCGGCAGCTCGAAGGTCTTCGCCAGCCGCCGCATCAGGTAGTTCGCGTTGAGGATCGCCGTGCGGCTCGCCTCGCGCAGCCCTTCGGGGCCGAGCGTCGAGAGGTAGACCAGCGCCCGCACCAGGATGCCGAAGTTGCCGTGGAACGAGTGCACGCGGCCCACCGACTGCGGGCGGTCGCTGCTGAGACGGAGCATACCTTCCCGTTCCACGACCACCGGCACCGGCAGGAACGGCTCGAGGTGGGCGGCCACCGCGACCGGGCCCGCGCCCGGTCCACCTCCCCCGTGCGGGGTGGAGAAGGTCTTGTGCAGGTTGATGTGCATCACATCGAAGCCGAGGTCGCCGGGACGCACGAGCCCGACCAGCGCGTTCAGGTTCGCGCCGTCCATGTAGACCTGCGCACCCGCCTGGTGGGCCAGCCGGGTGATGTCGCGCACGCGGGACTCGAACAGTCCGAGCGTGTTGGGCACGGTGAGCATCACCGCGGCGGTCCGGTCGTCGAGCGCCTTGCGCAATGCGTCGAGGTCGACGGTGGCGTGCTCCTCCGAGGCGATGGTGACGGTCTGGTAGCCGACCAGGTTCACGCTCGCGGGGTTGGTGCCGTGGGCCGAGTCGGGGACGATCACCCGGCGCCGGCGTTCGCCCTCGCCGCGCGAGCGGTGCCACGCGCGGATCATGAGCAGGCCGGTGGTCTCACCCTGTGCGCCCGCGGCCGGCTGGGTGCTGACGGCGGCGAAGCCGGTGATCTCGGCCAGCGCCTGCTGCAGCTCGCGGATCACGCGCAGCGCCCCCTGGTTCGCCTCGTCCGGCGCCAGCGGATGCGCCAGCGCGAATCCCGGCAGCCCGGCGAGCTCGTCGTTGATCTTGGGGTTGTGCTTCATGGTGCAGGAGCCGAGCGGATAGAGGCCGCGGTCGATGTGGTGGTTGAGCGTCGACAGCTCGATGAAATGCCGCACCACCTCGGGCTCGCTCACCTGCGGCAGCCGCAGCTCCGCGCGCAGGCGGGCTCCCGGCAGGCGTTCGCCCAGCGGCTTGACCGGCACGTCGCAGGCCGGCAGCGCCGGGCCCCGGTGCCCCGGGCCACCCTGTTCGTTGAGCAGGCGGCGCGGCATGGTCATCGCGCGCCTGCCGCGTTCTTCAACACCTCGACCCAGCGCTCGATCTCCGCCACGCTGCGCTGCTCGGTCACCGCGACCAGCAGCCAGCGGCGCCACTCGGGGCGGAACTGCCCGAGGTCGACACCAGGCAGCACGCCGCCTCGCCGCCCCGCCCGCACGACCTCCGCGGCATCGACCGGGCACTCGAGCACGAACTCCCGGAAGAACGCCCCGTCGTGCGCGAGCCGGTAACCCGGCAGCGCCGCGGCGAGCCCGGCCGCATGGTGGGACTTCTGGACGCACAGCTCCGCCACCTCGGTGAGCCCGAGCTTACCCAGCAAGCCGAGATAGAGGGTAGCGCGCAGGGCCAGCAGCCCTTGATTGGTGCAGATGTTCGACGTCGCCTTCTCACGGCGGATGTGCTGCTCGCGGGTCTGGAGCGTCAGCACGAAGCCGCGCCGGCCATGACGGTCGACGGTCTGCGCCGCGATCCGCCCCGGCATCCGCCGCACCAGCCCCTGCCGGCAGGCGAAGAATCCCAGCAGCGGGCCGCCGAAGGAGGGCGGGTTGCCGAGGCACTGCCCCTCGCCCACGACGATGTCCGCGCCGGTGGCGCCCGGCGGCTCGAGCAGCGCCAGCGCGATCGGATCGCAGACCGCGACCGCCAAGGCGCCCGCCTCGTGCGCGAGCGCGTGAATCGCCTGCGGGCTCTCCAGCACGCCGAAGAAGTTCGGGTGCTGATAGATCACCGCCGCCACGTCGGGACCGAGTACCCCGGCGAGGTCCTCGGGGGCGCACGGCCCGCCGCGGTCGGCGACCACGGTGACATCCCGCTCCAGGTAGGTGCGGAGGACGTCGAGATAGTTCGGGTGGAGGGCGCCGGCCACCACGACGCGCGCGCGGCCGGTCTGGTGCCTCGCCAGCAGGGCCGCCTCGACCGCGGCCGTGGCACCGTCGTAGAGCGAGGCGTTCGCCACCTCCGCCCCGGTGAGCTCAACGATCATGCTCTGGAACTCGAACATGGCCGTGAGCGACCCCTGCGCCACCTCGGGCTGGTAGGGCGTGTACGCGGTCGCGAACTCCGAGCGCATGGCGATGGCGTTCACCGCCGCCGGGATGTAGTGGTCGTAGACTCCCCCGCCCAGGAACGACACGGCGTGGTCGGCATCGTTGGCACGCGCCCACTCGCCGAAGCGGCGCCGGGCATCGATCTCGGACAGCGGCCCCGGCACCGCGAGCGTCCGCTGGAGGCGGACCTCCTCGGGGACCGACGCGACGAGGTCCTCGAAGCGCGGGACGCCGATCGCGGCCAGCATGCGTTCCTCTTCGCCGCGCGAGAGGCCGATGAAGCTCACGCGTGCTCCTGCTCGATGAGCTGCGCGTAGTCCTCGTGGTTCATCAGCTTCTTCACGTCCTCGGCGTTGTCGGGCTTGAGCCGGATCATCCAGCCTTCGCCGAACGGGGCCTGGTTGACCAGCGCCGGGTTGTCCGCCAGCGCCTCGTTGACCGCCACCACCTCGCCCGCGATCGGGGCGTTGAGATCGCTCACCGTCTTGACCGCCTCGACCACGCCGAAGGCCTTCATGGCCTCGAGCCGCTTGCCGACCTCGGGCAGCTCCACGAACACCACGTCTCCCAGCTGGTCGGTGGCGTAGCCGGTGATGCCGACCGTGACCAGGCCGCCCTCGAGCCGCGCCCACTCGTGCTCCGTCGTGTACCGCACATCATCGGGGTACTGCACGGATCCTCCCTCCTCGGGCCGCATCAGCGGCGCGAGCCCCGGGTGTAGAACGGCAGCTTCACGACCCGCGTGCCGAGGCGGCTGGTGCCGGCGACCACCTCGAGCGAGGTGCCGCGCGCGCTCACGCCGGTCTCGACATAGGCCATGGCGATGGCGCGCTCCAGGCTGGGGCTGAACGTCCCGCTGGTGACGCGCCCCACCGCCCGCCCACCGGACTCGACCGCCATCCCGTGCCGCGGCACGCGCCGGCCCTCCGCCTCGAGCCCGACCAGCTTCCTGGCCACCCCCCGCTCCTTCTGCTTCGCGAGCACGTCACGGCCCGCGAACTCGCCCTTGCCCAGCTTGACGGTCCAGCCGAGGCCGGCCTCGAGCGGGGTCGTGGTGTCGTCGATGTCGTTCCCGTAGAGCATGTAGGCCATCTCGAGCCGCAGCGTGTCGCGGGCGCCCAGCCCGACCGGCTCGATCCCCATCGGCCGCCCCGCACGCATGAGCCCGGTCCAGACGGTCGCCGCGTCGTCACCCTTGAAGTAAAGCTCGAAGCCGTCCTCGCCGGTGTATCCGGTGCGGGCGATCACCGCCGGGACCCCGAACAGCCGCCCCTCCACGAACCGGTTCGAGGGCATGGCGAGCGCCTCGTCCAGCACGTGGCCCCGCAGCACCTCGGCGGCCCTCGGACCCTGGACCGCCAGCAGCGCCGTCTCGTCCGAGCGGTCGGTGAGGTCGACCCCGCTCGGGCACTGCGCTTTCAACCAGGCGAAGTCCTTGGCGATGTTCGAGGCGTTCACAACCAGCATGAAGTGATCGGCGGAACGGTAGACGTAGAGGTCATCCACGATGCCCCCGTCCGGCCGGCACATGACGCTGTACATGGCCTCCCCGACGGTCATCCCCGCCACATCGTTCGCGAGGGCGCCATCCAGGAACTTGACGGCCTCCGCGCCAAGCACCAGGAACTCACCCATGTGGGAGATGTCGAAGAGCCCCACCCCCGTGCGGACGAGCTGATGCTCCCGCACGTCCCCGGTGTAGCGCAGGGGCATCTCGAAGCCGGCGAAGTCCACCAGCTTCGCGCCGGCGGCCTTGTGGAAGGCATGGAAGGGAGTGCGCTTGAGGGTGGTGAGAGGCTCCAAGGCAGACTCCAGGGTGGTGAAGCGGGCGGAAGTTATCGGATGCCGTGGGGACGGTCAAGGCGCGCGGGTGCGCGAAGGGCTGAGGGTGCGGATGTCGACGCCGAGCGGACTACCTCGCTGCTCCCTTGAGCACGCCCAGCTGCTGGCCGACCGCAGTGAACGCCTCGACCGCCCGGTCGATGTGCTGCGGCTCGTGCGCCGCCGAGATCTGCACGCGGATGCGCGCCTGCCCCTTCGGCACCACCGGGAATGAGAAGCCGATCACGTAGATGCCGCGCTCGAGCAGCCTTCGGGCCATCTCATGGGCGAGTCGCTCGTCGTACAGCATGATCGGCACGATCGGGTGCTGGCCCGGCCTGATCTCGAACCCGGCGGCGGCCATCGCCGTGCGGAACCACTTCGTGTTGGCTTCGAGCTTGTCCCGCAACGCGGTCGTGCGCGAGAGCAGGTCGAGCACCGCGATGCTCGCCCCCACCACCGAAGGGGGCAGCGAGTTCGAGAACAGATAGGGACGCGAGCGCTGGCGCAGGAGCTCGATGATCTCGCGCCGTCCGGTCGTGAAGCCGCCCAGCGCCCCACCGAGTGCCTTCCCGAGCGTGCCCGTGACGATGTCGACCCGGCCCATCACGCCGCAGTGCTCGGTGCTGCCGCGTCCGGTCGCGCCCAGGAAACCGGTGCCGTGGCAGTCGTCCACCATCACCAGCGCGCGGTAGCGGTCGGCCAGGTCGCAGATGGCCTTCAAGTTCGCAACTATCCCGTCCATGCTGAACGCGCCGTCGGTGGCGACGAGCCTGTGACGGCAGCCCTTCGCCTCGGCCTCCTTGAGACAACGCTCGAGGTCGGCCATGTCGTCGTTCGCGTAGCGCCAGCGCTGGGCCTTGCACAACCGCACGCCGTCGATGATCGAGGCGTGGTTGAGCGCGTCGGAGATGATGGCGTCCTGCTCGCCCAGCAACGGCTCGAACACGCCGCCGTTGGCGTCGAAGCAGGCGGCGTAGAGGATGGTGTCGTCGGTGTGGAGGAACTCGGCGATCTTGCGCTCGAGGGTCTTGTGCAGGTCCTGCGTCCCGCAGATGAACCGCACCGAGGAGAGCCCGAACCCGCGCTGGTCGAGCGCCCGGTGCGCGGCGGCGATCACCTCCGGGTGGCTCGAGAGCCCGAGGTAGTTGTTGGCGCAGAACACCAGCACCTGGCGCCCGTCGGCGAGCCGGACGGCGGGGCCCTGGGGCGAGGTGAGGATCCGTTCGTCCTTCCACAGCCCGGCCTCGCGGATCTTCTCCAGCTCGGACTGGAGCTGGGGTTTCATCAAGTCAAACATCAGACCGTCCTCTCCGTCAGGGCGTAGGGAATCGGAACGACAGCGCCCAATGGGAGGCGACAGGCTGGCCGGAGATCGTCGGTGCTCTGAAGACGCACTGCCGCGCCGCTTCGAGCGCGGCTTCGTGGAGTGGGGCCAACTCGGGCTGCGCCGGGTCCATCTGGGGCACCCGCGCGTCGAGCACCCTCCCCGTCCGGCAGACGAGCGCCAGAACCGGCACGGTTCCCGTGATGCCCCTCGCGCGCGCCGACGCGGGGTACTGGGGCTCCACCCGCACGAGGAGTTCCCCGATGTCATCGGTGCTCAGAGTCTGGTCGAAGTCTCGACCCCCGTCGCTCCATTTCTGGCCTGGGCCCAGACAGGATTCCGCTCCTGGGACGGACCCTTCCGCAAGCCGCAGCGTCTCCTCAGCCAGCGTCTCTAGCGTACCTGCGTCACTCTTGCGCACGACTCTCACGATCACCCTCGTCTCGTGAGGCTGAACGATGTACGGAGCCGCGTACCGTCCGGGCGATGCCACTCCTGATCCCTCGATGACGAACCAAGCAACCCGCCGCGTGTCTCCGCGGAAGGGAGGAGCGAGATGGAGCTCCACCACCTCTCCCGGCTCGATCACGTGAGACGGGCCCGCGATATGAAACGCCTCAACCGTCGCTGGCTTCTCTCCGAGGCTGGGCGCTGCGGCAAGCACACACCACAGCACCACCGCCGGGGCGATCGTCCTCAGCCTTCGCCCGCTCCAGCGTCTCCTCACGAGTATTATCCCTCGCCCCAGGGCACCAGCACCACCTTGCCCGCCTGCCCCGAGCGCAGCAGCGCGATGGCGTCCTCGAACTCCTGCATCGGCATGACGTGCGTGATGGCGGGGCGGATGTCCAGCCGCCCCGAGCCGAGCAGGTTGTCCATCTGGTACCAGGTCTCGTACATGCGCCGGCCGATGATCCCGTGGATGGTCACGCCCTTGAAGATCACCAGCCGGTTCCAGTCCAGCTCGAACGACTCCTTCGGCAGCCCGAGCAGCGAGAGGCGCCCGCCGTTGCGGAGCGCGGCGAGCCCGTCGCGGACCGCCTGCGCGTTGCCCGACATCTCGAGCACGCCGTCGAGCCCCCGCCCCCCCGTGAGCTGGTGGACCCGCGCGACGAAATCCTCGTGTCCGGCGTCGATCACGGCATCGGCCTTCATGCGCCGGGCGAGCTCCAGCCGGTAGGGCGAGACGTCGCTGGCGAACACGCGCGCCGCACCGGCCGCGCGGGCGACACCGATGGCGAAGAGGCCGATGGGGCCGCAGCCGGTGACGGCGACGTTGCAGCCCGAGAGCGGTCCGGCGAACGCGGTGTGCACCGCGTTGCCGAGCGGCTCCATCACTGCGGCCACCTCGATCGGGATGTTCGCCGGCGCCCGCCACGCGTTGACGGCGGGCACCGTGACGAACTCGGCGAACCCGCCGTTCACGTCGACGCCAAGGATGCGCGTGTTCTCGCACACGTGCCCGTTGCCGGTGCGGCACGCGAGGCAGGCGTTGCAGATGATGTGGCTCTCGCATGAGACGCGCTCACCCGGCTGGTAGTTCGTGACGCCGGCACCCGCCTCGACCACCTCGCCCACGAACTCGTGGCCCAGGGTGACCGGTGGCTTGAGGCGGCCCTGCGACCAGCGGTCCCATTCGACGATGTGCAGGTCGGTGCCGCATACGCCGGCGCGCTTGACGCGCAACAGCAGCTCGCCCGGCCCGCAGGTCGGCACTGCGACCTCGCGCACCTCGGCACCCGGGCCGGCGGCGGCCTTGACGATGGCCTTCATGGTCGTGGGGCGAGCGCTCGCGCGCGCCGCCGGCTTCTCCGTGGTCGCAGGCAGGGTGGGGTTCATGTCGTCAGCACGCCGCGCAGCGCCTCTCCCGTGTACGACCCCCGTGCGCGCGCCACCGCCTCGGGAGTCCCGGTGGCCACCATGGTGCCGCCGTGGTCACCGCCTTCCGGTCCCAGATCCAGTATCCAGTCGGCGCTCTTGATGACGTCGAGCTGGTGCTCGATGACGATCACCGTGTTGCCGCGATCGACCAGCGCCTTGAGAACTTCCAGCAGCACCCGCACGTCCTCGAAGTGAAGTCCGGTGGTGGGCTCGTCGAGAATGTACAGGGTCCGGCCGGTCGCCACCCGGGAAAGTTCGGCCGCCAGCTTGACCCGCTGGGCCTCGCCCCCGGAGAGGGTCGTCGCCGGCTGCCCGAGGTGGATGTAGCCGAGCCCCACGTCGTTCAGCGTGTCGAGCTTGCGTCGCAGCGGCGGGATGGCGCCCAGGAAATCGCGCGCCTCCTCGACCGTCATCTCGAGCACGTCGGCGATCGAGCGGCCCTTGTGCATCACCTCGAGGGTCTCGCGGTTGTACCGCCGACCGTGGCAGACATCGCAGCGGACGAACACATCGGGCAGGAAATGCATCTCGATCTTCATCAGGCCGTCGCCCCGGCAGTGCTCGCAGCGGCCGCCCTTGACGTTGAACGAGAACCGGCCGGGGCCGTAGCCGCGGACCTTCGCCTCGGGGAGCTTGGCGAACAGATCCCGGACGAAGCCGAAGGCGCCCGTGTAGGTGGCGGGATTGGAGCGCGGCGTGCGGCCGATCGGGCTCTGGTCGATGTCCACCACCTTGTCGAGGTGCTCGAGCCCCTTGAGCGCCCGATGCGGGCCCGGCATGGCGCCGGTACCGCCGAAGTGGCGCCGCAGCGCCGCCAGCAGGACGTCGTTCAGCAGCGTGCTCTTCCCCGAGCCCGAAACGCCGGTCACGCACACCAGGCACCCCAGCGGGAAACGGGCGTCGAGGTCGCGTAGGTTGTGCGCGCGGGCGCCGATCACCTCGAGCGCCTGCCCGTTCCCCGGGCGACGCGGCGTCGGCACCGGGATCGACCGCTCGCCGGCCAGGTAGCGTCCGGTGAGTGATGCGGGATTCGCCGCCACTTCCGCCGGCGTGCCGGCCGCGACCAGGCGGCCACCGTGGCGGCCCGCCGCCGGGCCGAGATCCACCAGGTAGTCGGCGGCGGCCATGGTGTCGCGATCGTGCTCCACCACCACCACCGTGTTGCCGAGATCGCGCAGGCGCGCCAGCGTGTCGAGCAACCGATGGTGGTCGCGGGTGTGGAGGCCGATCGACGGCTCGTCCAGGATGTAGAGCACGCCGGTGAGCTGGGAGCCGATCTGGGTGGCGAGCCGGATGCGCTGGGCCTCGCCGCCCGCGAGCGTGGCGGCGGCACGGTCGAGCGTGAGGTAGCCGAGGCCGACGTCCTCGAGGAAACCCAGTCGCCCGAGCAGCTCCTTCATGATCGGCTGGGCGATGGTGTCCTGGACGCCCTCGAAGTGCAGCGCCGCGAGCTGCTCGCGCGCCGCCGCCACCGAGAGCGCCGACCACTCGCCGATGTGGCGCTCGCCGATCCGCACCGCCAGGCTCTCCGGACGCAGGCGCGCCCCCTTGCAGATCGGACAGGGCGTCGGGTGCATGAGACTCCCGATCCACCGGCGCACCTGCTCACTGCCCGTCTCGCGGTAACGGCGGGCGAGGCTCGGGAGCACGCCCTCGAAGGCGCTGCGGTGGATGAACGCCGAGCCCTTCCGGGTGCGGAACTCGAAGCGCACCTCCTCGTCGCCGCTGCCGTAGAGCAGCAGCCGCTGGACGCCCGCGGGGAGATTCTTCCAGGGCGTCGTGAGGGAGAACCCGAAGTGCTTGGCCAGCGCCTTCAGCGTGCCGCCGACCCAGGTGCCCTGCGCGTTCCCCCACGCCGCCACCGCCCCCTCGGCGACGGACTTCGCGGGGTCCGGGACCACCAGGCCCGCGTCCAGCTCGAGGCGCGTGCCGAGACCGTCGCAGGTCCGGCAGGCGCCGTACGGAGAGTTGAACGAGAAGCTGCGCGGCTGCGGCTCCTCGACGCTGGTGCCGCAGTTCGGACAGGCGGCACCCTGGCTGAGCAGGAGGTCCTGCTCCGGCACGGGCGGCGGTCCGCTGGCCGGCGCACGCGTCACCGCGACCAATCCGCCGCCGAGCTTGAGTGCCGTCTCGAGCGAGTCCGCCACCCGGCTCATCGCCCCCGGCTCGATCCGCACCCGGTCCACGGCGATGGCGATATCGTGGCGCCGGTGACGGGCGAGCTTCGGGATCTCGTCCAGCTCCACCCACGCCCCGTCGATGCGGGCGCGCAGGTAGCCCTGCCTGCGGATGTCCTCGAGTTCCTTGCGGTACTCGCCCTTGCGCCCCCGCACCAGCGGCGCCAGCAGCTGGATGCGCTCCCCGGCGAACCCGGCGGCCAGTGTATCCACCATCTCCTGCACGCTCTGCCGCTTCATGCGCGTGTCGCAATGCGGGCAGAACTGCGTGCCGAGCCGGGCGAACAGCAGTCGCAGGTAGTCGTAGATCTCGGTGATGGTGCCGACGGTCGAACGCGGGTTCGAGCCCGCTCCGCGCTGCTCGATGGCGATCGCCGGGCTCAAGCCCTCGATCGCGTCCACGTCCGGCTTCTCCATCTGGCCGAGGAACTGGCGGGCATAGGCGGAGAGGGACTCGACGTACCGGCGTTGTCCCTCCGCGTACAGCGTGTCGAAAGCGAGCGAGGACTTGCCCGAGCCCGAGACGCCGGTGATGACGATCAGGCGCTGCCGCGGCAGGCGTAGCGTCAGGTTCTGGAGGTTGTGCTCGCGCGCCCCGCGGATGACGATATCGGAGAGGCCGAGCGCGGGGTGCGCGTCGGCGCGCGGAGCGGCCGCCGCACGAGGCGCCGCGGGGGCGGGCTGTGCGGACACGGTGTCCTCGGTGCGGGTGCCCATGGGCGCGCCATCATAGCAGCCCGCTGAAGTCGCCGCGGGTCTCCCGGGAGCCGGTGCGACGACCTGGTCACTCGTAACGCAGCGAATCCACCGGGTCGAGGCGGGCGGCGCGCATGGCGGGATAGAAGCCGAAGAAGACACCCACCACCGCGGAGAAGAGGATCCCCGTGACCACGGACCACAGCGAGACGTAGGTGGGCATCTGGCTGGCCGCGTGGATGGCCCACGAGATGCTCGCCCCGAGCCCCACGCCCACCGCCCCGCCGGCGGCCGTGAGCAGCACCGACTCGATGAGGAACTGCGCCAGGATCGCCTTCTGCGGCGCCCCGAGCGCCTTGCGGACGCCGATCTCCCGGGTGCGCTCGGTCACCGCCACCAGCATGATGTTCATCACGCCGATGCCGCCCACCAGCAGCGAAATGGAGGAGATCAGCGCCATCAGGGCGAAGATGCCGCCGGTGATGGCGTTGTACAGCGACAGGAACGCATCGTCGGTGAACACCACGAAGTCGTTGGGCTTGTTGCTCGGCAGGTGGCGACGGATGCGCAGCGTCTCGATGATCTGCTGCTCGGCGAGCTGGCTCTGTTCCGGCGAGACCGCGATGGCGTCGAGGAACAGCTCGCCGCGCTTCGGGAACCAGGGCGGTGCTTCCTGGGGCACCGGGAAATACTTGTCCATGGTGGTGTAGGGCATCGCCGCCACCTGGTCGAAGTTGTTCCCCATCATGCGACCCTTGGGCTCGAACTCGCCGATCATCGTGAAAGGGATGCCGTTGATGTGGATCCGCTCGCCGAGCCCGCTGGCGTCGCCGAACAGGGCTTCGCGCGTGTCCTTGCCCAGCACGACGACGTTGGCGTTGCGCCCGACCTCCTCCTCGGTGAAGAAGCGGCCGCGGGCGAGGTCGTAACCGTGGGTGGTGAGGTAGTCCTCGTTGGTGCCGTAGCACATGAGGCCGCGCGCGACCTTGCCCCGGCGCGACACCCGGATGTCCGCCCAGGGCCACTTGAACGGCGCGATGGCCTTGACCGCCGGCGAGCGCTCGAGGATGGCGCGGGCATCGTCCATGGTGAACGCCCGGCGCTGCTTGAGGCTGTCGGGCACGTTGCCGAACTGGATCCCGGGGCGGATGCGGCGGATGTAGATCGTGTTGTTGCCAAACGACTGGATGCTCTGCTGGAAGGAGCGCTGGAAGCCGTTGATGAGCGACACCATCCCGATGACCGTGCCGACGCCGATCACGATCCCCAGCAGCGCGAGGAAGGAGCGCAGGCGGTTCGCCACCAGCGCGCGGCCCGCCATGCCGAGCGTCTCGCGGAACAGGAATAGGTTCATGCGCTACTCGTAGCGGAGCGCTTCGATCGGGTCGAGCCGCGCCGCCCGCCACGCGGGGTACGAGCCGAAGAAGATGCCGATCAGCGCCGACATCGCGATGCCGAGTCCCACCGCCGGCCAGCTCACGGCCGCCGGCAGCGGCGTCACCGCGCCGGCCAGCAGGGCCAGCCCGACGCCCACCAGGATGCCGATCAGACCGCCGCTGATCGAGAGGGTCGTGGCCTCGACCAGGAACTGGGTGAGGATGTCGCGCCGCCGGGCGCCCATCGCCTTGCGGATGCCGATCTCGCGGGTCCGCTCGGTGACGGACACCAGCATGATGTTCATGATGACGATGCCGCCCACCAGCAGCGAGATCGCCGCCACGCCCACGGTGACGATGAAGATCCCGCCGGTGAGGGTGCGCCACAGCTCCATCACGTTCTCCGAGGTGGTGATGCCGAAGTTGTCCGGCTGGCCGGGGCGCTGGTGGCGGCGCCCGCGCAGGATGTTCCGGGCCTCCTGCTGCGCCGTGGCCAGCGAGGCCTGGTCCACGCTCTTGATGGCGATGCCAACGGCATCCCCCTCCTGCTTGTACTTGAGGAAGGTCCGCACGGGGATGGCGGCGAAGCGGTCCTGGCTCTGGCCGAACATCTTGCCCTTCGACTCGGTCACGCCCACGATCTCGTAGCTCTCCGCGCCAAGACGGATCTGCCTGCCGAGGGGATCCCGACCGGGGAAGAGCTCTTCGGCGATCTCGGACCCGACGACGCAGACCGGGCGGCGGCGCTGGTCGTCGAGCTCGTTCAGGTGCCGACCGACGGCGATCGTGATGTCATCCACGATTTCGTACCCGGGACCCCGACCCCGGATGGTCACACCCCGCACCTCCTTGTTGCGGTAGCGGGCCGTCGCGCGGCCGTCCGCCTGCGCCACCACCATCGCGGCGTGCAGCATCCCGGCCTCCAGGGCATCGGCGTCCGCGAGGGTGATCGGTGGCCGGTCCTTGACCTTCTCCCATTCCTCATGGCTCATCACCATGCCGTAGGGATCGACCCAGAACACGTTGGCCCCGGCGTTGAGGAGCTTCTCGGAGACGAAGCGGTTGAGCCCCTCGACGAACGAGAGCACCGCGATCACCGACATGACGCCGATGATGGTCCCGAGCAGGGTGAGGAAGGACCGCAGCTTGTTGGCTCGCAGCGCGCCCAGGGCGATCCCGGAACTCTCGCGCAGGTTCATCGTGCCGCGCCGCTCATCTCCCGGGCCACCTGGCGCACGTCGCTCTCGATCTTGCCGTCGCGCATGCGGACCACGCGGCGGGCATGGGCGGCGACGTCGGCCTCGTGCGTCACCAGGATGACGGTGTTCCCCTGCTGCCAGATGCGCTGGAAGGCGGCCATGATCTCGGCGCCCGTGTGGGTGTCGAGGTTCCCGGTGGGCTCGTCGGCCAGGATGATGCTCGGCTTGTTGACCAGCGCCCGGGCGATCGCCACCCGCTGCCGCTGGCCGCCTGAGAGCTCGTTCGGCTTGTGCTTGATCCGGTCGGTGAGCCCCACCAGCTCGATGGTCTCGCGCGCCCGCCGCCGCCGCTCCTCGTGCTTGATCCCGGCGTAAACCAGCGGCAGCTCGACGTTGTGCAGCACGTCGGCGCGCGCGAGCAGGTTGAAGGTCTGGAACACGAACCCGATCTCCTGGTTCCGGATCCGGGCGTGCTCGTCGTCGGACATCGTCGAGATCTCCTGGTCCTTGAGCCGGTACGAGCCGCTGGTCGGCGTATCGAGGCAGCCGACGATGTTCATGAGCGTGGACTTGCCCGATCCGGAGGGCCCCATGATGGCGACGTACTCGTTCGGCTCGATGTCCAGGCTGACGCCGTTGAGGGCGTGGACCTTCTCGGTGCCCAGCTCGTAGACGCGGTGCAGGTCTCGGATGCCGATGAGCATGCGTCAGCCCCGCTTCTTGGCGCCGGCCGACTCTCGCTTCACCTTCGCTCCGGGCTTGAGCTCGCGCAGGGCCTTGTAGGGTCCCGAGACCACCAGGTCGCCTTCCTTCAGATCGCCGGTGATCTCGATCATCGTCTCGCTGGCGATGCCGCTCCGCACCGCGACAAAGGTCGCGATGTCGTTCTTGACCACGAACACGCCGGTGATCTCCTTCTCCTTGCGTCCGACCGTATCGTCCTCGGCCGCGAGGGCGGCGCTCCGCCGCGGCTTGCGCTCACCGCGCTTGCGGGCGGCGCGCTCGAGTTCACGCTCGGTGCGCACGACCACGGCCTGGATCGGGACCGCCTTCGTCTTCGCGTGGGTGCCGGTCTCGATCTCGACGTCCGCCGTCATCCCCGGCCGTATATCGGGTACGCTGTAATCGAAGACCACCTGGATCTCGAAGTTGGTCTGCCCGTCGCTGCCCCCCGTGAGGCTGCGCTTGGCGGTGTTGCCGATCTCGGTCACCGTGCCCGGGAACGAGGTGTCGGGCAGCGCGTCGACCGTGATCTTGGTCTTCTGGCCGAAGTGGATGTCGACGATGTCGGCCTCGTCGACGTCGGCACGCACCAGCATGCGCGCCAGGTCGGAGACCACCAGGATCTGCGTGCCGGGATTGTTCATGGTTCCGATCATGACGATCTCGCCCTGCTCGACGTTGAGGGCGCTCACCACGCCGTCGAAGGGCGCGACGAAGCGGCACTTGTTCAGGTTGTCGGACGAGGCGGCCAGCGCCGCCTCGGCGCGCGCGATCTCTTCCTGCGCCGTGGCGGCCGCCGATCGCGCGGTCTCGACGGTGGCGGTGGCGCGGTCCCACTCCGCCTGCGACAGCAGTTTCTGCTCGAACAGCGCCCGCTGGCGGACGTAGTTGTCCTCCACCACCTTGAGCGAGGCGCGAGCGTCGGCGAGCCGAGCCCGCGCGGACGAGAGCGTGGCGCGGGTCTGGTTCCAGATCGCGCGGTACTGGGTGTCGTCGAGCTGCAGCAGCTGCTGCCCCTTGCGGACCCGATCGCCTTCCGCCACCGCCAGGCGGATCACCTTGCCCGGGACGTCGGCGCTGATCTTGACCTGCGTCTTGGGCTCGATCGTGCCGGGGGCCTTCACCCGCGAGGTGACGTCCTCCACGCGTACGCGTGCCAGCTGCACCGACTCGACCTTGCCGCCCGACGAGCGCACGAGATTGGCCACCACGAGGAGGATGACCAGTACTCCCCCGATTGCGACCCATATCCACTTCTTCTTCATCGGAGTTCGGCTCCTTCGCTGGGGCTCACTCGCCGTGCCCGCGGACGCGGTCGATCTGCGCCTCGGCCACGCGGATGGCGGCCAGCGCCCTGACGACGTTGCTCTGCGCGGTCTGCAGCTGCACCTGGGCGTCGATCAGCTCCAGGATGGTGGCGGAGCCGACCTTGTATTTCTCCTGGGTCAGCTTGAGGTTCTCGACCGCCGATTCGAGTCCCCTCTGCGCCACCTTGTCCTGCTCCACCGCCTCGTTGTAGGCCAGCAGTTGCTGATGCACTTCTCCTTGGAGGTTTCGCTGGAGGGCATCGTGAGCCTCCCGGGCCCGGTCGAGGCGCGCACGAGCTCCGGCGATCTGCGCATCAGCCAGCCTCAGATCGAAGATGTTCCAGTTGATCGCTATCCGGGCACCGACTGACTTGTCGAAACCCCTCGCGGTGGTCGTATCGAATACGGTGGTAAAGGTGCGCGAATTGAATGTGGCCGAGCCGCCCATGGTGACGAATGGGAGCCTCGAAAGCCGGGCGGCCGAGTGCGCCGCCCGCGCCGCCTTCAGTGTCGCTTCCGCCGCCATGAGGTCAGGTCTGTTCCTCGACGCTTCGGCCGTGACCGTCGCTTCATCGTAGGTCCGGGGCTCGACGGTGAGAACCGTGTCCACCTCTCCGAGGGCAGATTCCTTCACGCCAATCTGGCCCGCGAGCCCAATGCGTTGGACGACTACCAAGTTCCTGGCGGCGATCTCGTCGAATTCGCTCTGAGCGGTTCGCACTTGCGCCTTGAGCAGGTCGCTCTTCGAGACCGAACCAACCTCAAACATCGCGCGAATGCGACGCTCATCGTCGCGGGCAAGCTTGAGCGCTCCCCCTGCAACATCTGCCAGCCGGATCGCTTTGACAACTTCGTAGAACTGTCTGCGCGTGGCGAGAGCGACGTCGTTTCTGGTGGCGCCAAGTTCAAAGCGTGACGCCCTCAAAGAGTGACGAGCGGAGGACAGATCCGCCCACGAAGAAGGCGTCAAGATTCCCCAGCTCGAGCTTAGGGATGTCGACGAGCCGTTCGCCCGGGAGTCAGTGGGAGGCCCAGAGAGGAGCCGGCCCGCAATGAGTTGCGGTCCAAATGACCCGTCGGTTCGCGAGTCCTCGCGCGTGAGGGCTCCGGAGAAGGTCGGCAGGAGAGCACCGTAGGCCCCCAACACCCCTCCCCGCGATTCGAGCACGCCTGCTTGTGAATTGATGATCTGGGTGTTCTTCATCAGCGCGATCTTCACCGCCTCCTCGGCGGTGAGCACCGCCGCGTCCGCCGCGCCCGCCCACAGCACCCCGAGCGCCGCCAGGATGGCCCGGGATCGCATCACACCCATCGTCCTCATGCGTCTTCTCCGTTACGGAATGAGAGTCTGCCGCGGGGAACCTCCCCGGGGCGTGCCGTGCCTACGCCTCTCCATGCGGAAAGTTGCAATCCCCTCACCCGCCGGAGTTGAACATGGCGCCCAGCGCGGCGAAGAAGATCATCACCGCGACGTAGAGCCCTCCCAACACCCAGCCGACCGACTTGCGGGGGGCGCCGGACACCGTGGCCGCGCCGATGATCAGCACCGCCAGGTACCACACCGCCAACGGCCCGATCGCGTCCAGGAAGAATCCGAGCGCCGTCATGAGCTTGCTCGGTGCATCGCTCTCCGGCAGCAGGATCCCGAAACCGGTATGGAGGCCCTGCATGGTCTCGCGGCTCCACGCCAGGGCCCCGCCCAGGACCTGCGCGGGGATCGTCACGAGCGACGACCAGGCCACGGTCTCGAACGCCAGTCGGTAGCGCAATTTCCTGCCCAGGACGAAGCCGACGCCGAACCAGACGCCGAGGGCCGAGACCAGGAGGATGACCGGCCAGGCGATCACCTGCTGCCCGACCGTCATGGCCATGCCGATCGGCCCCCCCATGAAGGCCTCCAGCTTGTCGACCTGCGCAACGGTCATGCGACCGTCCGCGACCCCCTGCTCCCAGGCTTCGCTGATCATGGGCATCAGGGCGCGCTGATGGAGCGCCGCGGCGAAGGCGGCGTTCAGGAGCATCATCAACACCAGCGGGAACCACCACTGGCTGCGCGATTCCAATCCGGACCAGGCGGCGGTCGGGCGCGCGAACACGGCGACGGCCCGCTGCCACACGGACAGGGACGGCCCCCCTCCCGCCGGCGCTGCGGCGGGCACGGTCTCGTTCGGCTGCGATTCCATCGGTCCTCCGGACGCTCGGTGATGGCGAGGGGTCAGGCGCGTGGGTGGGCGAGAGCCGGGCACGTTACGCAGTCGGTCACCGAGGGTCAATGCGACCGGGACCGGCGCGGCAAAACCCCCGGCCCGGCGCGGGATACGCCGGGCCGGGGATGCCGCCGCGGGCGGCTCTCAGTGCAGCGTGAAGCGGACCGGGACCGCGACCCAGACCGCGACCGGCTTGTTGTTGGAGAGTGCCGGCTTGAAGACCCACTGCTTCACCGCTGCCACCGCGGAGGCATCGAGCATCGCGATCGACTTGACGACCTTGGTGTCCTTCACCCGGCCATCCTTGCCGACCAGGGCCTGGACGAGCACCGTGCCGTCGACGTTCGCGGAGCGCGCCAGCTCGGGGTACTCGGGCTGGATCATGGTGACCGCCTCCGGCAGCTCCTCCACGTAGACGTAATCGCCGAGCTTCGGAAGGTCGTCCTCGGAGGGCGGGGCCACCACGAGCTCGCCATCGCCGGTGGAGACCCCCGGCGTCGACTGGGCGATCTCCTCCTGCGAAGCGATCGTCTGCTCGGGTGGCGCCTCGGCATCCGGCACCGGCACCGCGACGCCCACGGTCGGCGGCGCCACCGGGACCGCGACCTGCACCTGGGGCGGCGGCTCGTTCTGCGTGAGCGGAGGGGGTGCTGCGAGCTCGCGGTACGGGACCACGACCACGCGGGTCTCGTGGGGACGACTGCGCAGGAACGCGCTGGTACCGAACGACAGCAGGAACACCGCCATGAAGGCGCCACTCCCGACCAGCACGCCCCGGAACATGTACTTCCGGGCGACCTCCTTGAGCTCCGGGGCCCCGTAGGGCATGAAGCGGAAGAGGCTCTCACCATTCGGCATCACCGCAGCATTCCTCACAGGGCTTCGATCTCCTTCTTCTCATCGGCGGTCAGGGTGCCCAGGGAGAAACGCGTGAGGTTGGCGAGGTCCAGCTCGTCGATGATGTCCACCATGTTGTTGAACTTCGCCTCCCGGTCGATCTTGATGAGGACCACCAGGTCCTTGTTGCCCTTGAACGGCTTCAAGACGGCTTCGAGGCCCGGCACATCGGTGTGCGCCCAGGGATCTTCGCCACGCTTCCAGTAAGCACGATCGTCGGACCGCACGAACACGCTCAGCACCTTCGACCGGGCGATCTCGATCTTCACGTCCTTGTCGGGCGGCAGGTTGATCTCGAGCGCCTGCGGCGTGCGGAACACCGTGGTGACCATGAAGAAGATCAGCAGCAGGAACGCGACGTCCACCATGGGCGTCATGTCGATGCGAATACCGACGCGCCGCTTGGGGCGACGGGCGCCCTTGCCCTTCTTCTTGCCGCTACTTCGTGTCTGAGGGGTATCGACCGCACCCATGGAGACTCACCTCCCCCGCCGGTTCACGGCTTCACCGGCTTCTTGAACAGGCCGCTCGACCCCTCGAGGTCGGTCATGACGTTGAAGCGAGGCGCCTTGGCGTCCTGGAGCGCCTGCATCATGTCCGCCATGATGCCGTACGGCGCATCCCTGTCCATCTTCACGATGATGCGGGCCATCGGATTGGCCGACCGGGCGTTCGAGAGCACGGTCGCGAGATCGGTCGGCACCGCCTCGCGCGCCACCTCGCGCGCGACCTCCTCCCCACGCTGACGGTAGATCACTCTCACGCTCGGCATCTTGGTCACCGCGATCGTGATGATGTCGGATTCCGGCGACTTCGACTCGGAGTTGGACTCGGGCAGCGTGATCTTGTCCTTCTCCGGCGGCTTGAACTGCGTCGTGCACATGAAAAAGATCAGGAGCAGGAACGCCACGTCCACCATCGGCGTCATGTCGATGCTGATGCCGATGCGGCGCTTCTTCTTGAGCATCGTCCGACTCCCCTACTTCCGGTCGCTCGCCGACGCCGACAGCAGCTGCACGGCCTCGTACGATGCCTCGTCCATCATGTAGTTGAAGTTGTCCACCCGGGTCACGAACACGTTGTAGGCGACGATGCCGCCGATCGCCACGAACAGGCCGCCGGCGGTGTTGACCAGCGCCTCCGAGATGCCGATCGCGAGCTTCGACGCATCCACCGCGCCCGTGTGTCCCAGGGCCGCGAACGACCGGATCATGCCGATCACCGTCCCCAGCAGCCCCACCAGCGTCGCGATCGAGGCGATGGTCGAGAGGGCGATGAGATTGCGCTCGAGCAGCGGCACCTCGAGCCCGTTGGCCTCCTGGATCGCGGCCTGCGTCTCGGCGACCACCTTCTCCTTGGGCGCGCCGTCGGAGAGCATCTGCTGATAGCGCTCGAGTCCGGCGCGGATCACGTTGGCCGCCGAGCCGCGCTGCTGGCCGCACAGCTGGATGCCGGCCGCGACGTCACCGCGGTGCAGCGCCTTGCGGACGTTATTCAGGAAGTCGGGCAGCGAGCCGCGGCCGGCCGCCTTCTTGAGGCTCCAGACGCGCTCGATGATGAACGCGGTCTGGAGGATGGCGAGCAGGATGAGCATGGCCACCAGGGGGCCGCCCAGCTTCATCTGCTCACCGAACGGGCCGAGGAGCGGCAGGTTCCACCAGATGGCGATGGAGACGATCGCGGCGAGGCTGAACCCAAGGGGAACGATGAAACGGCTCATTGCGTGACTTCCCTCCCTAGCCGGACCGGCGGCGTCGGCCGCGCTCCGGATGTCCTAGTGCGGGCGGGGCTGCCCCGCCCTCCCGGGCCCGGGACGGCCTACGCGCCGCCCATGCGCCCGCCATGGATACGTCCTGCCGCCGGACCGGTCAGCCGGCGGCGCTCTCATCCTCCGCGAACGCCGCGAGCGACTGCTCCTCGGTTTCGTGGTGGTCGAACACCATGATCAGCTTGGTCATGGTGAACAGATCATGCAGGCGCTTGCCCAGACCGCACAGCTTGATCTGGCCCCCGCGCCCCTTGTAATTCGCGTAGCTGCGCATCAGGACGCCGATGGCGATCGAGTTGAGCGCCTGGCAGTCCGTCATGTTCAGGATCAGCCGGGTATTGCCGCTCGCCGCCTCGTCCGCCAGCGCCTTCTGGAATTCGTCCGTCTCCTGGTCCCCGAAGAAGCTCCCCTTCGGATACAGCACCACGACGCTGCGGACCTGTTTGCGTCGAATGGCCACGGGGCCTCCTGGGCGGCGGCGGGACGGCGGTCAGACCGGTTTCGATTCCGCGAAGCTCGCGATCGCCTGCTGCTCGGTCGGGAACACATCGAACACCAGAGACAGCTTCGTGATCACGAAGATGTTCTCGATGCGCTTGTCCACCGCGCAGAGCTTCATCTGTCCGCCACGGCGGACGTAGCTCGAGTGCGCCGAGATCAGCACGCCGAGGGCGGTCGAGTTCAGGTGCTGCGTCTCGCTGAGGTTGATGATCAGGTGCTTGTTCCCGCCGTCCGCCAGCTGCTTGATCGTGCGCTCCAGCTCGTCGGTCTCATCGCCGCCGCTCAGGTAGCCCTTGGGTGTGAGGATGGCGATGGACTCCACCTGGCGCTGCTTCATCGTGCTCCTCCCTTGGAGGCCGCAGCCCCCCCTTGAAGGATCTGGAGACCCTTCGCCGCATCGGGCTGCTTGGGGTCCAACTCCAGCGCCCGCCTGTAGCACTCCGCCGCCTTGCTGCGATTGCCCGAGTTCTGGTAGCCCTGCCCCAGCCACACCCACGCCTGCACGTCCTGGTCGTAGAGCGCCACCGCCCGCTCGAGGAGCGGGATGGCACCGTTCCAGTCCTTCTCCAACAGTCGGTAGAAGCCGAGCTGACGGAACGCGACGCCGGCCGTCCTGCTCGTGGAGTCGAGCTCCACCGAACGCGTGAGCGCCTGCTTCGCCAGCACCGAATCCTGCTGCTGCGCGTAAAGGATGCCGAGCCAGAAATGACGCTCCGCCCTAGCGGTGTCGATGGATGCGGCCTGGCGGAGCGCGGTGAGAGCTTCCGAGTACTGCTTCATCTCCTTATAGGACAAACCGATGTAGTAGTAAGCCTCACCGCTGTTCGGGTCAAGCGCGATTCGCTGCTGCAGGAGGGACACGGCCGCCGGGTAGTCCTTCTGCCGGAAGCGGAGCTTGCCCATCTCGTTCAGGGCGAACTTCGCGTCGCTGGTGGTCGAGTCGCGGTCGATGATGGCGCGGTAGATGGAATCCGCCCGCGCCAGGTCGCCCTGGAAGACGTACATCTGGCCGATCAACAGCAGGTCGCGAGGCGAGGGCTCGCCGCGCTGGAAGTAGTCGAGCGCCTTCGTCCAGTCCTTGCGGTCGGCATAGAAGCGCCCGAGCACCGTGTACATCTCCCGGCCCTTGTCCCCCAGCGCCTCCGCCTTCTGCAGCTCGGCCAGCGCCTCGTCCTTGCGGCCCACGTAGTAGTCCGCCCGTCCCAGCAGGCTCCAGCCCTTGGGGTCGTCGGCTCTCAGCCGCGTGTAGGCCTCGAGCGGGGGGCGCGCCTCGGCGTAGCGCCGGGGGTCCGCCGCCCCCGACAGGTAGAGCAGGTTGCCCAGCGCCAGCTGACCGGGCGGGAAATCCGGGTCGCTGCGGGTGACCCAGAGGAACTCGTCGAGAGCGTCGTTGTAACGCTGGTCGTAGTAGAGCGCCTGGCCGAGGGCGAAGTGGATCGCCGTGTCGGTGGAGTCGAGTGCCATCGCCGCCCGATGCTCGAGGATCGAGAGCGCCCAGGTGCCGCGCCTGAAGTAGAAGTCGCCGAGCTCCTTGCGTACCTTGGGATCGTCGGGAGCTTCCTCGCGCGCGCGGGTGAAGTAGATGCCGGCCGCCCGCAGGGAGTCGCGGGATTCCTCGGCGCGGCCGAGGGCGGTCAGGAAGCGGGGCCGCCACCTCGCGCCCCATTGGAGACCGACCGAGAGCGCCGCCACCCCCCTCTCGAACTGCTTCGTGGCGATGAGACAGTCGCCGAGGCCGAGCTGGGCTTCGGGGAACCTCCGGTCCAGCTCGGTCGCCTTCTGGAAGAGCGGCGCGGCCTCCCCGAATTTCTCCTGCTGACGGAGCACCTCCGCCAGGCCCCAGTAGCTGATCGCCAGCCCCGGGTCCATCTTCTGGGCGAGTTCGAACTGCTCGGTCGCCTTCTCGTACTGGTGCCGGCGCAGCCACACCTGCCCGACGCCCGCGCGTCCCGCGGCATAGCCCTGGCCGGCGGCGCGCTCGAAGGCCTTGCTCGCGTCCTCGTAGCGCCCGGCCTGGAGTGCGGCCCGGCCATCCTTCAGGTCGTCGGCCCGCGCGGCGGGCGGCACCGAGGCCAGCAGCCCGCAGGTCAAGAGCAGCGCCGCCGCCCATCGGGCGGCGTGGGTCCTTCGCATCATCCGGGTCCTGTCACAGGAGCCTCATCCTCCTCTACTTGTGGCTGCCCATCATCGGCGAGCGGCGGACGAACCGGACCGGCACCGCCGTCGGGACGAGCCCACCGTCGTGCACCAGCCTCTGCCCCTCCCGGCTGGTGATGAACGTGATCAGACCGTTCGCCAGCGCCGGGCCCCCCGATCGCGCGTACAGGTTCATGTAGCGCGTCAGCGGGTAATCCCCCCGATACACGGCCTCCGGGTCCGGTCGCCAGTACCCGAGCCCCTTGAGCGAGGCGAGCCGCAGGGCCCTCGCCCCACGATCCGCCCACGCCAGGGAGACGAACCCGATCGCCCCCGGATGATGCGAGACGAAGGCGACCACGCCCGAATCCGAGGTTTCATACACCACCGGCGCCCGCACCGGCTCGCCGTTCATGACGCGCTGCTCGAAGTAGGCCGCCATGTCCGACCCCGGCGGCTGGATGACGGGTTCGATGGCCGATGTCGACCCCCCCAGCGCGTCCCATCTCTTGACCACGCCCTGATAGATGCCTCTGACATCCTCGAGGGCGACGTTTTCCACGGCGTTGGACGCGTGGACGACCAGGGCCACGCCATCCCTTGCAAAGCGATAACCCTCAAGCGCCAGACCCCCGCGGACCGCGGCGCCACGCTCGTCCGGCTCCAGGTCCCGCGTGATGGCCGCCAGGTCGCACTGCGCAGCGAACAGCGCCTGTACCGCTTCCCGCGACGAGCCGCTCCTCACCACGATCTCGGCGCCAGGATATAAGGAATCGAATGCAGCCACCTCGCGAGCGATGATCGACAGGACCTCGGCAGCACAGACGACGGAGATACGCCCGCTGGTCAGGCTATCTTCCACCGCTCCTGGGGCGCGCTGTGGGGAGCAGCCGCATACCCAGACCGCCGCAAGCGCAACCAGGAGGAGCACCCGCACGGGTGGCCGCCGGCCAGTGCCCAGGACGCCGAAGTGGACAGAGTCTAGGGAGCCTTCGCGCCGCTTGTCAAACACTCGTTGGTCTACCTTCCCCCGCGGCGACGACGGCTCCCCGCGGCCGGGCGCGGGCACGAAGCAGCGGGGCACACTAGAGAAGCCTCTCCCCGACTGTCAAGATGCGGCCGAACATCAACCCCTTGTCGCCCGCACGGGCACCGCTTAGTATCATGCACCGGCGTCGGGGGATTCCGCTCCGGCGGCCGACCCTTTCCAGGGAGTCCCCTGGTGACGCACGCCCACAACCTCGCGATCCACCGCATCATGCTCGGGTGTGCGCTGCCGTCCGCCTCTCGCTGGGGCAGATTCGGACTCCCTGTTAGCGAGAGCCGGGGCGGGAGCAGCCGCGGGCGCGCGGCCGCCGGCCCCGGCTCGGTCCCCCGACCACACGCGAGCCCGTGAAGCGGCGTCAGGCCCCGCGCCCGAGCGATCCGGGCCCCAGACCCTCCGCCCCTCCCTCAGCTCCCGCACCGGCGATGTGGCCCGCGCCGGGCGAGTGGCTCGACCCGCGCGAACCCTTCCTCGAGCAGCGACCCGACTGGCTGGTGGTGCGGCGAGGCCTGCTCACGCGCGGCGCCGGGTTCGCCGGGCGCTGGGCGCCCCTGCGGGGTCCGGCCGAGCGTGACTCGCTGAGCGCGCACTATGCGGTGGCCAGGACCATGGCACCGGACGCCGGCGACCAGACCCTGCTGGTGCTTCGCCGCGTCCGCTGAGCCTCGGCACCGCGATCGTCGCCGCTGCGGTCGCTCCCGCCGCGTCTCGCGGCCCGGATCAGGGACGCAGCCGGTAGAGCATCCGCGGGAAGGGGATGGTCTCGCGCACGTGGTCGAGCCCGGCGATCCACGCGAGCGCGCGCTCGACCCCGATCCCGAAGCCGGCGTGCGGCACCGAGCCGTACCGCCGGAGATCCTTGTACCACTCGAAGGCCTCCTGCGGCAGCCCGTGCTCGCCGATGCGCCGCGTGAGCTGATCGAGCGACGCCAGGCGCTGGCCGCCGCCGATGATCTCGCCGTAGCCCTCGGGGGCGAGGCAGTCGCACGACAGGCACAGCCGGGAATCGGCGGGATCGGGCTCGGTGTAGAACGCTTTCACCGCCGCCGGGTAGTGGGTCACGAACAGCGGCCGATCAAACTGCTCCGAGAGGGCGGTCTCGTCCGGCGCGCCGAAGTCGCTCCCCCACTCGAAGGGCAGGCCCTTCCCGGTGAGGAACTTGACCGCATCGTCGTAGTGGAGACGCGGGAAGGGGGCCTGCACGGAGGCGAGCTTGCTGGTGTCGCGCTCGACCCGCTTCAGCTCCTCCGCGCAACGATCGAGGATGCGCGCCACGGTGGAGACCAGCAGGCGCTCCTCGAGCGCGATGACGTCCTCCAGCGTGGCGAACGCCCACTCCGGCTCCATCATCCAGAACTCGATCAGGTGGCGTCGGGTCTTGCTCTTCTCGGCCCGGAAGGCGGGGCCGAAGCAATAGACCTTTCCCAGCGCCATCGCCGCCGCCTCCATGTAGAGCTGGCCGCTCTGGCTCAGATAGGCCCGCTCGTCGAAATACGAGACCTCGAACAGCGTCGTCGTCCCCTCGCAGGCGCTCGGCGTGAAGATGGGAGCATCCACCAGCACGAATCCCTCGGCGTTCATGTGATCGCGGAACGCGTCGATCACCTCGGCGCGGATGCGCAGGATCGCCGCCTGCCGCGGCGAGCGCAGCCACAGGTGGCGGTGATCCATGAGGAAGTCGGTGCCGTGCTCCTTCGGGGTGATCGGGTAGCCCTCTGCCGCCGCCACCACCGCCGCGGACTGGAGGCCCATCTCGACCCCGCCGGGTGCGCGGGCATCGGCGCGCAGCGATCCGCGCACGATGAGCGAGGACTCCTGGCCCAGCGTCTCGCACGCCTCCCAGTCCGCGGGGCTCAAGTCGGGGCGGCCGGCGACACACTGCATGAGGCCGCTGCCGTCGCGGACGACCAGGAACTGCACCTTGCCGCTCGAGCGGCGATGCGTGAGCCAGCCGCGCAGCTCGACCGTCTCGCCGACATGGTCCCGCGCATCGGCGATGCGGATCCAGGGCGTGGTCGTGGTCTGTCCGGAGGCGCTCATCGGTGGGTCTCGGGGTGCGGGATCGAGGACCGGGCGCAGCGCCCGGCGCCGGTCGACGGCGATCGGGAAGATGCTGCCGGCCACCGACTTCAGCCTCGGGGCCGGGTTCGGAATGGCGTTAAGCGCGCGGCCGCCGACGCCGATAACGCCGGTGAACGCGGGGGCAACTTACGGACCCCCTTCCTCACTGTCAAGGGACTGCGCCTCATGACCTTCAGCCCATCGCGGCCGCCCTGCGGCCGTGCCAGTCATGATGGAGATGCCTCGGTCGGGCCGCGTGCATTCAGAGTCCGGCAACGGCGCCTGAAGGTCGCCGCGGCGATCGCGCTGCTGCTGATGTTCGCGCCTGCGCTGGCACCGGCGGAGCCCGGATCCGCGGCCGGCGATCCCTCCCGCGTGGCCGCCCTTCCGCGACCGGCGGCGGACGCCGCCGGCGCGGAGTCGACGGTGCCGGCGACGGACGCCGGGACCGCACCGGCGCTCGCGCCCCCGAGCGATCTCAGCGATCTCAACGCGTGGCTCGACTACAAGCGGCGCGCCCACCTCTCTGCGCTCCCGGACGAATCGCGGCTCTTCTACCGGCGCGGGCTCATCGCCGAGCGCGCGGGCCAGGACCAGGAAGCCATCCGCCTGGTGCGCGGCGCCGCCGAGCTGGACCCCGCGTTCGTCACGCCGCACCTGACGCTCGCCTCCTGGTTCCTCACCCGCGATCCGAGCCAGGCCCTGCTGCGCTATGCGGTGGTGCTCGACCTGGTGCGCCGGAGCTTCCTGCTGCAGATCGAGATGGTCGCGAACCTCGTGTTCTTCACGCTGCACGGACTGTTCGTCGGCCTGCTGGCCACCTCGCTGGTCATCGTCCTCCTCCGGCAGACCGAGTTGCGACACCTCTGGGAGGAGCGTCTCCACCGCCTGGTGAGTCCGGGGAGCGCCCGGGTGTGGGCGTGGGCGCTGCTGGTCCTGCCCTTCGCGGCCGGCGTCGGCGTCGCGCTTCCGGTCGTCGTCTTCATGGGACTGCTGTGGCCGCTGCTGAGGGCACGTGAGCGCGCGGTGTATGTCGCGCTGCTGCTCGCCCTGCTGGCCGCGCCCTTCTCGGGTCACCTGATCGGCCGGCTGGCGACCCCTCTGCGCGAGGATCGCGGGCCGCTGTTCGGGATCGCCACGCTGCAGGACGAAGCCTGGTCGCCCGCGCGCCAGGCCTCGCTCCAACGCCTCGCGACCGAGCATCCCGACGACCCGTTCGTCCTCTTCGGCCTCGGCTGGTCGGCGCGCCAGGGGCGCGACCTCGCCACCGCCGAGACCGCCTACCGCCGCGCGCTGGCCCTGTGGCCCGCGGATGCCCGCGTCCTCAACAACCTGGCGAACGTGCGGGTGGCGCAGGGCAGCTTGGACCCGGCCATCGACCTCTACCGCCGGGCCATCGCCGCGGATCCCGCGGACGCCGCCGCCCACTTCAACCTCTCGCAGGTCTATACCCGGCAGTTCGAGTACCGCGCCGCCAGTGAGGCGGCCGCGCGCGCTTCGGCGCTCGACTTCGAACTCGTCAAGACGCAGCAGGCGCTGGGCACCGAGGATGGCGTGCTGCCGCTGGCCGACCAGTGGATCGCTCCGGCCACGCTCTGGCGGACGGTGTTGGACGCCGACGCCGCCGCCCGCACCGAGCCCGTGCTCCCGGTCGTCTGGCGGGGCCACATCGAGACCTCCGGGCTGCCGTTCGCCGGGGCGGTCCTGGTGCTCGGCCTGGGGAGCCTGATGCTGGGCATGCGCTGGCAGCGGGCGATGCCGCTGCGGCCGTGCCGCAACTGCGGTCGGGTGGTGTGCCGCCGTTGCGCGCAGCGCAGGCGCGAGCTCGCGCTCTGCCCTGCCTGCGCGGAGCAGGAATCACACGCGGAGAGTCCGGAGTTCGCACGCATGCTGCTGGCGCGGCAGCGCGCGCGAATGGAGCGCGGCCGCCGACTGATGCGCACCACCCTCGCGGCCCTGATCCCTGGCTACGGCCTGCTCGCCTTCCAGCGCGTGTTCCGGGCCACTTTCCTGATCGCGTGCGCGGCGCAGCTCGCCGCCCCGTGGCTCGGGGTCACGGCCCCCTTCGCCTACCAGACGGGCCCCGGCCTCAGCGACGGCACCGCATCCCCGATCGTGGCGCTGGGAGCCTGGATCGCGGTCTACGCCGCCTCGCTGCTCGGCTACTTCTCGCAGGCGGCGAGCGCGGCGGCCCAGGCGGCCGCGCGCGAGGCCCCGGTGCGCAGCCGGCCGTCGCAGGTCACGCAGGTCACGGCGAAGGCCGCGTAGGGAACCACCATGGCACTTCAGGGCAATCTCCGCGACTTCTCCGTGTCCGAGATCCTCCAGCTGCTCGGCACGCAGAAGAAGACCGGCTGCCTGCTGCTGCAGCGGGACGCGGAGACCTGCATCGTGTACGTCAACGACGGCCGCGTCGTCTCCGCGCGGGATCCGGGGATGCGACCCGATGACCCGCTGGTGCGCTTCCTGCGCGAGATCCACCGCCTCTCCGAGGAGCAGTACCGCGGCCTGCTGACCATCCACCGGGAGACCGGTCGCGACCTCGAGGACCTGCTCCTCACCGGGCGGTACATGGACCAGGAGGAGCTGGCCTCCTACATCGAGCGTCAGATCCTCGCCACGCTGCTGTGCCTCTCCCACTGGGAGTCCGGCTCCTACCGCTTCGACCCCGCCGTCACCTGGAAGGGCGCGCGCCTGGTGAGGCTCAGCACCGAAGGAGCCCTGATCGAGTCCGCGCGCCGGGTCGACGAGCACAAGCGCCACCGGGCCCTGTTCACCGACGCGCACCAGCTGCTGGGGGTGCGCGACCTGCCGGACCCGGATGACCCGTTGTCCGAGGAGGAACGCGAGCTGTTCGGCATCATCGACGGCCAGCACACGGTCACCGAGGTCGCTGCGGCGGCCCCGCTCACGGAGTACGAGACGCACGAGGCGCTCCAGCGGATGATGGAGGCGCAGTGGGTGGAGTTCGTCGGACGCCGGGATCCCGGCCGGGTCGCAGCCGCGCCCCCCGCGCGAGGGGCGGTCCCGCGCGGACGCGCGCTGGCCCGCGAGTTCCTCGCCGTCGCGGCCGCGCTGATCGTGATGGCCAGTCTGCTGGTGGGCGGGCGGTTCATGACCCGATCGAGCGCGATCCCGACGGCCTCCGGGGACGTGTTCGTCGCCACCCAGATGCGAGACCTGCGCAAGATGCTCGAGCTCTACCGCCGCGAGCACGGCGTCTACCCGGAGCGGCTGGGACAGCTGGTCGAGGACGACTGGCTCACCGCCCGCGATCTGGTGATCCGCGACTACCATCTGCGCTACCGGCGCGCGGCGTCGGGTAGGGACTACCAGATCCAGCTCGACCCGGCGCGCTAGTCCGCCCTCACTCCTCCCCCAGCAGCCACTCCACCGCCGCCGGCAGGTCATCGCACACCCGGTCGGGAGGCGGTCCGTCGATGCCGATGCGCATCTCCTCCTCGCGCCCGTAGCCGGTACGGACCAGCACGCCGCGTCCGCCGGCGTTCCGCCCCGCCGCGGCATCGATCCGCTTGTCGCCGATGGTCACCGAATCCCGCAGGGACAGGTCGAGGTCCTCCGCCGCCAGCTCCAGCAACCCCGACCGGGGTTTGCGGCAGGCGCAGCCGTCCTCCGGACGATGGGGACAGAACCGGATGGCGGTGAGTTCGACCCCGTGCTCGCGCAGCCGCTCGCGCAGCCGCGCCATCACCGCGTGCACCCGCGACGCCGGGAACATCCCCCGCGCGACGCCGGATTGATTGGACACCACGATCAGCGGGTAGCCGGCCTCCACCAGATTGCGCAGCGCGCGCGCCACCCCCGGCAGCAACTCGACCGCATCCGGGTCCGAGAGGTAGCCCGTCTCACGGATGAGCGTGCCGTCACGGTCCAGGAAGACGGCGGGACGGGCGGCGCGGCCGCGATGGCGCGCGAGCGCCCGTTCGCAGGCGCGCTCCAGCACCTCCGTGTCCGGCTGGGCGGAGTCGGGCGCCGGGGCGGCCGGGACCGCCGGCCACAGGCCGATGCGCTCGTGTTCGAGTCCGCGCGCCCCGGCGGCGAAGCGGGCCGCTTCCCCCTCCTCCACCAGACCGACGGAATGCAGAGAATGCCACGCCCATCGATCGAGCGCTCCCCAGCGCCCGACCCCGTCGCCGGTGAGGTCCAGCGTCATCACGTGCGCCCCGGCGAGCCAGCCGCACGCGGCCGTCCGGGGCGGCGCAGCGTCGCCACCCACCACCACGTCCGCGCGCAGGCCCGGCAGGGCCCTCATCCCCGCGACGCCGTGGATCGGGCGCGCCGCCGGCGGCGGGGCGCCGGCGCCCAGCCAGGTCACCTCGTGTCCGCGCAGGGCGAGGCCGGCGAGCGCGGCCGGCATGCGCGAGCCCGCCCGCCCCAGCGATCCTCCGTGGGCGAGGATCCTCATCGGCCCGCCGACTCCCGGTACCCCGCCGGGCACCGGGCGCTCATCCGGCCACCTCGCGGCAGGCGCGTCCGACCTCGGCCACGCTCAGCGCCGTGAGGCAGCGGTAGCCGATCCGGCAGGTGCGGCGGAAACAGGGCGAGCAGACCGGGGGCCGCTGGACGATCCGCACCCGCGGTCCCAGCGCCGCGCTCCACGCGCTCGAGGTGGACCCGTAGAGCGTCACGGTCGGCGTCCCCACCGCGCCCGCCAGGTGGGCGAGACCCGAGTCGTTGCATACCGCCAGCGTCGCCCGCTGCACCAGCGCCGCCAGCGTCGGCAGGTCGGTCTCGCCGGCGACCGACACCGCGCCGGGGCCCGCCGCCCGCGCCACCGCCGCGCAGGTCGGGCGCTCCCCCGCGGTGCCGCACACGAGCACGGTCCGGCCGCCGGCCATCAGGTCGCGAGCGAGGGTGGCGAACCGGTCGGACGGCCACTCGCGCGCGGGCCCGTAGGCGGACCGCGGCGCCATCACCGCGACCGCGCCTGCGCCGGGGGCGGCCCGGGCGAGCAGGGCGTCCGCCGCCGCGCGCGCGGCCGGCGATGGGATGAGTGGAGGCAGCGGGCCCTCGGCGACCCCGATCGGCTCGCCCAGCGCCAGGTACTCGCGGCTCAGGTGCAGGTCGCCCCGGGACGCGCGGCGCCGGGCGTGGGTGAGCATGAAGCTCCGCAGTTCGTGGGCGTAGCCCGCCCGGATCGGCGCCCGGGTGCCGAAGGCGAAGCGGGCGCTCGCGAACGAGAATGGCAGGACGAGGGCCGCGTCCGGGCGCCACGCGCGCAGCCGTCGCGTCAGCTCGCCGCGCGCCGCGCCGTCGCCGGGCCATGGCTCCCCCGCATCGAAGGCGCTCTCCCCCGCCAGCAGGGACAGCAGTGGCGCCGGGCCCACCGCGCGGATCTCGGCGCGCGGATGCGCGTGGCGCACGCCATGGAGCAGCGGCCTCGCCATCAGGGCGTCGCCCAGCCAGTTGGGGAGGCGGATGAGGATCCGCTGCGGGCCGCTCACGGTGGATCGGACGCCGCGCCCCGGGTCAGTAGGCGCGGGCGAACAGCGCCACGTCCTGGCCGTCGCGCGCGAGCCCCCGCCAGGGCGCCTGGTCGAGGGGCACGCAGCGCAGCGTGGCGCCGGTCTTCTCCTTCACCTCGGCCTCGAACTCCGCGCTCCCGTCCCAGGGGACGGCGACGAAGCCGCGCTTCTCGGCGAAATGGGCTTCCATCTCCGCCACGGTGTGCGCCGTGGCGGTGTTCTCCTCGCGGAACGCCCGCGCCGACTCGAACAGCGCGCGCTGGACCTCGTCGAGCAGGGCCGGCAGCCGTTCGGCGAGGATCTCGAGCGGGATGGACTCCTTGGCGCGGCTGTCCCGCCGCACGCTCATCACCGCTCCCTTCGCCACATCCCTGGGACCCACCTCGAGCCGCACCGGCACCCCGCGCAACTCGTACTCGTTGTACTTCCAGCCCGGGGTGTACTGCTCGCGGTCATCCACGTGGAGCCTCACCCGGCCGCGCAGCGCGGCGGTGACCTTGCCGATGAACTCGCGCACCGCCGACCGTTCCTCGTCCTGGCGCCAGATCGGCACCACGACCGCCTGGATCGGCGCGATGCGGGGCGGCAGCTTCAGGCCCTGATCGTCGCCGTGGGCCATGATGACCGCGCCGATCAGCCGGGTGGACACACCCCACGAGGTCTGGTGGACGTGCTGGCGCTTGCCCTGCTCGTCCTGGAAGGTGATGTCGAACACCTTCGCGAAGTGCTGGCCGAGGTTGTGCGAGGTACCCGCCTGCAGCGCCTTGCCGTCGCGCATCAGGGCTTCGATCGAGTACGTCATCTCGGCGCCGGCGAATTTCTCGGCCGCGCTCTTGCGCCCGGCGTGGACCGGGATGGCCAGATCGGTCTCCGCGAAGTCCCGGTAGACGTCCAGCATCCGCAGCACCTCCTCCTGGCACTCCTCGGCGGTGGCGTGCGCCGTGTGACCCTCCTGCCAGAGGAATTCCGCGGTGCGCAGGAACAGCCGCGTGACCTTCTCCCAGCGCATGACGTTGCACCACTGGTTGATGAGCACCGGCAGGTCCCGGTACGACTCGATCCAGCGCGAGTACATGCGGCCGATGATGGCCTCGCTGGTCGGCCGGATGGCGAGCCGCTCCTCGAGCTGGTCGTTCCCGCCCTGGGTCACCCACGCCACCTGCGGGGCGAAACCCTCGACGTGGTCGGCCTCCAGCTGCAGCAGCGACTCCGGGATGAGGAGCGGGAAGTACGCGTTCTGATGGCCCGTGGCCTTGATGCGATCGTCGAGCAGCCGCTGCATGTTCTCCCACAGCCCGTAGCCGTAAGGCCGGATGACCATGCAGCCGCGCACCGGGGCGTAGTCAGCCAGCTGGGCCTTGCGCACGACCTCGTTGTACCAGCGCGAGAAGTCGTCGGTCTGGTCGGTGAGGTCCTCGACGAACTGCTTCGTGCCCTGGCTGTCGCTCAAGGGTCTCTCCGATCGAAGGGCCGGCGTGCCGCGCAGCCGCGCGCGGCAGTATAGGGCCCGGTGCGCGCGAGGTTCAACCGCCGCGCGCCACCCCCGCGCGCCACGACGCGCCCGCCGCCGCGCCGCGACACGGCC
>JBBTLZ010000008.1:0-9765 GCA_038068435.1 Candidatus Eiseniibacteriota bacterium | reverse complement strand
CGCACGGGCCGGGAGGCTAGCAGAGCCGCCCGGCCCGTGCGCGTCCAAGCCCGCGCCTCCCTGCCCTCGCGGCGCCAGCTCTGCGCGTCCGTTCCGGCGGGCCGGACGGCGCGGAGATCGGGAGCCCCGGGAGGGGCCCCACGTCCTAACCGGCGGGTACCTCGTCGGGCTTGAGCAGCCCCTCGACGAAGTGGGTGTCGATGTCGCCCTTCTGGAAGCGCGGATCGCGCAGGGCGATCTGATGGAACGGGATGGTGGTCTTGATCCCCTCGACGATGATCTCCTCGAGGGCGATCTCCATCCGGCGCAACGCCTCGGGGCGGTCCTTCCCGTAGGCGATGAGCTTGCCGATCATCGAGTCGTAGAAGGGCGGCACCGTGTAGCCCGCGTAGACGTGACTGTCCACACGGATGCCCGGGCCGCCCGGCTTGTACCAGTAGCCGATCCGGCCGGGGCTGGGGCGGAACCCGTGCTCGTGGTCCTCGGCGTTGATGCGGCACTCGATCGCGTGCCCGCTCCACTCCACCTCGTCCTGAGTGAGCGAGAGCTTCTCGCCGGCCGCCACCCGGATCTGCTCCTTCACCAGGTCGAGCCCCGTCACCTCCTCGGTGACCGGGTGCTCCACCTGGATGCGGGTGTTCATCTCCATGAAGTAGAAGGACGCGTCCTGGTCGAACAGGAACTCCATGGTGCCGGCATTGAGGTAGCCGATGGCCTGCGCGCCCTGCACCGCCAGCGCCCCCACCTTGCGGCGCTGCGCGTCGGAGAGGAACGGGCTCGGCGATTCCTCGATCAGCTTCTGGTGGTTGCGCTGCACCGAGCACTCGCGCTCGCCGAGGTGGATCAGGTTGCCGTGCGCGTCGCCGAACAGCTGGAACTCGATGTGGCGCGGGCGGGCGATGTACTTCTCGAGGTAGACCGCGTTGTTGCCGAAGGCGGCCCCGGCCTCGGCCTGCGCGATCCCGAACCCGGCGCGGAGCTGCTTCTCGTCCCCGGCGACGCGCATCCCGCGGCCACCGCCCCCGGCGGCCGCCTTGATGATGACCGGGTAGCCGATCTCCTTCGCCAGCGACCGCGTTTCGTCCGCGTCGGTGAGCACGCCCGCGCTGCCGGGCACGACCGGGAGGCCCGCGTCGGCCATGGTGCGGCGGGCGACCGCCTTGTCACCCATCTTGCGGATCATCTCGGGTGTCGGCCCGATGAACGTGAACCCGCACGAGGCGCACACCTCGGCGAAGTGCGCGTTCTCCGACAGGAATCCGTAGCCGGGATGGATCGCGTCGGCGCCGGTGACCTCGGCGGCGGAGATCAGCCGGGCGATGTAGTTGTAGGACTGGACCGGCGGCGGGGGACCGATGCAGACCGACTCGTCGGCGAGTCGGACGTGCAGGGATTCCCGGTCGGCCTCGCTGAACACGGCGACGGTGGCGATGCGGAGCTCGCGGCAGGCGCGGATGACGCGCAGCGCGATCTCCCCCCGGTTCGCGATCAGGACCTTTCGGAACATGGACCCGCTATTCGCGGCTCATCCACTCGGTCCCCGCGCCGCCGCCGCCACCCGCGCGCGCTCCGACGGACGACTCGGTGGCCGCATCGACCGGCTGCCACATCCGGTCGGAGGTGGCCGAGATGCCCTTCAACTTGAGCGAGAGCTCGTTCGGGTTGTTGCAGTTCCGGAGTGCTTCCTCCTCGCTGATCACGCCCTCGCGCAGCAGCGTGAGCACCGACTGGTCGAAGGTCTGCATGCCGTACTGCGTCACGCCCTCGGCCACCGCCGAGCGGATGAGCGGCACCTTGGATGGGTCGAGGATGAACTCGCGGATGGTGGGCGTGCTCATCATGATCTCGACCGCCGGCACGCGCCCGCCGCCGTCGCGACGGGGGATGAGGCGCTGCGAGATGACCGCGCGCAGGTTCGAGGAGATGGACATGCGAATCTCGTCGTGCTGGTGCGGCGGGTAGAACGAGATGATGCGCTGCAGCGTCTGGACGACGTCGGTGGTGTGCAGGGTCGAGAGCACCAGATGGCCGGTGTCGGCCGCCATCAGCGCCGTGCTCATGGTCTCGAGGTCGCGGATCTCGCCCACCAGGATGATGTCGGGGTCCTGGCGCAGCACGTACTTGAGCCCGTCGTGGAACGACCGGGTGTCGAGCCCGACCTCGCGCTGGTGGATGAACGACATGCGGTCGCGGTGGAGGAACTCGATCGGGTCCTCGACCGTGATGATGTTACGCGTCGTCACCTTGTTGATGACGTCGATCATCGCCGCCAGCGTCGTGGACTTGCCCGAGCCGGTGCGCCCGGTCACCAGGATCAGTCCGCGCGGCGAGAACGCCAGCTCGCGCACCGCCGGCGGCAGGAGGAGGTCCTCGATGGCGGGCACCTCGACCGGCACGTGTCGCAGGGCGAGCGCCGGAGTGCCGCGCTGCATGAAGATGTTGGCGCGGAAGCGCGCCAGGCCCGAGACGCCGAAGGCGAAGTCGATCTCGCTGTGGGTGGAGAAGTAGAGCCGCTGCTCGTCGTTGAGCAGCTGGGAGCAGACGTCGCGCAGCTCCTGCGCGGCGGGCGCCGGCTCGTCCAGCGTGTAGAGGATGCCGTCCACGCGGACGACGGGCGCGGTGCCGGCCTTGAGGTGCAGGTCGCTGGCCCGCGCGGCGATCATCTTCTCGAGCACATTGCGGATGTTCATGGCTCCACCCCGCGCGCCCCGGCCCCCGCGAACTGCGCTGGGTTCCCGGCGGTTCCAGCCATCCCGCCCGCCCGGCAGGCCGGGGACGCGGGAGGCGCGCTCATCATGGCTCGATCAGGAACAGCTTCTGTCCGTACTCCACGGGCTGGGCGTTCTCGACCAGGATCCGGACCACGCGGCCCTTCACCTCGGACTCGATCTCGTTCATCAGCTTCATGGCCTCGATGATGCAGACCGTCTGCCCCACCTCGACCACGTCGCCCACCTCGACGTACGGATCGGCGTCCGGCGCCGGAGCGCGATAGAACGTGCCCACCATCGGGGAGACGATCGCGACCCGATGCTCGGTCCCGGCCGGACCTCCCGAGGGGGACGAGGCGGCCGGCGCCGCGGCCGGGGCGGCGGCCGCGGTCACCGCCGTCGCCGGAGCGGCCCCGGTGTGCGCGGAGATGCGGACGGTCCTGCCCCCCGCGGCCACCTCGAGCTCGCCGATCCCGGTGCGCTGCACGAGCCGGATCAGCTGGCGGAGTTCGGAAAGCTCGAAGCCGCCGGGCCTTGTCCCGCGGGAGTTATCGGCGCCGGCCGCCGGCGACTTGACCGGCTTGCGGGCCCGCCCGCGCCCCGCGCTGCGGGGCGTGCCACCCTTAGCGCGGGGCATGGGCGAGGTGGGCCGCCAGGGCCCGGAGGCCCAGCAGGTAGCTGTCCACGCCGAAGCCCTGCACGACGCCGAGGGCGGCGCCCGAGACGAACGAGGTGTGCCGGAAGGGCTCTCTGGCGTTCGGGTTGGACAGGTGGACCTCCACGACGGGGATGCCGGCCGCGAGCACCGCATCGCGCAGTGCCACGCTGGTGTGCGTCAGGCCTCCCGGGTTCAGCAGGACGCCGTGCGAGCGCCCGCGGGCCCGGTGAAGAGCGTCGATGAGCACGCCCTCGTGGTTGCTCTGCTGACACTCGATCTCGACGCCGAGCTCGGCGCCGAGGCCTTCGAGACGCCGGTTGATGTCGTCCAGGGAGTCGTGGCCGTACGTCTGGGGCTCGCGGGTGCCGAGCGCGTTGAGGTTCGGACCGTGCAGAACCAGGATCCGGTGCATGGGCCTCAGAGCCTGGCCCCGACTTCGAGCATGACCGCCTGCACGAGGCGGCGGTCGATCGGACGCGGGACGCTAGCACGGCCTATCCGGGGCGTCAACACCCAGCGGACGCGGCGCGCTCGCTTCTTGTCGTGACGCATCGCGGCGTGGAGCCGCGCCGCCGGCGTCGGCGGCATGCGCCGCGGCAGCCCCAGCCGGTCGAGCACGGTTTCGAGCCGAGCACGGTCCCGCTCGGGGAGTCCGGCGAGCCGCACCGAGAGCCGCGCGGCCGCGCGCATGCCGACCGCGACCGCCTCGCCGTGCAGCACGCCGCGGTAGCCGTGGGCCGCCTCGATGGCGTGGCCGAGCGTGTGGCCGAAGTTGAGCGCCGTGCGCGCCCCGCCCTCCCGTTCACGCTCGTCGCGGCGCACCACGCGCGCCTTGACGGCGACCGCGGCGCGCACCGCGGCGGCGAGTGTTCCGGGATCGCCCGCGAGCAGCGCCTCGGCGTGGCGTTCCGTCCACCGGAAGAGCGCCGCATCGACGGCCATGCCCATCTTCACCACCTCGGCCAGCCCCGCGCGGCGCTGGCGCGCGGGGAGTGTCGCGAGCGTGTCCGGGTCGGCCACGACCAGCGCCGGCTGGTGGAAGGCGCCCACCAGGTTCTTGCCCGCCGCGAGATCCACGCCCGTCTTGCCGCCGACGCCGCTGTCCACCTGCGCCAGCACGGTGGTGGGAACGCTGACCCACGCCACGCCGCGCAGCCAGGTGGCGGCCGCGAAGCCGGCCAGGTCGCCCACCACGCCGCCGCCGAGCGCCACCAGTACCTCGAACCGCCCGAGACCGAGTGCGGCGAGCCGCTCCCACAGCTGCGCCAGCACCGCCGGGCGCTTGGCGCGCTCGCCGCGCGGCACGATGACCAGGTCAGTGGCGACCCCCGCACGGCGGAGCGAACGGAGCGCCCGGCCGCCGTAGAGCGATGCGACGCGCGCGTCGCTCACCACCACCGCCCGGGAGGCGCCGGTCGCCCGGCGGGTCAGGAGCCCAAGATCGTCGAGCGCGGCGCGGCGCACGCGGACGCGCGAGCGAGCGCGGGTCGCGGGATAGGTGATCAGGAGGTCGGCCGCCACGGCCGCAGGGTAGGGCCTAGCGCGGCGGAGGGCCAGATTGATCCTTGAGGCGGCCCAGCTCCTGGCTCAGGCGCCGGATCTCGCGCTCGAGCTCGGCGATCTTGCGCGGTCCGTCCGGCTGCGGATCGGCGAGCGCCCCGGCCAGCCACTGCGGCACGCGCTCGGGCGACTCCTTGAGCACCACGGTGCCATTGTACCCGATGTCGCGCCGGACCCAGACGAGCGTGACCGTCCGACCGGGCGGGGTGGCGAGCACCCAGCGCGCGAGCTGCTCCGGCGTCTCGACCCGCTCGCCATCGTAGGCCACGATCAGGTCCCCGGGCCTGAGGCCCAGGCGGTCCGCGGGGCCGCCGCCGATGATGCCATCGACCAGCGCGCCGATCGGCGTGCTGGGACCGCCCTCGCGGTCGCTCTCGAGGCTCGCGGCCAGCGTCGTCACACCGAGGTAGCCGTGCCGCACACGTCCCTCGCGCTTGAGGCTCTCGAACACCGGGCGCAACGTCTCGACCGGCATAGCGAAACTGGTGCCCCACGGGCGGCGCTCGCCGTCACTGGCGGTGCCGGTCAGGGCCGGGGAACCGAGCTCGCCGTGCACGAGACCGGCCAGCTCGCCGCGGATGTTGAGCGCCGCAGCGCCGCTGTTGCCGGGGTAGACCGTGTTGGTGAGCTGGAGCAGCCACTGGCCGGGCTCGCGATGCCGCTGCGCCACGTTCCCGAGCGACTGCGTGGGCTGGGCGTTGTACGAGGTGCCGAGCGAGACCACCCAGTCGCCGACGCGCGCGGGTCGCCCCTGGGCGAAGCGGAGCGGCGGCAGGCGCAGGGTCGGCACGCGCAGCAGCGCCAGGTTGAAGACCGGGTCCACGCCGACGATCTCGGCTTCGGCCTGCAGGCCGTTGGCGGTGCTGACCAGGGTGCGCTCGGCCTGCAGCACCACGCTGGCGGTGGTGAGGATGAGGTTCTCCTCGACCGCCACGCCGGAGCCCACCCGGGTGCGCACGTGCGGCGCCGTCGCCGTCGCGGCGACCGCTGTCTTCGGCGCGCTCTCGGTGCGGACGGCGAACACGGTCACGACCGACGGCCGCGCGCGGCGCGCGATCTGGTCCACATCGGTCTGGAGCGCGGAGAGCGTCCCCTGGGCCCCCGCGCCTCCCGCCAGCGCCAGCGCCAGCGCGCCGGCCGGGATCGCGGCCCGGAGCGCGCGCGGGAGGGTGAGGCAAGTCGCCACGGGAACGCTCCTGCTAGAAGGTGATGACGGCCTTCTCGCCCTGGACGTTCGGGTTCAGGCGCAGCACCGTGTGCGCCCGACCCTTGCGCAGCGTCACGGGATCGAGGATGAACTCGACGTCGGCGCTGTGGTCGAAGAGGCTGTCGGGTACGCCGCCCGCGAACGGCGCGTCGGCCTCCCCCCTGACCGTGGCGAGCCGGTCGTCGGGGACGGTCGACGCCGTCGTACGCGCGTCCTGCGAGCGCACCAGCACCGGCTCCAGGACCGCCGCGACCCCGGTGCGGGGGGTCATGCGCCCGGCCGGCGTGATGCCCATCCACTGGAGCGTCATGGTGGCGGCGATCGCCAGCAGCGCCGCGGTGGCGGTGATCGGGATCCAGCGCGGCGTGCCGACCGGCAGCCGGTCGGGCGCGGCGGTGGCGCGGCGGGCACGCGCCAGCGCGCGCTCGGCCAGACCCGGCCTCACCTCGGCGCGCGGCAGCGAGCCGACCAGCTCGATCGCGCGTGCGAACGTCTCGTACTCGGCGCGGCACGCGGCGCAGGAGGCGAAGTGCGATTCCAGCCAGTCGCGCTCCGCGAGCGTGATCTCGTCGTCCCAGCAGGCTCCGAAGAGCCGGCGGGCATCACCGCAGTTCATGGTGTCCCTTCCCTGCGCAGTAGCGGTTGGAGCTTGCGCTTCAGCATGCCCCGCGCGCGGTTGATGCGCGAGCGCACCGTGCCGCCGGGGATGCGAAGCATCTGTCCGATCTCCTCGTACGCGAACCCCTCGATGTCGCGGAGCACCAGGGCGACCCGGTACTTCTCCGGGACCGTCGCGATGGCGCGTCCGACCGCCTCCTGGAGCTGCTCCCGCTGGAGCGCCGTCTCCTGACCCTCGGTCGGGTCGGCCAGCTGGATCGCGCTGTCGTTCAGGATCTCCTGCAGCGCGTCCAGGCTGAACCAGTTCCGCTTCCTGACCCGCCGCCGGATCTCGTTCTTGGCGAGGTTGGCGGCGATCGTGAACAGCCAGGTGGTGAACTTGGAGCCCCGGCGATAGTTCCGCCGGTGAACGAACACCCGCACGAACACTTCCTGCGCGAGGTCGTCCGAACACTCCCGGTCGTTCAGCACCCGGGTGATGAGATTCATCACGCGGCCCTGGAAGCGGCGGACGAGCTCCGAGAACGCGCGCTCGTCATCCTCCGCGACCCGCGCCATGAGATCCTCGTCCGAGAGGCTCAGGATCGGGGGCGAAACGGGATCGCGGTCAGGCGCCACGGACGAATCCACCTGTCGTTCGTACCCCATGCGGCATCGGCGGTTCCACCGGGTCTAGTGCAGCGCGTCGAGCTTGGCCCGCACCCGGGCGTTCCCCGGGTCGGCGGCCAGGCTCAACCGGTACTGCTCTCTGGCCAAGTCCTTGAGTGCCAAATCCTTGTAGACGTCCCCCAGGTGCTCCAGCACGACCGGGTCTCCGCCGGTGAGCCGGGCCGCCCGCTCCAACTGGACCCGGGCCTCCCCGAGCCGGCCGAGCCGGTAGTAGGCCCAGCCGAGCGAGTCCAGGTAGGCGCCGTTGTCCGGATCCTGGGCGAGCGCCCGCACGATCAGCTCCACCGCCTGGTCGAGGTTGCGATCGTGGTCGGCCCACAGGTAGCCGAGGAAGTTGAGCGCGGTCGGATGGTCGGGCTCGCGCCGCAGCACGTCGCGCACGGCCGCTTCCGCCCCGGCCAGGTCACCGAGCTTCTCGCGACAGGCGGCGAGGTCGAAGGCCACGCCGTTGTGCCCGGGGAAGCGCTGCGCGGTCTCGGCCCAGATCTTCTCGGCCTCGTCGTTCCGCCGCTGCTGATCGTAGAAGCGGGCGAGCATGGCGCGGGGGGCGAGCGAATCGGGGGCGAGTACCATCGCCCTGCGCAGGTGGACCAGCGCGGCGTCCGGCTCCCGATTGAGGGTGCGCGCGCGCGCGGCGACCAGGTGGGCGCGGAAGTCGTCGGGCCGCTTCGCGGTCCACGCCTCGGCCTCGGCCACCGCCTGACCGGCGCGGTCGTGGCGCGCGAGCACACCCACCGAGATCGCCAGCACCTCCGGGTCATCCGGCCACCGGCGTCGCAGACGCTGCAGCGCCTGCGCGCCGGCGGCGGCGCGGCCGGCCGAGAAGGCGAGGTCGGCCTCGACCTCCCCCGTCTCCCGGTCGTCCGGGCGCGCCCGGGCGATGACCCGCACCTCGCGCCAGGCCTCGTCGAAGCGCTTCTCGCGGGCCAGCAGGTTCACCGCGCGCCGCCGGGTCACCTGGTCGTCCGGATGGATCTTGAGGTGCTCCTGGTAGAGGTCCATCGCCCGCTGCGGGTGCCCGAGGTTCTCCTGAACCCAGCCCTGGAGGAAGAACACCCCCGGCCGCAGCGGGTTCATCTCCGCCACCTCGGCCAGCGCGGTGTCGGCGGCGCCGAAATGTCCCAGCCGCGCCTCGCCCGCCGCCAGCTGGAACCACGACTCGACGTCGTCGGGATCGAGCCACACCACCCGACGGTAGCTGCGGACGGCGATGTCCAGCCGGTCCAGGGACTCGGCGGCGCGCCCCAGCGTGCGGAGGTACTCGACCTTCTCCGAGTCCCCCTTCGCGGCCGCCTCGAGCGGCGCCAGCGCCTCGCGCTCGCGATTCAGGTTCAGCAGCGCCGTGCCCTGGAGCCACAGCGCGCGCGCATCGTCCGGGTCGATCCGCAGCGCCCGCTCGGCGAACTCAAGCGAGCGCGCCGGTTCGCCGGCGATCGCCGATGTCTCGCTCAAGCGGCGGGCCAGGCTGGCCGAGCCGTCGTCGAGGAGCAGCGCGCGGGAGTACTCGCCCAGCGCGAGGTCCCGCTGCCCCCGTTCCTCGAGGAGCCGGCCCTGGGCGTAGCGGCGCAACGCCTCTTCACTCGGATACTGAGGGCGGGGAGCCTGCGGCGGGGCGTCCGATGGGAGTGTCGAGGTCGCGGCCATGATGGCGAGGGTGCACGCGACGAGCAGCATGTGACGGAAAGCCTAGCACGGGGGGGCGCTCCGCGGCCACCGCCCTCGCGCGCGCCGGACATCGTGCACGATGCACGACGCGAGCGTCGGGACGCGCGGGGCGGCGGGCGGAACGCAGCCCTGCTCGTTCAGCGGCCGCGACGGCCCCGACGACCCCGACGACCCCAGGTGGGCGCCAGCGGGGCAGGCGCCGGCGGACCCGTCTCCGGATACCGCGGGCCTTCGTCCTCCGCGTCATCGCCGCGGGCGCCGGACCTCTCCCCGGGTTCGTCAGACACCGCGGGCTCCTCGGTCTCCGCGCGCGATGGTTCCGGCTGCTCGGTGTCGGCATCCCCTTCCGACTCGCGAATCACCCGCGGGGGCGCGGCCGCCCCGGGGTGACCGACCGCGGGTGCGGGCGGCGCGATGACGGGTTCGGGCTCGACGATCGCGGCCGGCGCCTTCCAGGCGAACGGGTCCACGTGCCGTTCGTCGTGGGGTCCCTCCGGGCGTCCGACCTCCTCGTTCTCGTCCTCCTCGGACGCCGGCGGCAGCGGCTCCAGCTCGGCCGGCCGCGCGACCGGCGGTGGGGGCGGCACCGCACGCGGGGGCTCGAGCCGCCCGGCGGCCCGGTCACCCCGTTCGGGCCGATCGCGTCGCTCGGCGCGCTCGCGCCGCTCGCCCCGCTC
>JBBTLZ010000007.1:0-1032 GCA_038068435.1 Candidatus Eiseniibacteriota bacterium | reverse complement strand
AGCGCCATCACGTTGACCAGGCAGTTGGCGTCGAAGCCGGCGTCGAAGTAGACGTCCCCGCCGAGGTTGGGCACGCCGAGGGCGTTGCCGTAGTCGGCGATGCCCCGCACGACGCCGCGCACGACGTCGCGCACGGCCACCCCACCCGCGCGGGGGTCGCCGAAGCGGAGCGCGTCCAGCACCCCCACCACCTGAGCACCCATGCACACCACGTCGCGCACGATGCCGCCCACGCCGGTCGCCGCCCCCTCGACCGGCAGCACCTGGCTCGGGTGATTGTGGCTCTCGTGCGCCATCACCAGCGCCAGGTCCTCGCACGGAGGCGGCAGCGCCACCACGCCGGCGTCCTCGCCCGGCCCGATCAGCACCTGCGGGGCGCGCGTCGGCAGGCGCTTGAGCAGGTGTCGCGTCGACTTGTAGGAGCAATGCTCGCTCCACAGGATGCCGAACAGCACCGCCTCGGCCCAGTAGGGCGGCCGGCCCAGCAGCTCGAGCAGGAGCGTCACCTCGTCCGCCTCGAGCGTCACGCCGAGGGCGGCGAGCCGCGCGGCCACCGCGGCCGGGTCGCGCGCCTCCTCGACGGTGTAGGCGGGGGCACTCCCGGTCCCGGTCGTCACCACGCCCGTCCCGCCGGGGACCGTCCCGCGGGCGGCGTGGCGCGCGCGAACAGCGCGTCCACGTTGCGCAGCGTCGCCGCCAGGTCGAAGCAGGCGGCGAGCCGCTCCGGCGACATCACCTTGCGCACCGCCGGGTCGGCCTCGAGCCGGACGCGGAACGATCCCTCGCCGTCGAGCGCCGCCAGCGCGTGGCCCTGGACGACCCGATACGCCTGGTCGCGCGCGAGGCCGGCCGCGGTGAGGGCGAGCAGCACCCGCTGCGAATAGACCAGCCCGCCGCCGGCCTCCAGATGGCGGCGCATGGCCTCGGGATGGACGCGCAGCCCGCCCAGGATCGCGGCCAGCTCCGCCAGCATGAAGTCGGCGACCAGGAACGCGTCGGGCAGGATGACGCGCTCCGCCGACGAATGGCTGA
>JBBTLZ010000006.1:0-16054 GCA_038068435.1 Candidatus Eiseniibacteriota bacterium | reverse complement strand
TCAGCGCCGTCGTCGTGTTCGACGGCCTCTCCGTGCGCGAGCTGCCCCTGTTGCTGCGGTTCGCGCGCGAAGGAGCGCTCGACGTGCAGGAGCTCGGAGTCGGAATCGCCGCCATTCCCAGCGAGACGCTGGACTTCGTCGAGCAACGCGTGGGTTGTGGCCGGGTCGCTCCCTCGCAGCTTCCCGGACGGCGCGAGCTGACCCAGAGGGGCGTGCGCGCCTACTACTACGCCAGCGTCGGGCAGCGTCACGCCCTCGACGACTCGGCGCGTTGCCTGCTGCTCTGGTCTGCATTCCCTGACAACACCTATTCCGACTCGGGCGCCCGGTTCGTCGAACACTTCGCCCAGATCCAAAACCTGATGCAGCAGGCGTGGACCGCCACCGTGATGGCGCTGCCGCGGGGCCGGCGCGTGCTCGTCACCAGCGACCATGGCTATGTGTTCTTCGGCGCTGGACGGAGCTTCGATCGCCAGCGGGAAGAGTTGCGACCCCTCAACGAGTACTTCGGGGGAGACCGCAGCGCGCGGATCTCCGAACGGGGCGAGCCTCCCGAACATGCCGATGTGTTCGTCGCGCGCGATCGCGGCATCGCCATGGTGCGTGGGCGGGTCGCACTCCATCCACCAGGGCCCGCGGGGACCCGGCTCTACAAGCACGGCGGGATGTCGCTCATGGAGATGCTCACGCCGTGGCTGGTGCTGAGCACATGAGCGGGGAAAGGACGTCGCCGATGCCCGACGGGCCCACCGACCGCACTGCCGTCATCCACGAGATGGTGCGCGTCATCGTGAAGCACTTCCACCCTGAGAAAGTAGTGCTCTTCGGATCCCATGCCCGGGGCGACGCGGGCGAGGACAGCGACGTGGACCTGCTGATCGTGATGCCCATCGAGGGCTCGCGAAGGCAGAAGCGCCTGGAGATCCGGCTCGCTCTGCACGACTTGGATGTTCCGAAGGACGTGGTGGTCGTGACGCCGACGGAGTACGAATCGCAGCGGGACTTGCCCGGCACCCTCGTGCATGAGGCACGGCGCGGCGGCCGCGTGCTCTATGACCATGCCGCCTGACGCGAGCCGCATCGTCGCGGAGTGGCTCTCCCGCGCCGAGGACGACCTGCGCTCAGCCGAGCACCTGCTGACCATGGGCGCGGACTGCCCCTTTCGGAACGTCTGCTTCTTCTGCCAGCAGTCCGTGGAGAAGCACCTCAAGGCGTTGCTCGTGCAAGTGGGCGTGGAGTTCCCCAAGACCCACGACATCGCGAAGCTCGTGCGCCTGCTCCCGGCCGTGTCGGCTACGCCCCTGAGCGCGGCCGAGCAGGAGCGCCTGACCGACTACGCCTTCACCGCGCGCTACCCCGGCGATGAGGAGCCCCTGACCGCGGACGACGCTCGCGAGGCCGTGGCCGTGGCGCGCCGCGTGCGCAATGCCGTTCGGGAACGCCTGTCCGGCAAGACTCCCGAGAGCCGGCCGTGAGCACGGTGATCCCCGAGCAGCAGAAGGCTGAGACGGCGGCCAGCCGCCGCACAGTCTGGGCGATCGAGGACTCCTTCCCCATCGTCGAAATCAACCGCCTCGCAGTACCCGAGCGCAACTCCTTCAAGCCGATCTACCAGATGCACAAGTGGTTCGCGCGCCGGGCGTCGTGCGTGTTCCGGGCCATAGCGTCCCAGCCCGCCCATCGCCCTCGGACTGAGTGGCCGGAAGTGCGCAACGCGGCACCGGCGCTCTCGCGCGGCGCGGGAACCGCCCGGGCTCAGCCACCGGCGGCGCTCCACGCCGCTCGGTTCCCTCCCGCGACCGGGTCGCGCAGGAACCGGCCGGTGAACGACTCCGCGTGCGCCGCGATGGTTTCGGGCGGTCCCTCCACCACCAGCCGGCCGCCGCGCTCGCCGCCCTCGGCGCCCAGGTCCACCACCCAGTCGCTGTTCCGGATCACGTCCAGGTTGTGCTCCACGACCACCACCGTGTCGCCGCGCGCGATCAGGTCGTCGAGCACCTCGAGCAGGCGCTGGACGTCGGCGAAGTGGAGCCCGACCGTCGGCTCGTCGAGCAGGTAGAGCCCGGCGCCGGCGCCGCGCTCGGACAGCTCGCGCGCGATCTTGAGCCGCTGCGCCTCGCCGCCCGAGAGCTGCGGCGCCGGCTGGCCGAGGCGGAGGTAGCCGAGCCCCACCCGGCGGAGCGTCATCAGCTTGCGGGTGAAGCGCGGTTCGCGCGCGAAGTGCTCGAATGCCTGGTCCACGGTGAGGTCGAGAGCCGCGCGGATGTTGACCCCCCGGTAGCGCACCTCGAGCACCTCGCGGCGGAAGCGGTCGCCCCCGCACATCTCGCACGGCACCAGCAGGTCGGCGAGGAAGACCATCTCGACCGTCACCCAGCCCGCCCCCTGGCAGTGCTCGCAGCGCCCGCCCGCGGTGTTGAACGAGAACGCGCCGTCCTTGAGCCCGCGCGCGAGTGCGGCCGGCTGGCGCGCGTAGACCTCGCGCAGCGGGGCGTAGGCGCCGAGATACGAGAGCGGGCACGAGCGCGGCGTCTTGCCGATCGGCGACTGGTCCACCATCACGACGCGCTTGATCACGTCGAGACCGCGCACCGCCCGGTGCGGCCCCGGCTCCTCGACCTCCGCCTCGCCCAGCGCGCGGCGGGCGGCGCGGTGGAGCACCTCCTCCACCAGGCTGCTCTTGCCCGAGCCGGAGACCCCGGTCACCGCGGTCAGGCGGCCGAGCGGGAAGCGCGCGGTGACATCCTTCAGATTGTGATGGGTGGCGCCCTCGACGGTGATGAACCGGTCCGGGGCTCCCGGCACGCGGCGGCGCTCGACCCGCCGCTCGCCCCGCAGGTACCGGGCGGTCTCGGTCGCGGCCGCCGCGAGCGCCTCGCCGCCGGGGCCGGCGTAGAGCACGCGCCCGCCCTGCTCGCCCGCCCCGGGTCCCAGGTCCACCAGATGGTGGGCGGCGCGCATCAGCAGCGGCTCGTGCTCGACCACCACCAGCGTGTTGCCGCGGGCGGCCAGCTCGTCGAGCAGGGCCGCCAGCCGCTCACTGTCGCGCGGGTGGAGACCGACGGTCGGCTCGTCCAGCACGTAGAGCGTGTCGGCCAGGTTGGCGCCCAGCGCGTTCGCCAGCTCGATGCGCTGCGCCTCGCCGCTGGAGAGCGTGCGCGTGAGGCGGTCGAGCGTCAGGTAGCCGAGATCCACGCGCAGCAGGAAGCGCAGGCGCGACTCGAGCTCGGCCAGCACCGGCCCGGCGATCTCGCGCTCCCGCTCGCTGAACTCGAGCCCGGCGATGAATCCCGCCATCCCGTCCACCGTGAGCGCGCTCGCCTCGGCGATGGTGCGGCCACCCAGGCGCACCCGCAGCGCCTCGGGCCGCAGGCGCTGGCCGGCGCAGTCCGTGCAGGGCAGCGCGGTCTGGTAGCGCCTGACGATGAACCGGTTGCCGGCCTTGTACGACTTCTGCTGCAGGCGCTGGAGGAACGGGATGGCGCCGCGGAACCCCTCGCCGCCCTCGATGAGTAGCTGTCGGTGGGCGGCGGACAGCTTCTTCCATGGCACGTCGAGCGGGATGCCGCGCTCCTTCGCGAGCTTCTCGAGCCGCGGCCAGAAGACGCGCCGCCACGAGCGCGCCCACGGATCGAGCGCACCCTGGCGCAGCGTCTTCTCCGGGTCGGGAACGATGCGCTCGGCGGTGAAGGTGAGCACGTTGCCGAAGCCGCGGCAGGTGGGGCAGACGCCGAGCGGGCTGTTGAACGAGAACAGCGCCGGCTCGGGGCGGAGCGCCGGGGCGCCGCAGTGCGAGCACTCCCACCGCTCGCTGCGCCGCTCGCGCGGGCGGGCGCCGAGCTGGAACTCGAGCCGGCCCTCGCCGCGCCGGAACGCCTGCTCGCAGGAGTCCACCAGCCGGGGGTACTCCGCCGGCCGCCAGGTGAAGCGGTCCACCACGACCAGGACCTGCGTGGTGCCGCGCTTGAGCTTGGGCAGCGGCTCGAGTGCCACCACCTGGTCGCCGGCCAGGATGCGCGTGAATCCGGCCGTCAACAGGTGCCCCGCCTGCTCGGCCCACGCGAGGCGGTCGGAGAGGGCGATCGGCGCCAGCACGAGCAGCGTCTCCCCGTCCGGCCACGCGGCGGCATCGCGGGCGATGCCCTGCGGGCTGTCGGCCGTGACCGGCCGGCCGCAGCCGCCGCAATGGACGGTCCCCAGCCTGGCGAACAGCAGCCGCAGGTAGTCGTGGATCTCGGTGGTGGTGCCGACGGTCGAGCGGGCGCTGCGGGCGGGTGCCGCCTGCTGGATGGCGACCGCCGGCATCAGGCCGTGGATGGCGTCCACGTCGGGACGCGGCAGGCGGTCGAGGAACTGCTTGGCGTAGCTCGACACGGACTCCACGTAGCGGCGCTGGCCTTCGGCGTAGAGGGTATCGAAGGCGAGCGAGGACTTGCCCGAGCCGGAGACGCCGGTGATGACCGTGAGCCGCCCGCGCGGCAGGTCCAGGTCGATGTTCTTCAGGTTGTGCTGGCGGGCCCCGCGGATGCGGATGAAGGCGTCAGGCGGCGGGACGGGACGGGTCAACGGGAGCCTCGGCGGTGGGCAGCGGCGGCCGATCGGGGCGCGATGATAGCACGCACCCGGCGCAGTGGCCGGCGGGCCGCAAGGATGAGACGCGAACGGCCCGCCCATCCATGGGCGAGCCGTCGCTCTGCGACTGGAGGAAGACGGCCAGCCCTAGCGCGAAGCCTCCAGCCCTAAGCCGCGGGCGACCAGCCGCCGGTCGCGCTCGACGATGGTACGGGTCGGCCCGATGTGCCTGGGGAACTCCCGGCCGCGGTCGAGGAGCTTCCAGTCCACCCGCCGTGGCGCGAACGCCTCGCGCAGCGCCGAGAGGGCATCCTCGACGTCGAAGTTCTCGCACGAGAAGATGTCCACGTTGACGAAGCGGCGCGCGGGGAACGTGTGCACGCTGATGTGGCTCTCCGCGATCAGCACGAAGCCGGACACACCTTCGGACGCCTCGCCCGCCACACCGTGGCGGAAGACGTACGGGGGCATGATCTTGGTCATGCGGATGCGGTCGGGGAGGGAATCGAGCAATCCGTAGAGCGCGTCGAGGTCACCCAGGCGCGTGGACGGACAGCCAAAGCCGTCGAAGACGAGGTGTGGACCGAAACCCAACATCGCAAGGCTCTCCCTGGCGTCCCGCACTCGCCGAAGAGGAACCCCCGGGACTCGGCCGACGCCCGCTGCGGCGCCGCACACTGCCGGGACTCTTAGTCTCGGACGAAACTGGAGTTCGCTGTAAGAAGTGGATCGCTCGGCACGCCCGGGGCGCGTGGCACCCTAGCAGTCGGGGATTGGCCAACGAATGTCGCCGACCAATCCCCCGAGGACGTGCCAGGTCCAGACAACCTGCCTACTTCTTCTTCTTCGCAGCCTTCTTCTTCGTGCCCTTCTTCTTGGCAGCCTTCTTCTTCGCCATTCCCGGATCACCTCCTCGAGAGCTTCGTCTGTACGGCGAGATCGCCTTCCCTCGCCGCGACACTGGCGGCGGCCGCCGTATGCGCGGCCCGGGCGGCGCAATCACGCATCGCCCGAGCGACGCGAGTGGCCTCGCCGAAGCGTGTGCAGCCGCCGTGCCACGATGTCGCGCTGGAGTGGTCGAAGCGGTCTAAGTGATTGTGGAAATGAGCGAAGAATTTCTGGAAGGAGCCGGTGACGCGGGGAGAGGGTGTGGAGGACGCTGTGGAGAACGATGCTAAGCGTCAACAAACTTGGGGATTACGCTGAACGATCTCGCTAAACGACTATCGTGACGACATATGGCGGTCGGTGCCAACTTCCTGGTGGGTGTCAAGAGACTTGACGACCGATGCCCTCTTCGACGCGCAGGCGGCGCAGCTTCTCGATCAGCCCCTGCCGTGAGATGCCGAGGATGCGCGCCGCGCGGCTCTTGTTCCCGGCGGTGAGGCGCAACACCTCGCTGATGTGATCGGCCTCCATCTGCGCCAGCGTCGGCAGCGGGATCGCCTCGTCGCCGGCGACCCGCCGGCCCTGCAGCTCGGACGGCAGATGCTCGACCTCGAGCCGATCGCCGTCCTCGAGCAGCACCACCCGCTCGATCACGTTCTTGAGCTCGCGCACGTTGCCCGGCCAGCGGTAGCTGAGGAACAGCTGCTGGGCGGCCGGGGCGAGGTCCGCGAAGTGCTTCTGGAACTTTCGCGAGAACTCGCGCACGAAGTGCCGCGCGAGCAGCAGGATGTCGTCGCCGCGCTCGCGCAGCGGCGGGAGCGGGATGCTGACCACCTTGAGGCGGAAGTAGAGGTCGCTCCGGAACCGTCCCGCGCGCACCTCGGCTTCCAGGTCCTTGTTGGTGGCGGCAACGATGCGGATGTCGACCGAGATGTCCTGGGCGCCGCCCACCCGCTTGAAGTTGCGGTGGTCGATGAAGCGCAGGAGCTTGGCCTGGGTGGGCAGCACCATGTCGGCCAGCTCGTCCAGGAACAGGGTGCCGCCGTCGCACAGCTCGACCAGCCCTTTCTTGGCGTCGGAGGCGTCCGTGAAGGCCCCCTTCTCGTGCCCGAACAGCTCGTTCTCGAGCAGGCTCTCGTGGAACGAGGAGCAGTTCACTTCCATCAGCGGCGCCTGGGCGCGGTCGCTGCGATAGTGGATCGCGCGGGCGACCAGTTCCTTGCCGGTGCCGCTCTCCCCGGTGATCAGCACCGAGGTCGCCTGGCTGCGCACCACCTTCTCGATCAGGCCCCGCACCTCCTGGATGGGGGGCGACCGGCCGAGGATCTCCTCCCCCGAGAAGTGCTTCCAGGCCTTGCGGCGGTAGAGATCGAGCTCGGTCGCCTGCCGGAAGCCCTTCCCCGCCGACTCCACGGCCAGGACGATGTCCTCCATCTCGTAAGGCTTCCGCAGGAAATCGCAGGCCCCGAGCTTCATCGCCTCGACGGCCGATTGCACGTCGCCGAAGGCGGTGATGACGATCACCTGCACGAGCGGGTCGAGCTGGCGGACGCGGCGGAGCACCGAGAGGCCGTCGGTGTCGGGGAGCCGCATGTCGAGGATCATCACCTGCGGCCGGACGGTCGCCGCCTTCTCGAGACCCTCGGCGCCGGTGCTCGCCAGCTCGACCCCGTAGCCGCGCGCCTTGAGCACCTTGCCGAGGGACTTGCGGATGAGCACCTCGTCGTCGACCACCAGCACTGAGATCTTCACCGCGCGCTCACTCCTCCGGCTTGCCCGGGGGCTCGGCCGGGACCGGGAACGAGACCCGGAAGGTGGCCCCGCCGCCCGGGTTGTTCCTGGCGGTGATCACCCCGCCCACCTCGCGCATGATCTGCACCGAGATCGGCAGTCCCAGACCGGTGCCGGTCGAGCGGGTGGTGAAGAACGGGTCGAAGATCTTCTCGATCAGCTCGCGCGGGATACCGACACCCGTGTCGCTGAACGAGATGTCCACCATGGAGCGGCGCGTCCGGTAGCGCCGCACGCCGGTCGCCGCCCGCAGCTCGCCGCCCTCCGGCATCGCCTGGATGGCGTTGAGGCACAGGTTGAGGAACACCTGCTGGGTGAGGTCGGGGTCGGCGTAGACCAGCGGCAGGTCCTGCGCCCAGTCCCGGTGCAGCGTCACCTGCGCGTCGCCGAGCTGGAGCTCGATCATCGCCAGCGTCTTCTCGAGCACATGGTGGAGATCGCAGGGCTGCGGACGGGCCGCCGGCGGCCGGGCGAACATGAGCAGCCCGGTGATGATCTGCTCGATCCGGTCCAGCTCCTTGATGACGTCCTCCAGGTCCTCGCGCCGCGGGTCGCGGGGCTTGAACTTGGAGCCGACGAACTGGACGGTGGTGCGGATGCCGGTGAGGGGGTTGCGGATCTCGTGGGCCACGTACGCCGACAGCTCGCCGAGCGACACCAGCCGGTCGATCTTCTTCTGGAACTCCCCGTCCTCGGTCTCCGAGATCGCCTCGGCGAGGATGACCGAGCCCATGACGCCGCCTTCGTCGTCGCGGAGCGGCATCGCCTCGGCCTTGAGCGTCATCTCGCGGCCCTCGGCCTCGAGCTTGAAGTCGCGGGGCTCGCGGGCGGCTCCCTTGAGCCAGCGGGCGTCGGCGCCCGGGAAGAGCCGCGCCCCGCTCATGCCGATGAGCGCCTGGGGCTCGAGGCCCAATAGATCTTCGATCCAGCGGTTGGCGTAGACCACCTTGCGCTCGCGGTCGAGCGCCACCACGCCCTGCTCGATCGCATCGAGCACCTGGTGCGCGAGCGGGGCGGACCGGGGGCCGGGCGTCCCGCTGCCGGGCGCCGACTCGGCGGGCCGGCTGACGGCTTCGTTGCGCGTGGTCAACGCTCCTCCATGGCGGTGTTCGATGCCCGTGACGACGCTATGGGTAGCACACGGTCACCCGCCCCGCAATCGCGACCGTGCCCACCGCGGCCGCAGACGCCGACAGCCCGGCCGCGGTTGTCCGCGGCCCCCGGCGCTGATAGACTGCCCGGTCGCTTCCCTCTCGCTCCGCGTCCACGATCGCGTCCACCCCGGAGTCCCGAATGCTCCAGTACCTGCGCATGGGCAGCAAGCGCACCAAGATCATCTGGTGGATCCTCATCGTGATCACCGTGGTCACCTTCGTCTTCCTTTTCGGCACCGGCGTCGAAACCATGGGCGGCGCAGGCACGCGCGGCGACCTGGGCACGGTCAATGGCGCCGGCATCTCGCGCGTCGACTACCAGAACACCCTGAACGACCAGCGCGACGCGTTCCAGCGCCAGACCGGCGCGGATCCGGACCCGGAAGAGGAGCAGGCCCTCGCGACGCAGGCCTGGCGGACGCTCGTGACCCAGCACCTGCTCGGCGCGGAGGCCCGCAAGCTTGGCCTCAGGGCCTACGACCGCGAGGTCGTGCTGGCGCTCCAGAGCTCGCCGCCGCCCGCGCTCGCGGCGGCACCGGCATTCCAGACCGACGGGAAGTTCGACCCGAGCAAGTACGTGGCCGCCCTGCGCGACCCCGGGAATAATTGGGCCCCGTTCGAGGAGCTGGTCCGCCAGCAGCTGCCGGTCCGGAAGCTGCAGGAGCGTCTGGTCGCCTCGCTCAAGCTGTCGGAGCCCGAGCTGCGCGGGGCCTACCGCGACCGCTTCGAGAAGGTCGGCGTGACCGTGCTGCAGCTGCCACCCTCGCAGCAGCCGAACATCCCGGCCCCGAGCGACGCCGACGTCGATCGCGTCTATCAGCAGTACAAGGGCCGCTTCGCCTCGGGCCCGCGCACCCAGCTCGAGGTGCTGCAGATCCCCATGCGCTTCAGCCCGGAGGAGATCCGCTCGGCGCGCGAGCAGGCGCAGGGTCTCGCCGACCGGGCGCGGCGCGGCGAGGATTTCGCGGCGCTGGCGCGCGACTATTCCGAGGGACCGGGGGCCGCCAGGGGCGGCGAGATCAACCGCGTCTTCCAGCCGCACGAGTTCGGCCAGGCCCTCGAGGCGCAGATGGCCGCGCTCCCCAGGGGCGGCATCAGCGATCCGTTCTCGGACGGACCCTACTGGGTGGTGGTCAAGGTCCTCGACCGCATCCCCGACCCGCTCTCGCCGGTGCCGAGCCTCCGGGTCGCGCAGATCGCGATCCGGGTCCGCCCGGGCGAGACCTCCCTGCGCGAGCAGTACCAGGCGGCCCGGAAGATCCGCGACCGGGCGGCGCGCGTGGGCCTCGGCAAGGCGGCGGCCGAGAATGGCCTGGCCACCGCCCGCACGGGGTTCTACGACTACAGCAGCCCGCCACCGCAGCTGAGCACCGCGGCCGAGGCGGCGGACTGGGGGCTGAGCGCCAAGCCCGGCGCGGTGAGCCAGGTGGTGGAGGGCCCGCGGGAGTTCACGATCGTCCAGGCGGCCGCGCAGCGCCCGGCCGGGTCCCCCCCGAAGGAGGAGATCGCGGAGCAGCTGCGCCAGCTCGCCCAGGTCGAGACCCGGGTCGCGATGGCGAAGGGCACGGCCCTGCAGGTCGCGCAGGCCATCGCCAAGGGGGCCAGGCTCGAGGAAGCCGCGAAGGCGGTCGGGCTCCCGCCCTTCACCGTGGAGCCCATGAGCCGCGCGCAGCCCGACCAGCGGCTCGGCATCGTGCCGGAGGTGGTGGGTGCGGCATTCGGCGCCCCGGTGGGCCGGACCGTGGGACCGATCGAGACGCTCGCCGGGTGGTACTTCGTCCGGGTGGACAAGCGGGTGCCCGCCGATTCGGCGGCCTACGACCAGCTCAAGGCCCAGATCACGCAGGACATCATCAACCGGCGCCAGCAGTCGTTCTTCGCCGGCTGGGTCGCCGAGCTGCGCTCGAAGGCCAGGGTGCAGGACTTCCGCAGCGACGCCGGGCCGTAGCGCGACCGCCGCGCGGTCACGACGCGTCGTCGATCGCGGGGCGGGGCGATCGCCCCGCGGGAACGTCGCGCTAGCTGGAACCCGTGCCGGTGCCGCCCGGGGAGCCGGGCTTGTCGGCCGGGGGCTCCTCGCGAGTCACCTCGTCGGTGATCTCCTGCCGCGCCTTCCTGAACTCCCGCAGCGCCTGGCCGATCCCCCGGGCCATCTTGGGGATCTGGCTGGGTCCGAAGATGAGCAGCATGATCAGGAACACCAGGCCGATCTCGCTTCCACCGAGTCCGAACACGAAGGTCTTTCCTCCCTCTAGTCAATCGTCCAGGTGGAGCCGGCTGCGGTCGCTGCCGAGCACCACCGTGACATCCGCGACATCCGAGTTCCACGCCTGCCGGATCACCGGCGGGCCGCCGAGATACCGGGCGACCGCGCGGGCGGATGCCGGATCCGCGCGGCGCGCCACCACCATGGTGGCGAAGTAGTCGGGCCGGTCGGCGTTGCGGACCTCCACCACCTGGAAGCCGCCCTGCCGGAGGAACGACGCGACCCGCGAGCCGATGCCGCCCTCTGCCGAACCGTTCAACACCTGTACCCGGATCACCCGCCGGGCCGGGGTGCCGGCCGTCGTCTCCCCGCCGGCCGCGCCCCCCTTCGGCCAGAACGTCGCGTAACCCCACGAGCCGGCGAGCGCCACCACCACCAGCGCCAGCGCCCCGATGGCGATGCGCGCCGCACCGCCCCCACCTCCCCTAGCGCCGCGCGCCACGAACGGTCCGGGGCGCCAGCCCCTTGATGGCCCGCCGCAGGCGGGTCCAGGTGCGCGTCAGCGACTCCGGCAGCACCTTGGTCGCACCCAGCACCGGCATGAAGTTCGTATCGCCGTCCCAGCGCGGCACCAGGTGCAGATGCAGATGGCCCGGGAACCCGGCGCCGGCCACACGGCCGACGTTGGCGCCGTAGTTGACCCCGTGCGGCCGATACTCCGCCGCCAGCGCCCGTTCCGCCAGCGCCACCAGTTCGAGCAGGTCGACGCGCTCGCCGGCGCCCAGTCGCTCGAACCGGGCCGTGTGGCGCGCCACCGCGACCATCAGGTGGCCCGGGTTGTACGGGAAGCGGTTGAGCATCAGGAACGCGTGCGGACGGCGGGCCAGCACCAGATGCGCACGGTCCTCGCGCGTGCGGGCCGTCCGGCAGAACAGGCAGCCGCGCGGCGCGTCACCCCCGGCGATGTAGGTCATGCGCCACGGCGCCCACAGGCGATCCACCCCCGATCCGCGTGGCATGTTAGCGCCGTCCGGCCCCCGGCCCCAGCGCGTTTTTCAGCGTCGCGTGGAGGCGCTCCGCCTCGGCCAGCTGGGCCGGCGTGTTGATGCCGAGCAGCTCGCGCCACTCCTCGGCGCACAGGACCGCGGCCGGGTGGCCGGCCTGCTGGATGAGCGAGACGGTGTCGGTCAGGTAGTACTCCCCCTGCGCGTTGTGGGCGGTCAGGCCACCCAGCACCGCCTCGAGCACCGGATAGCGGAAGGCGTAGATGCCGGAGTTGATCTCGTCGATCGTCATCTGCTGGGGCGTCGCGTCGCGCTCCTCGACGATGGCGGCGATCCCGTCCGTGGCGTCCCGCACGATGCGGCCGTAGCCGCCGGGGTCGGGCACGCGGGTCGAGAGCACCGTCACCGCGGCCCCGGCCGCCGCGTGCTGCTCGAGCAGCCCGTGCAGGGTGGCGGCGCGCAGCAGCGGGGTGTCGCCGCAGACGACCAGCAGGGTGCCCTCGAAGTCCTCGAGCGCCGGGCCCGCCATCAGCACCGCGTGGCCGGTCCCGCGCTGCTCGGCCTGCACCACCCATTCCACCTCGGCGTGGGCGAAGGCGGCCCGCACGCGCGCGCGCTGGTGGCCGATCACCACCAGCACGCGGCCCACGCCCAGCTGGTCGAGGGCGCCCAGCACGTGGCCGAGCAGCGGCTGGCCCGCCATCGGATGCAGCACCTTGGCGAGGTCGCTGTTCATGCGCGTGCCCTGGCCGGCGGCCAGCACGATCGCCGCCGTGTCGGCGTGCTGGTAGCGGCTCACCGTCCGCCCCATTCGAGGTTGTCGATCAGCCGCGCGCGCCCCACCCGCGCGGCCACGGCCACCAGCACGCGTCCACGCACCCGCGTGACGGGCTCCAGCCGATCGGCGTCGACCACCGCCACGTAGCCCTCGCGCACCAGTGGATAGGCGCGCCACACGCGGCGCACCGCGGCGCGCAGGCGCGCGGTCGAGCGCTCGCCGGCGCGCAGCCGCGCGCGCGCGGCGCGCAGGCCGCGCCACAGAGCGACCGCCTGACGGCGCTCCTCACGCTCCAGGTAGGCGTTGCGCGACGAGAGCGCCAGCCCGTCGCGCTCGCGGACGATCGGCCCGCGACGCACGCGCACCGGCAGGTCGAGGTCGGCCACCATGCGCTCGAGCAGCCGCGCCTGCTGGGCGTCCTTCTGGCCCAGCCAGAGCGTATCGGGGCCGACCACGTTGAGCAGCTTGAGCACCACCGTCGCCACACCCTCGAAGTGGCCGGGGCGCGAGGCGCCCTCAAGCCCGTCGCCCAATCCGGTCACGCGCACCCGCGTGCGGTGGCCCGGCGGGTAGAACTCGGCGGCCCGCGGCTCCCACAGGAGATCCACGCCGGCGCCGCGCAGCAGCGCGCGGTCGCGACCCACCGGTCGCGGGTAGCGCCGGTAGTCCTCGCGCGGACCGAACTGGAGCGGGTTCACGAACACGCTCGCCACCACGCGGTCGGCGTGGCGGCGGGCGCGCGCGACCAGGCTCAGGTGCCCCGCGTGGATCGCGCCCATGGTGGGGACGAACGCCACGCGCCGGCCGCGTCGTCTCCAGCCCGCGACCACGCGCCGCACCGTCGGTGTGCGGTGCGTGCGGAGCATCAATACGACTCCGCGTCGCTCGGGAAGCGCCGCGCCTTGACGTCCGCCACGTAGTGGCCGAACGCCTCCCGCATCGCCTCCCCCAGGTCGGCGTAGCGCCGCACGAACTTCGGCTGGTGCCCGAGGAAGAGCCCGAGCAGGTCGTGGCTCACCAGCACCTGCCCGTCGCAGCCCGCGCCCGCCCCGATGCCGATGGTCGGGATGCCCAGCTCGCGCGTCACCTGCGCGCCGAGCCGCGCCGGGATGCCTTCGAGCACCAGCGAGAAGCAGCCGGCCTGCTCCAGCAGGCGCGCCTCGCGCAGCAGCCGCTCCTGGTCGGCCTCGCCGCGCGCCTGCACCTTGTAGCCCCCGAACGAGAGCACCGACTGCGGCGTCAGGCCCAGGTGCCCCATCACCGGGATGCCCGCCTCGATCATCCGCCGCACCGCCGGCACCACGCGCTCGCCGCCCTCGAGCTTGACCGCGTCGGCGCCCCCCTCCTTCACCAGCCGGCCGGCGTTGAGCACCGCCTGCTCGTCGCTCACCTGGTAGGACATGAACGGCATGTCGGCGACCACCAGCGCCGCGGGCCGGGCGCGGGTCACGGCGCGCGTGTGGTGGAGGATGTCCTCGACCGTCACCGGCAGCGTGCTCTCGTAGCCCAGCACCACGGTGCCGAGGCTGTCGCCGACCAGCAGGATCTCGACCCCGGCCTGATCGGCGATGCGGGCGGTCGGGAAGTCGTAGGCGGTGACCACCGCGATCGGATCCCCGCGGCGCTTCATCTCGATGACGCGCGGCGCGGTGAGCCGGGGACGCGGCGCGCCCCCGCGCTGCGGGCCGACCGCGGGCCCGGGCGTGCCGCCGCCCGCCGGGTGTTCCTCGCTCATGTCGCCTGTCCCTTCTCGATCGGCGCGTAGTACACGGTCCCTCCGCGATGGGTGCGGATGCGCTTGAGCAGGTCCTGGAAGTCGTCCGGGTCGTTCACGAAGTCGATCCCGTTGGTGTTGACGACCAGCAGGGGTGCTTCCACGTAGTGGAAGAAGAAATGATTGTACGCCTCGTTGAGGGCCGAGATGTAGGCGCGATCCATGTCCTTCTCGAACGGACGCCCGCGCTTGGCGATCCGCTCCATCAGCGTCTCGGTGTTCGCCTGTAGATACACCACCGCGTCCGGCTTCATCACCTCGAGCTCGAGCCAGCCCACCACCTTCTCGTAGAGCGCCAGCTCCCGCTCCGACAGATTGAGGCCGGCGAAGATGCGGTCCTTCTGGAACAGATAGTCCGACACCATCCGCTCGCTGAACAGGTCCATCTGCCGCAGGGCGCGCTGCTGCTGGTAGCGGCTGAACAGGAAGTGCATCTGGGTCTGGAAGGCGTAGTGCTGGCGGTCGCGGTAGAAGTCCTTGAGGAACGGGTTCTCCTCGACCTCCTCCAGCACCAGCTTGGCCAGCAGCTGCTCGGAGAGCAGGCGGGCGAGGCTGGTCTTGCCGGCGCCGATCACGCCTTCGACGACGACGTAGCGGTTATCCGCCATCCTAGTTCCAGAGGCGGGTGCCGCGCTTCACCGGTGGCCGGGTCTTGAGCCACGCGAGGTGGTTGAGCAGCGTCTCGCCGGTGACGGGGTGCGCGAGCAGCGGGTCGAGCTCGACCAGCGGCACCAGCACGAAGGAACGGCGCGTCAGCTCGGGATGCGGCACTCGGAGATCGGGCTCGTCCACCACCAGGTTGCCGTAGAGGAGCAGGTCCAGGTCGATGCTGCGCGGCCCCCAGCGCTGCGTGCGCACCCGCCCCAGGCGGCGCTCGATCAGCAGCAGGTTCCAGAGCAGCTGGCGCGCGGTGAGCTCGGTCTCCAGCTCGGCCACGGCGTTCAGGAAGTTGGGCTGGTCCACCTCGCCGACCGGCTCGGAATCGTACAGCGAGGACGCGCGGATCAGCCGGCTCGCGGGCAGGCGTGCCAGGTCGTCGAGCGCCATGCGGATCTGCGCCTCGCGCTCGCCCAGATTGGACCCGAGCCCGATGTAGGCTTTCACGCCGTGCGCTCCCGGACCACCTCGATCACCGCCCGGCCTCCCGTGGTCCATCCCAGATTCTGCTTGGCGATCCGCACCCGCACCCGTCGCACCGCGAACCGGCTCAGGATGGTGTCGGCCGTCGTGGCCGCCAGCCGCTCGAGCAGGTGGAAGCTCTGCTGCTCCACCACCTCGCGGACCGTGCGGTAGAGATGGTCGTAGTCCACCGCGTCGCCCAGGCGGTCGCTGTGTTCCGCCCGGTCGTCGGTAGGCTCCAGCTCGAGATCCACCTCGAGACGCTGGCCGGCCTCCTTCTCATAAGGTCGGGCGCCGTGGTGCCCGAACACCGAGAGACCCTCGAGACGGATGGTGGCCAACCGGTGCCTCCGATATCAAAGGGGCGGACGGCCGGGACGGCCGACCGCCGTGAGGGCAGTCACACGCTGCGGGTCGAGTTTAGGGGCCGCTCCGGGACCGGTCAAGCGCGGCGCCCGTGCGGCGCGCGAGCGCGAGGAAGCGCGTGCGCGTCGAGTCGTAGAGTTCGCCCGGCAGGCCGGCCGACAGGGCGCGCTGGTAGGCGGCGAGCGCCTCGTCGAGCGCGCCCATGGCCTCGTAGCCCTGTGCGAGCCACGCGAGGTCGGCGACGTCGTGCGTGATCCCGCCGGCGACCGCGAGCTCGAAGGTCGCCTCGCGCGCGCGGCCACGCGCGAGCAGCGCCCGGCCCAGCGTGCGGTGCGGGCCCGCCTCCCACGGCGCGCGCAGCGCGGCGGCCGCGAGCGGCGCGAGCGCGGCGAGCGCCGTGTC
>JBBTLZ010000005.1:0-28071 GCA_038068435.1 Candidatus Eiseniibacteriota bacterium | reverse complement strand
GGTGCTGAGACATGGTGAGGTCCCTCATCCGTGGGGGGCCGGGGACGGGCCATGCTGCGGCCCGGCCACCGGGTGTGTCCATCCCTGTCTTATCGGACGGTCGGGGCGCGGGCTGAACGGGGTCCCAAAGGGCCCGGACGGGAAGCCGCGGGCTCGTCATCCACACCGTCACCCGCGGTCAGACCTGCAGCCCTGGGGGCGGCATGCGCGCCGGGGTCGGCGCCAGGGACGGGAGGCGCCGCAGCGACGGCGCCTGGGTCGGGGATCGCGGCGAAGGAGGTGCCGGGAACGGCGCCCCGCTCAGGGGCCGGCGGCGTCTTCCAGCACGCGGCCGAGCGCTTCTATCTCCCGCGCATATTCGTGCAGATCGCCGCGGCGCAGCGCCTGCTGCGCGCGCCCGTAGATCTCGGCCGCCCGGCGCAGGCGCTCGGCGGCGCCGGTCCCGGTCCGCGGCGCGGTGCGAGCCAGGCCTTCGGCGCCCGCTGCCGCCGCCGGATCCGGCCGCTGCGCCGCGGCGACCGACTCGAGATGGTCACTGGCGCCGGCACCGAAGATCCGGCCCAGCGCCGCGGCCATGGTGGGTTCCATGGCGATGCGATCGCCGAACGCCACCAGGATGCGCTTGAGCTCGGGCAGCCCGGCCTGGCCGGCCGATTGTAGATACAGCGGCTGGAAGTAGACGATCGAGCTGTCCACCGGAACGACGAGAAGATTGCCGCGGATCACCTGCGAGCCCTGCTGATTCCACAGCGTCAGATCCCTGGAGATCTCGGTGTCCTGGTTGATGCGCGACTCGATCTGCTGCGGTCCGTAGACGAGCCGCTGCTTGGGGAAGGAGTAGACGAGGAGCTTGCCGTAGTGGGGGGGGTCACAGCGCGCGCTCATCCACGCGATCATGTTCTCCTTGCGCGACGGCGTGAACGGCAGCATGAGGATGAACTCCTCCCTGGCGCCGACTCCCGCGAGCTTCATCACGGTGAAATACGGCGAGACGGTCGCGCCTTCGCGCCCCGAGCCCACGTTCCGCTGCGCCACCTTCCACAGGTCCTCCTTGTTGTAAAAGATCTGCGGGTCGGTCATGTGGTACGTGCCGTAGACCTGGGCCTGCACCGAGAACATCCCCTCCGGGTAGCGCATGTGGGCGCGCAGGTCCTCGGGCATGGAGTCCAGGGGCGTGAACGTCGCGGGGAAGATGCGCGCCAGGCTCCGCAGCAGAGGATCCTCGGGCTCGACCGCCCACAGTCGGACATCCCCGTGGTAGGCATCCACGGTCGCCTTCACCGGATTGCGGATGTAGTTGCCCAGACCCTCGACCGGTGCCGAATAGGGGATGCGGCTCGTGGTGGTGTATCCGTCGATCATCCACGTGAGCGTCCCGTCCGCACGGATGATGATGTATGGATCCTTCTCCCACGTCAGGAACGGCGCCACCTTGGACACGCGCTCGCGCACGCGGCGGTGGAGCAGGATGCGGCTGTCCGCCGTGAGGTCGGTGGACAGCAGGATCTTGGGCTCGCCGAAGCGCAGGGCGAACAGCAGCCTGCCGCCCAGGCCGCCGAGGCGGATGCCGCCCCTGCCCTGATAGGTCGTGTAGACGTTCTCCTCCCCCGCGGGGTAGTCGAACTCGAGCGCCCGTGTGCCCACGAACACGTACTCGGCGGCCAGCTCGCCGTAGTAGATCTCGGGTCTGCGGATCTCGAGCTCCGGCACGGAGGAGACCGGCGGGATGTCCTTGACGAAGTATTCCGGCAGTCCCTCGGGCGAGATGCGGTTCACCGGGGCCACGCACACGCCGTAGCCGTGCGTGTAGGTGAGGTGCTCGTTGATCCAGATGCGCGCCGGCAGCGCGGCCGGGTTCAGCTCGCGCGGCGACAGCGCCACCTGCCGCAGCTTGCCGTCGAGGAGGTAGCGGTCGTTGTCCACGTCCACGAAGTCGTAGTAGGTGCGGATCTCCTGCAGCTGGCCGTTCGTGGTCTTGAGCGCCTCGGTCTCCCACAGCCGGACGTTGTCGATCGTCGCGGCGTTGGCCGACACGCGCGCGGCGGTGAGGTTCTCGGTGGCCGGGAAGCGGCCCTCCTCCACATCATCCAGGCCGAAGGCGAAGCGCGTGGCGGCGATCTCGCGCGCGAGGTACGGGCGCTCGCGCTCGATCTCGTTGGGGGCGACGATCAGCCGCTGCAGCGCCAGCGGCCACAGCTGCACGAGGACCAGGTGGACGAGGACCACCGCGGCCACCGAGGTCAGCGAAAGTCGCAGCGACCGGCTGAACGCCTCGAACGCCACCGCCAGCGCGGCCAGCGCCGAGACCACGGCGGCGATGTGGAGGGCCGGCAGGGTGGCGTGCAGGTCGGCGTAGCCGGCGCCGGCGACCATGCCGCGCGTGCTGTGGAGGAGGTCGTAGCGTCCGAGGAAGGTCTGCACCGCCACCGTGACCAGAACGCCGGCGCCGAGGAGCATGAGGTGCCGGCGCGCCCGGCTGGACACCGCCGCGAAGCCGGGCCGCGCCCAGAGCTGGCCCTGGAGGAAGTACGCCGCGGCCGAAGCGACCGCCGCGGCGAACAGCGTGAACTGGACGAACCCCGCCAGCGAGCGCAGGAACGGAAGCACGAAGACGTAGAACGAGAAGTCTCGCGCGAACACCGGGTCCGAAACGCCGAAGGTCTCCGCATTCTGGAAACGCAGCCACGCGAGCCACTGGCCCGCGGCCCACTGACCGACGAGCAGGGTGAGGACCAGCGCCGCCGCGACGGCGATGAGACGGAGGCGCGGATAGATCTCCTCGATGGCCGGCAGGGCGACCCTCAGCTCGTGCAGCACCGGGAAGTTGGGCGTGATGCGGCGCAACGCGATGAGCAGGTTGCCGAGGAAGAAAAGGAGGAACGCGCCGCCGAACGCGAGCTGCAGCCCGACCTGCGCCGAGAAGGTGGTGACGAACACCTGCCGGTAGCCGACCTCGCCGAACCACAGGTAGTCGGTGAGCAAAGACGGCACGCCGCGCAGAAGCGGGACGACGATCAGCGCGAGCAGGGCGAGGATGACCCAGCGGGCTCGGAGGAAGCGGCTCGGATCGACCGGAGAATCGCTCACGGGTGCACGTCTCTCGTCAGGGTTGGCTTCAGGACGGAAGGGCGACGGTGCTCAGCGCGCGCAGGGTGCGCCTCCATCCCGGCTCCGCGCAAGCAGTATCGGCACGGCCGGCAGGACGGCGCGGCCGGAGTCCTCGCGGCGGGTCGCGCCGGGTGACGCCCCGGCATCATGCCGGCATGCATTCGGGCCCTGGCGCGGGTCCGGGCGAGAGACGGGGACGGGGAGCCGCGGCAGCCACTCCGTCAGGCCAGCGGCGAGATGTTGCCCTCCCGCCCATGGCGCCCGGCCAACGAAGATGACTGTTCGGCTCGCTGCTCGCCGCGTTCATGCTCGTGGTGGGCTGGACCTGCTATCGCGGCCTCGTCCCCGCCATCCATCCGGACCATGACCATGGTCTCGAGAACATCGCCGGCGGCGGGTTCCTGTGGGTCGAGGCCACCGACGGCAAGCGCCGCAACCTGGTCCCAGGTGCGTGCGAGCTGCCAACGCTCACCGAGCACGCGTGACCAATGCTGTAACTCCCGCCAAGTCGAACAAGTACCGTGCGACAGCAGCGGCGGCGAACACCGTACAGACCTCGAATCCGCACGCGCGAATCCAAAACGAGACGCCATGCCCGGACCGAAGCAGCCATACGTCGGCAGCCCCGAGAACCGGCAGAATGGCCATGAGCAACAGGAACTTCGTCCACACTTGGGCCAGAGGAAGCACAACACCTATCCCGATTCCCACCAGGAGTAGGAAAGCACTCCAAGCCACTTTCCTGCGTCCCGAGAGATCGGATCGCAGGAAGAGCCGAAGGCCGGCCAACCAAAGGATGCTGGCGCCTAGCACGACGCCCAGTCGGACAATCAGGCCGAACATTCGAGGGCTTTTCCTCTCGCAAGGTGAACAACTGAGTCTTCCCGCCGCCTAACGCGCGCGCGCTGACCTGCGGACGGCGAAGCCGGCCGTCGGGGCCTCGGAGACTACCGCTGGCGCCTGATGATCGCGAGGGGACCTCCCCCTCACACCGGGCTGAACCAGCCGTTCCGGATCAGCTCCTCGCTTGCCCGCCGCGCCTCGCGCATGGTCTCGGGGCCGCCGAGGTCGCGCCCGGGCGTGGGGGATTCGAGCAAACGGGCCAGCTCCTCATCGAAGAGCCGCGTCACGAACTCCGGCGTGTGCGCGACCGCCGCGCTGGACCCATCCAAGACCGGCGCGACATCCCGGCTCACCATTCGCTGGGCGATCATCAGCCGGTAGATCCGATCGGTCGCGAGGTCCTCCATGTAACCGTCGAGCAGGCTCGCTCCCCTGCTGTTCAGCACGCCGTTCCGGTAGCGGATCACGGTACGCACGGCGGCGCGTGTGCCTTCGAGGGAACGCCGCCCCACGCCCGCCGGCACCGGCCGCAGGTCCGGGTAGCGCTCGACGCCCGGTGGCCGCGCGTCGAGCTGATTCGGGGCCGGGAACTGGGCGACCGCGATCGCGTTCTGGTCGGGATGCCCGGTCCAGGCCCCGTCCATGAAGCACTTCGCCTCGTTCTTCTTGTCCTGCTCCAGCACCGCCAGCGCGCGCGCGTTGAGCTCGGCGTCCTCGCGGCTCGGGTAGAGCGCGGTCATGCCGCCGATCGCGAGCGCTCCGCGCCGGTGGCAGATGTCGGCGAGCAGGTGGCGCAGCCGCTGGAAGAACGGCACATCGTGCGGGATGGTGTTGCGGTCGGGCAGCACCCACGCGGGATCCGCGAGCGTGAAGTGGATGAGGCTCGCCATGTAGTCCCAGCGTCCGAGATTCAATCCCAGGATGTGGTCGCGGAGATGGAACAGGAACTCCTCCATCCGGTAGGCGAGCGGATGCGACTCGACCAGCGCCATGCACTTGATGCTGCCGTTGGGCCACCGCTTCGCGCACTCGAGGGCGTGGAACACCTCCGCCCACCAGAGCGCCTCCTCGGCCGACTCGGACTTGGGGATGTAGAAGCAGAGTGGGTGGCGCAACCGCTCCGCATCGACCTGGTAGGTGATCAGCCCGAGGTCGAAGAGCGATGCCGAGGTGAGGTCCTCGCCGGGGAGCACACCGGCCTGCGCGAGGTGGAGGCCGCGCACGCGATTCCAGATCACGGTCGCGCTCGGCTCGATCCCGACGGTGCGCCCGCGCTTCTCATCCTCGTAGGTCAGCTCGCCGCGCAGCGCGCTCAGGATGTTGCGGACGCCGAGCATCAGGTTGGGCCAGGCGTTGGCCATCGAGTCCTCGAGGTCGAGCATCACGCCCGGCGCACCCGAGTTGAGCATCTTGACCACCAGCTCGCCGTCGTCGGCCGGGCCGGTCATCTGGTTGCGCTGGTCCTGGCACCACGCGGGGAGCGCGATCCGCCACTCGCCCGTCGTGGCGGGAGACGGCGGGAGATGATCCGGCAGCGCCCCGTGATGCGCGTCCGCCAGCGTGACCAGCCGGCGCGTGGCGAGCGCCTGCTGGCGCGGGGTGAAGCGGCGGTGGAGCGGCGCGTAGAACGCCCAGTAGCCCTGCGGCAGGTCGCGCTCAGGGTCGAACCCCGCCGGCGCGGCGTTCATGCGCGGGTCAGACATCTCCCCCGTCCCACCGTCCCTGGTGGTCCGCTCGCGGCATCAGAGCAGCGCCAGCCCCGCGCCCACCTTGTGCGTCAGCCGCTCGCCGATGGCGTTGATGAAGCCCTCGGTCGAGACGTGCTTCGCGATCGGCGGCTGGGCGATGGCCGCCAGGTCCTTGGTGACGATGCCCGACTCGATGGTCTCGATCACCGACTCCTCGAGCGCGCGCGCGAACGCCACCAGCTCGGGGGTGTCGTCCAGCTCGCCGCGCTTCGCCAGTGCCCCGGTCCACGCGAAGATGGTGGCCGTCGAGTTGGTCGAGGTGGGCTCGCCCTTCTGGTGCTGGTAGTAGTGCCGCTGCACCGTGCCGTGCGCGGCCTCGTACTCGAAGTGGCCGTCGGGCGAGACCAGCACCGAGGTCATGAGGCCGAGGCTGCCGAAACCCGAGGCGAGCATGTCGCTGAATATGTCGCCGTCGTAGTTGCGGCACGCCCACAGGAAACCGCCCGGGTGCCGCATCACCCGCGCCACGGCGTCGTCGATGAGCAGATACTGGTAGGTGAGGCCCGCCTTCTCGAAGTCGGCGCGGCGCGTGTCGACCTCCTCGCGGAAGATCTCCTTGAACGCCGCGTGGTAGGTCTTGCTGATCGTGTCCTTGGCCGCGAACCACAGGTCGAGCTTCTCGCCGAGCGCGTAGCGGATGCACGCGCGCGCGAACGACCGGATCGACTTCTCGGTGTTGTGCTCGCCCTTGACCACGCCCGGGCCCTTGAAGTCGTGGACCACGACGGTCTGCGGGGTCCCGCCCGCCGCCGGCGTGTAGGTCATCTCGACCCGGCCGGGACCGGGGATCTTCATCTCGACGTCGCGGTAGACGTCGCCGTAGGCATGGCGGCCGATCACGATCGGCTTCTGCCACGAGCGGACCATGGGCGGGACGTTCCGGACGATGATGGGCTTGCGGAACACCGTGCCGTCCAGGATCGCGCGGATGGTGCCGTTCGGGCTCGGCCAGGCCTTCTTGAGGTCGTACTCCTTCACCCGGTTCGCGTCCGGGGTGATGGTGGCGCACTTGACCCCGACGCCGTGGCGCTTGATGGCCTCGGCGGCCTGGAGGGTGACCGCGTCGTCGGTGCGGTCGCGGTTCGGGAGGAAGAGGTCGTAGGGCTCGAGCTTCAGCTCGACGAACGGCTCGATCAGCTGCTGCTTCACCATCGCCCAGATGACGCGGGTCATCTCATCGCCGTCCATCTCGACGATGGGGTTCCGGGCTACCACCTTGTGCGCGGTTCCAGTTCGAAGGCTCATCGGGTTCTCCGGGGCGTCAGGCATCGTTGTCATGGGCACGAAAGTATCAGAGCGGACCCCCGTACGGCGAGCCTGCCCCCTGTCACTCTGACAGGGGGCCTGACCGTACTGGCGGTGCGCCGAGCATCGCGCGACCCGACCGCGCCGGCTCCCGAGCGTGTCCCCGCCGGGTCTGCGACCGGTGGACACGGTGCGGCGGTGCGGCCGGGAACTCGTCGATTCGGCGGAGGATACGCCCCAGCGATTAGGGCATACTGTCGCGCCGTGCCCGGCTGGCGGACCCGTATGGGAACCTCGTGCGAGCGCGCCACGGCCGGACGGGGCATGGGTACTGCATAGACTTTGCCAACCGGCGGCGGCCGCACGGTCGCTTCCGCCGGCGGACAGGTTTCCCGTCGGGGGTGGCCGCCTCCGATGGCACGATGGGCCGGCTCGATGCGGGCCCTTCATCGTGTCCGGCCCGCTTGCCTGATCCGAGTGTCCCTGATAGAAAGGTCCGCTTGATGCGTATCGCCGTTCCCAAAGAGATCGTCCCCCGCGAGACCCGCGTCGCGCTCGTCCCCGAGACCGTCGCCCGCCTCGTCAAGTCCGGGCTCGAGGTCGCCGTCGAGGCGAACGCCGGTACTGCGGCCATGTTCCTCGACGACGCCTACCGCCAGGCCGGCGCCACCCTGGTCGCGGACACCCGCGAGCTGTACGCGGGCGCCGACATCGTGCTCAAGGTGCGCGAGCCGGTCATGAACGACTCACTCGACGCGCACGAGGCCGACCTCCTCCGCGAGGGCGCGACGCTCATCGCTTTCCTCGGCCGCGACGCCCAGTCCGAGGCGGCGAAGAAGCTCGCTGCGCGGCGGGTCACCGCCTTCTCGATGGAGATGATCCCGCGCATCTCGCGCGCCCAGAAGATGGACGCCCTCTCCTCGATGAGCACGGTCGCCGGCTACAAGGCGGTGCTGATCGGCGCCGCGGCGCTCGGGAAGTTCTTCCCGCTGCTGATGACCGCCGCCGGCACCATCGCCCCCGCGCGCGTGTTCGTGCTGGGCGCCGGGGTCGCCGGGCTCCAGGCCATCGCCACCGCGCGGCGTCTGGGTGCGGTGGTCGAGGCGTTCGACGTGCGGCCGGCGGTGCGCGAGGAGGTGCAGAGCCTGGGCGCCACCTTCGTCGGCCACGAGCTGCTCGACGAGGCCGCGGTGGCGGCGGGCGGCTACGCGAAGGAGATGACGCCCGAGCAGCAGGCGCGGCAGCGCCAGCTGGTCGCCGACCGGCTCAAGCAGTCGGACGTGGTCGTGAGCACGGCGATGGTCCCCGGAAAGAAGGCGCCGATCCTCATCCCCGAGGCGACCGTGCGCGAGATGCGGCCCGGCTCGGTGATCGTCGATCTCGCCGCCGAGATGGGCGGCAACTGCGAGCTCACCCAACCCGGCGCCGACATCGTTCGACACGGTGTCGCCATCCTCGGCCCCATCAATCTCGCGGCGACCGTGCCGGTGCACGCGAGCCAGATGTACGCGCGCAACATCGCCGCCCTGCTCCAGCACCTGGTAAAGGACGGGAAGCTGAGCCTGGACTACGAGGACGAGATCACGCGTGACACGTGCCTGGTGCGCGGCAGCGCGGGCGTCGCGACGACCGCCCCCGCGCCCGCCGCCCCGGTCGCGGTCGGGAGGACGTCATGAGCGGCACGCTGCTCGCCGAGATCTATGTGTTCGTGCTCGCGGTGTTCGTGGGCTTCGAGGTCATCTCCAAGGTGCCGGTGGTGCTGCACACGCCGCTCATGTCGGGCACCAACGCCATCCACGGCATCGTCATGCTGGGCGGCGTGCTGGTGCTCGCCACCGCCGACACCCCGCTGCTCACGGCGCTCGGATTCGTCGCCGTGGTCTTCGGAGCGATGAACCTGTTCGGCGGCTTCGTCGTCACCGACCGCATGCTCGAGATGTTCAAGAAGAAGCCGCAGGTGAAGCGCTCATGAACACGACCGCGCAGCTTCCCGCCCTGTTCCACTTCTCGTATCTGCTGTCCGCGGTCCTCTTCATCGTCGGCCTCAAGTTCCTGAGCCACCCCGCGCGGGCCCGCAGGGGAAACCTGATCGCCGCGCTCGGGGTGACGGTGGCCGGCCTGACCACGCTCGCAAGCCTCTGGCTGCCAGGCAGCGGGTTTCACAACCACGGGCTGATCCTGGGAGGCATCGCGATCGGCGCGCTCGCCGGCACCATAGGCGCCCGCCGCGTGGCGATGTCCGACATGCCCCAGATGGTGGCACTCCTCAACGGGTTCGGCGGCGGCTCGGCCGCGCTCATCTCCACGGTCGAGTTCCTCCAGGCGGGGATGACCGAGGAGCGACTCGGGGCCACTGCGGCCGTGTCCACGATGTTCGGGGCGGTCGTCGGCTCGATCGCCTTCACCGGCAGCGTGGTCGCGTTCGGGAAGCTCCAGGGGATCATTTCCGAACGCGCCATCACCTCGACGATCCAGAGGATCGTGAACGTGCTGCTGTTCATCGGCCTGCTGGGCGTCATCACCGTGATCGCCATGGGTGGTGGTGCGCCGTGGTTCCTCGCCCTGCTCGGCGGCGCCATTCTCTTCGGCGTGCTGATGGTGATCCCGATCGGCGGCGCCGACATGCCGGTGGTGATCTCGCTGCTGAACTCGTGCACGGGACTGGCCGTCGCCGCGACCGGCTTCGTGCTCGAGAACAACGCGCTCATCATCAGCGGCACGCTGGTCGGTGCCTCGGGCTCGCTGCTCACCATGCTGATGTGCAAGGCCATGAACCGCTCGTTGGCGAACGTGCTGTTCGCGGGCGTCGGCGCAGGGCCGGTCGCAGGTCCTTCCGCCAGCGCCGCCGGCCCGGCCCGGCCGGTCCGCGACATCAGCATCGAGGACGCCGCGGTGCTGCTCGCCAACGTGCAGTCGGTGATCATCGTCCCCGGCTACGGCATGGCGGTCGCGCAGGCCCAGCACGCCGCGCGCGAGCTGGCCGACATGCTGGGGCGGAACGGTGTCTCCGTGAAGTACGCCATCCACCCGGTCGCCGGCCGCATGCCCGGGCACATGAACGTGCTGCTGGCCGAGGCCAACGTGCCCTACGACCAGCTGTTCGATCTCGAGGCGATCAATCCCGAATTCGAGCACACCGACGTGGCGCTGGTGGTGGGCGCCAACGACGTGGTGAACCCCGCCGCGCGCCACGACAAGTCGAGCCCCATCTACGGCATGCCCATCCTCGACGTGGACAAGGCGAAGTACATCATCATCATCAAGCGCAGCCTCAAGCCGGGCTTCGCCGGCATCGACAACGAGCTCTACTACGACCCCAAGAACACGATGCTCTACGGCGACGCGAAGGCGGTGCTGACCAGGTTGGTCGGGGAGTTGAAGAGCGCGGCGGCGTAGGGTTCCGAAGACCGGAGCGCAAGACGCGGGTGGGATCCGGGCGGGGATCTCCTGCCCGCGGCGCCGTCAGTGCTTGTGCTCGCCGTCGCCCCGCTTGAAGCCTTCGATCGCCTGGCGCAGGGTCGGAGCGGTCCAGTCCATCGGGCCCCGGGCCTGATGGGCGAGATGGCCCTCGGGGTCGTAGATCAGCGTCTCCGGAGTTCGCCTCACCCCGATCAGCTGGGCCGTCTCGCCGTTGCGGTCCACGTAGAGCGGACGGGTGGGAATCCGGTGGCCGCGCGCCCAGTCGCGCACCGATTCGCGGGTGCCGCTCGTGGCGATCAGCAGGACCTCGATCCCCGGATCGTCCGCGACCGACCCCGAGTAGTCGACGAGGCTGGGAAGCTCCGACGCGGTCGTGGCGGAGTTCGGCTGGAACCAGTGGAGGATCAGGACCCGCCCGGGACGCCCGACCAGATTCCGGCGCCGGCCCTCGACCGCCTCGACCCGCAGGAATCCACCGCCGGCGAGATTCTCGAGCGGGTGGTCGTGATCCGGGTGAATCGCCGGGACGAGGCTGTGATAGTAGCCCCAGCCCACGATCGCGAGCAGCACGACGAACATCGTTCCGATGACCATGCGGCGGGACGGTGCAGCCATGTTCCCCCCTCGACGGGCGCCCGGTCCATCTCCCAGCATTCCCCGCGGGCGGCAGGAATATAGCCGACGCCGAAGGGGAGTCGTCAGCAAGATGTGAGCACCGGGGGCCGCGTCGAAGCCTCGGCGCTCCGAGTCGGGGGTCGGGCAACACAGGCGCGAGCGGACGGGTGACCAGCAGCCGGCCAGGGAAGGAGTCGGGGAACGCAACGCGGTGCGTGATACCGCTTCGATCCGTGTCGCTTCGATACAGCCACGCGGTGTATCCCGCGCTACGCTCCCCCCAGAGCGGCGGCCCAGCGTCGGAGGCTGGGTCGGAAGCCAGCCGGCAGTCTAGGTCAAGGTCCGCCGGCCCGCACCAGGTTTTTCGGGCCCCGGGGCGTGGCTGCGGGCGACGGCGGCGACGGGCGGGGCCGCGAGGCGGTCGCGGCTTTGGACGGTCGGCATGACGCAGCCAGGTGGTCGCGCCGACGCCCGGTCCACCGCTACCGGTGCCCCGCCAGCATCGGCGCATCGGCGCGCGCCGTCAGGCCCAGCGCCGCGCAGATGGCGCGCGCCGCGCGCTTGCCTTCCTGCACCGCCGTCACCACCAGCTCGCCGCCCAGCGCGTCGCCGCCGGCGAACACCTTGGGGTTCCCGGTCCGGCCGGTCGCATCATCGACGACGACGAAGCCCTTCTCGTCCAGCGCCACCCCCGGGAACTGCGCCACCAGCTCGCGCAGCTTCGCCTGGCCGATGCCGAGGATGACCAGATCCGCGGGCAGCTCGCGCCCATCGGCCAGCCGCAGCGCCATGAGCCTGCCGCCGCCGTCGCGTGCGAACTCCTTCGGCACCGCGCGCTCCAGCAGCCGCACGCCCTCCTTGCGCGCCAGCTCCAGCTCGTGCGCGTAGCCGGGCATCTCGGCGGCGGTGCGCCGGTAGACCATGGTGACCTCGGGCACGCCCAGCCGCGCCAGCTCGCGCGCGGCGTCGATCGTGGTGTTGCCGCCGCCCACGACCAGTACCCGCTGGATGCCGGCGAACGTGAACCCCGGCTCGAGCTTCAGGCGCTCGATCCACGCGGTGGCACCCACCACGCCCGCGCCCTGCTCGCCCGGGATGCCGAGCCGGGTGTCCGCGCCGAGCCCGACGCCCAGGAACACCGCATCGTGATCGCGCAGCAGGTCCGCCGGCTTCACGTCACGACCCACCTCGACGCCGGTCCTGAGGCTCACGCCGAGCGAGCGGACGAACTCGACCTCGGCGAGCGCGCCCTCGACGTGCATCTTGTAGGGCGCCACCCCGGTCGTGTTGAGCCCGCCCGCGAGTGCTCGCTGCTCGTACACCGTGACCGCCACGCCCTCGAGCGCGAGATAGCCCGCGGCCGCGAGCGACGCAGGCCCCGCCCCGACGCAGGCGACCTTCTTCCCCGTCGCCGGCGCCCGCGGGAGCAGCGTCGCGGCCTTGCCGGCATCGAACATCTTCTCGACCGCGTAGCGTTGCAGCCGCCCGATCTGGATGGGCGGGTAGCGGTGCCAATCGTTGTAGACGCAAGCACCCACGCACAGCACCTCGACCGGACACACGCGGGCGCAGGAATAGCCGAGCAGGTTGGCGGAGAGGATGGTGCGCGCCGAGCCGCGCAGGTTGCCGGTCGCGATCTTGCGGATGAAGCCCGGGATGTCGATGCCGGTCGGACAGGCCTGCACGCACGGCGCGTCGTAGCAGTAGAGGCAGCGGTTGGCCTCGCCCACCGCCTCGCCGTCGGCATAGGTGGGCTTGGCATCCGGGAGACGACGCTCCAGGCGGTTGCCGGCGATCACGCTCTCGGGAGCGAGCGGCTCGTTCATCGCCTCCTCTCCGCGCGCTGCTGGGCACACTGCATGGTCAGGTCCTCCTCCACCTTGTCCCTCATCCCGGGCACCACCCCGCCGAGGCCGCGCTTGGCCCACTGCACCCGCGCCAGCGCAGCGCACGGCTTGCCGTCGCGTACGCGGAGATCGAGGCCCTCCATGAAGCCGGCCAGTGCCGCATAGCGCTGATGCGGCGCCGGCGCGCGGACGGCGAGCACGAACATGCTGTCGTTCCAGTCGGCCGCCTCCGAGAGTCGCCCGTACTTCACCAGCCGGTCGGCCGCGCGGCGGAACGTCTCGATGCCGAGCGCCATCAGCTCCTGGTCCATCGGGCCGCCGGCCGTGCGTGCGCGCAGCCGCGCGTCCCGGAACAGGTGCACCGCCCGGTCGAGCCGGTCGGCGTAGAGCGCACGCTCGACACGGTCGCAGTCACGCCGGGCGAGGAGCCGTTCGACCCCCTGCTCCCATGGCAGCACCGGCTGGGAGGCCTCGAGCCACCGGATCTCGTCGTCGTAGAGCCCGCGTTGGTGCAGGATCCACGCACCGCCGAACGCGCCGACCTCGGCGAGCAGCCCCACGGTCGCGACGACCATGACCAGGATGAGGAGACCGATCAGCCCCTTCACCGTGTCAGACTCCCGCGACGCCCGCGCTCGCGCGCGATCGCGGCGCGCGACACCGGCCCCGCCCTCACGCCCCGATCGCCCCGTACGACTCGTCGAGCTTGCCGATCGCCTCGTCCACCTCGGCGGCGTTCACGGTGAGCGGCGGCGAGATGCGCAGCACGTTGCCGTAGAGCCCGCCCTTGCCGATCAGGAGTCCGCGCTTCTTGGTTTCCTCGAACAGCCGTACCGTCGCCTGCGGGTTCGGCGTGCGGTCGCCTTTGGTCTCGTCCGCCACGTGCTCGACACCCTGCATGAGGCCCATGCCGCGCACATCGCCGATGGTGCGCGGGTACTTGCGCTGGAGCCCCTCGAGCCCGGCGCGCAGGCGGCGGCCCTGTCGCTCGGCGTTGCCCTTGAGGTCGTGCTTCTCCATCACCTCGAGCGTGGCGTTGGCCGCCGTAACACTGATCGGATTGCCGCCGAACGTGGAGATGCTGAGCTTCTGCAGCGAGTCGGCGATCGCCGGCGTGCAGATGGTGGCCGAGAGCGGCATGCCGTTGGCGATCCCCTTGGCCATGGTCATGATCTCGGGCTCGACGCCGTACTGCTCGCAGCCCCACCACTTGCCGCCGGTGCGCCCGAAACCGGTCTGCACCTCGTCGCAGATGAACACGCCGCCATATTTGCGCACGATGGCGACCGCGATCTGGAAGTACTCCCTGGGCGGCGTCACGAATCCGCCGACGCCCTGGATGGGCTCGGCGAGGAACCCCGCGATCTGGCCGGTGGTGGTGGTCTTGATCAGCTCCTCGATGTCCTGCGCGCACTTGACCCCACACGAGGGATACTTGAGCCCGAGCGGGCAGCGGTAGCAGTAGGGCGAGAGCGCGTGCTTGATGTCGGGGATCTTGGTCGGCAGCGCCCGCCAGGTGCTGTGCCCGGTGAGCGACTGCGCCAGCATCGAGCGCCCGGAGTAGCCGTGGCGCAGGGCGACGATCTCGCTGCGGCCGGTGTGGAGTTGCGCCATCATCACCGCGGTCTCGTCCGCCTCGGTGCCGCTCGCCGTGAAGTAGCACTTCTTGAGCGCACCGGGCGTGATGCTGGCGAGCTTCTCGGCCAGCTCGACGATCGGAATGGTCGGGTAGAGCGTCGAGACATGCCCGAGCCGGTCGATCTGCGCCTTGACCGCGGCGTTCACCTCGTCGTTGCAGTGGCCCACCGAGACCGTGAGGATGCCGCCGAAGAAGTCGAGGTACTCGCGCCCGTCGATGTCGCGCAGGCGCATGCCCTTGCCTTCGGTGAGCACCAGCGATTCCTCGTAGTAGTTGCTGGTCGCGGGGAAGAGGAACTCCTTGTGTTTGGCGCGCACGTCCGCCGCGGAGAGGGCCTCGTGGGGCGCGGGTGTCTTGGGGTTCATGGGTCTCCTCCGGGCCGGCGCCGGCCGCGGCGTTCGTCGTTCGGGATCGGGCTCCGGGCCAAATGCCCCGTGCGAACCGGCGCTCCATCGGCGAGTATGTCGAGGCCGGGCGGACATGATGCCACCTTTACCCATCGCACGAAACCCCCCTCGTGCGCCGGAGGGATGTCACGGAATGCGCCTCACGAACAGGAGCCTCGTCATCCGCGGGCTGATCGCCGCCACCGCCGCCCTCCTCCCCGCCGTGGCGCGCGCGGACGCCGCGCTCGATTCTCTCGTGGCCAGCGAGCGCGCCTTCGCGGCGATGTCGGTGGCCAGGGGGATGAAGGACGCCTTCCTGAACTACCTCGCCGAGGACGCCATCGTCTTCCGCCCCACCGCGACCAACGGCAGGAAGGCCTGGGAGGCCCGGCCGCCCTCGACGGCGACGCTCCTGTGGGAGCCTTCCTTCGCCGAGGTCTCCTCCGCGGGTGACCTGGGCTACACGACGGGACCGTGGGAACTGCATCCACCCGCCGACAGCACCGGAGCGGCGGCGGCGCCGGAGCGCTATCTGTACGGCCACTTCAACTCCGTATGGAGGAAGCACCGGGGTGGCGAGTGGCGGGTGGTGGCGGACATCGGCGGATCGCACGCCAGGCCCGAGCGCGGCGGCGTGGGCAGCGGCGAGTTCGCGGCGGGCCCCGTGCTGCCCCGGCGCAGCATGAAGAGTCGCCGCGTCAATCTCGCGGCGATGGACCGCGATCTGTCGAAGGCGATGAGATCGGCCGGCGCCGGCGAGGCCATCGCCGCCCACGCGGCGCCGGACGTACGCATGAACGTCGAGGGGAGGTTCCCGTCGCTGGGCATCGAGGCCGCCCAGGCGCGATTCGATTCGCTGGCCGGCTTCTTCGAGTTCAAGGCGGAGGGCTCGGGGATCGCCTCCTCGGGGGACCTCGGCTACACGTATGGCCTCGCCGAGCGTTTCGTCTCGGCGAAGGCCGCGCCGGCCGACACCAGCGTCTATCTCCACGTCTGGCGACAGGAGGACGGCCGCACCTGGAAGCTCGCGCTCGCGGTGATCAACCCGCTGACGACGCGGTAGCGCGGGCTCAGTTCCGCGCGGCCACCCGGATCGCCGCACGCATCTCTTCGAGCGAGCGCACGACACCGCGGCGCACCACCCAGCGCACGTGCCGCAGGTTGCGGACGTCTCGCGTCGGGTCGCCGCCGACCAGCACGAGGTCGGCGAGCTTGCCGGCCTCCACGGTGCCGAAGTCGGCGTCGCGCCCCATCGCCCGCGCGCCGTTGCGCGTGGCGGCGACGATGACCTCCATCGGCCGCATGCCGTCGCGCTGCATGGTCTCCATCTCTTCATAGACCGCCGGGCCGTGCAGGGTGAGCGGATTGCCGGCGTCGGTGCCCATCGCCACCGGGATGCCGGCGCGCAGGACGCGCAGCAGATTGGCGGCCATGGTGCGCCGCAGGCTGTCGAGCGCCGTGGCGCGCGGCAGCGGCCGTGAGGCGCCGGCACGCCGGGCGGCCGCGGGCGTCGAGGCGATGTGCGCGAGGGTAAGCGAATCGACGATGCCGTTCGGATCGTCGACGGACGGCGCCCCGCCTTCCGCAGCCGACCGATAAAGGCGCACGTAGCCGGCGCGCACGGTGAGCGTCGGGCAATAGATGGTGCCGTTCGCCTTCGCCAGCGCGAGGAACTCCGCGTCCACGGGCAGGTCCTGCACGCTGTGGACGAGGAACTTGGCACCCGCCCGCAGCGCCGCCTTGGCCTCGCGCAGGCCGGTCGCGTGGACGATGAGCGGCAGGCCGGCGCGACGCGCCTCGTCTCCGGCCGCCATCACCGCGCGCTCCATCACCGCGAAGTCGCTCCCCGGCCGGACGATGAACCACACCTTGACCGCCGAGACACCGAGCGACTTGAGGTAGCGCACCCCGTCGCGGGCGCTGGTCGAGTCGTGGAGGAAGATGAACTGGCGCTCGGCGGGCAGGTTGAGCCAGAAGTCGATGGTCGAGAGCAGCGGCCCGGCCGCCGCGATATGCGGCGCCTCGGTGCTGCGCTCGGCGTCCTCGTGCATGCGCACGGTCCACGGGTAGCCGCCCACGTCGAACACGGCGGTGACGCCCGAGGCGAGCCACGCGCGATGGAAGCGCTCGGGGTGCGCGCGGAGCCGTGCCTGTACCTCCTCGTAGGGATGCTCGCCGCGCAGGTCGAGCGCGTCGGGCCGGCCGTCCGCCCAGCCGGTCTGCGAGTAGTGCACATGCGCATCCACGAGCCCCGGCAGGACCCAGGTGCCGCGGGCATCGAGCGTGTCCACGCCGTCCGGCACGGCGCAGCGCGACCGCGGCCCCGCGCACTCGATGCGTCCGTCGCGGATGACGACCACGGCGTCGGGCACCGGCGGGCCTCCCCTGCCGTCCACGAGCGTCGCCCCGACGATCGCCCGCGGCGGCGGCGGCACGTCGGGGAGCGCCTGGAACGCGGTCGTCACCGCGATCTTCCAACCCGCCGGCGTCGCGACAAAGACGCGCTCGGAGAGGCCGCTCTGTTCGTCGGCACCGTAGCGCACACGGTAGCGGTAGATGCCGTAGACCACGCCCGGGCGGATCGGGGTCAGCCGCAGGTCGAGTGACTCGAAGTGGTCGGGCCAGCCGCGGCCGGCGGACGAGTCGAGCGCCGCGTAGCCGAGCGAGAAGCCGGTGGGACCCGTGCGCGCAAGGCCTTCCGAGTGGAGATAGCACGCGAGGTAGGCCTCGCGATCGCGGTGGCGGATGGCGTCGAGGTTGGCTTGGAAGACGCGGCGCGCGGCGGCGAGGTCGGGGGCCTCGGACGCTGGCGCGGCGGTCGCTGCCCCGGTCCGCATGACGGACAGGTCGAGCGGGAACGCCGCCGCGATGGCGACGACGAGGATGAGCGCGCGGCCGAGGCGCAACATCGCGTCCGTGACTAGCCCGTCCGCCCCGCCGCCGCTGCGCCCGCCGCGTGCGGCGCGCCGGACTTCGTCACCTCGCGCTTGATGAACCGACCGGCGCCGCGCTCGACATCCAGCTTGCCGTCGCGGAACTGGACGCGGCCGTTCACCACCACGCAGGTGGGCTTCCCTCTCACCTTGAACCCCTCGAAAATATTGCGGTCGCACTTCGAGTGGTGCGTCTTGGCACTCCGCACGCCTTCGCTGGTGGGATCGTAGAGCACCAGGTCCGCGTCGCTCCCCACCGCGACCACCCCCTTGCGCGGATAGAGGCCGAAGATGCGGGCCGGATTGGTGCTGCCGAGCGCCACCATCCGCTGCATGTCGAAGCGGCCTTCGCAGACGCCGTAGGTGTAGAGCAGCTGCAGCCGGTCCTCGATGCCGGCGGCGCCGTTGGGGATAAGGGTGAAGTTGTCCTTCCCCATCCGCTTCTGCTCCATCGTGAACGGGCAGTGGTCGGTGCCGATCGAGTCGAGCATGCCGCTCGTGAGCCCGGTCCACAGCGCATCGTGGTGGCCGAGATGCGGCGGGCGGATGGGCGGGCTCATCACGTAGGCCGCGCCCTCGAAGTCGGGCTTCGTGAATACGGTGTCGTCGAGCAGCAGGTACTGTGGACAGGTCTCGCCGTAGCACTTCTGGCCGCGCAGCTTGGCGCGCTCGAGCGCCTGCACCGACTCCTTGCACGTCATGTGGACGATGTAGGCGCGCGTGCCGTGGAGCGCCGCCATCATCAGCGCCCGCTCGGTGGCCTCGCCCTCGACCGCGCTCGGCCGCGAGACCGGGTGGTACTCGGGGCCCAGCATGCCCGCCGCCACCAGCTCCTTCTGCAGGGCGTAGACCGCCTCCCCGTTCTCGGCGTGCACCATGACGACGGCACCCAGCTTCGCCGCCTGCTTCATCACCTGGTAGAGCTCGCCGTCGTCCACCATGATGGCGCCCTTGTACGCCATGAACACCTTGAACGAGGTGATGCCGTGTTCCTGAACGACCAAGCGCATCTCCTCGGCGGTCTTATCGCCCCAGCCGGTGATCGCCATGTGGTAGCTGTAGTCGGCGACCGCCTTCCTGCTGCGCTCGCGCCAGGTCTTGAGCCCCTCGAGCAGCGACTCGCCGCGGGCGGGGATGCAGAAGTCGATGATGCAGGTGGTGCCGCCGGCGATCCCCGACGCCATGCCGCTCGCGAAGTCATCCGCCGAGACGGTGCCCATGAACGGCAGCTCCATGTGCACGTGCGGGTCGATGAAGCCGGGGAAGACGAATTGCCCCGAGGCATCCAGCACCTCGTCCCTGGCGCCACGCTTTTCGAGGCTCTCGCCGATGGCGACCACCTTGCCGCCGTCGCAGTAGAGATCCGCAACGAAGCGGTCCGCCGCGGTCACGATCTCGCCGTTCTTGATGAGCAGGCCCATGTCCCCCCCTACCGATGCCGGCCGCGCCCGAAGATCGGCCGGATGATCAGGTCGTAGAACAGCCGGGTGAAGATGTAGCGAAAGAAGTAGCGCATCGCCTTGCCGCGCCCTCAGCCTCTCTGGTACTCGACCAGCCGCATCCATGGGCGCATCTGGCCCAGTCCCTCGTAGGACTCGAGGACGATCCCGTTCTCATCGGCCCAGAACGTGTAGCCCTCGTCCTCGCCGCGCGGCAGCAGGCTCACCACGTAGCGCGCGGCCGGCACCGCGCCCGATGGCGCCGCGAACATGCCCTTCTCCACGCAGCGGTAGAGCATCCGCTCCGGCGTCACCGCCATGTACGGCGGCCCGACGCGCAGCACCGGGAACTCGTGCTCGCCGCCCACCTGGAAGTCGCGCCGTGCCAGGACGAACGTGTTGAAGAGATGCGTGGCGTACTCTACCTCGCAGTAGTCCGGGAAGTCGCCCTCCTGCTCGCGGACCTGGCCCCCGTACTCGATCCGCACTCGCCACATCGCGCCGTCGGCGGCGTGGGTGGCGCGCAGCACCCGCGGGCCCACGGTCCAGACCACTTCGAGCCCGGTGATGCGCCACTCGCGGGTGAGCGTGGCGCGGTACTCGTGCCGGTTCGGGAACGGATGCGGCGGCATCATCTCCTGCTCGCCGGTCGCAACGAGATGGTCGCCGGCGGCCTCGATGCGCCAGCGCTCGGTGCCGCACTCCTCGCCGGCGTGGAAGATGGCGTAGCGGCCCGCCAGGGCGACGGCTCCGGCCCGAAGGGGCTCGAGTGCGGAGTACGTCACAGCGCCAGGTCGACCAGCTCGTCGTAGGTCTCGGGCCGCCGGTCGCGGTAGAACTGCCATACGCGCCTGACCTCCTCGATCATGTCGAGGTCCATCTCGGCGACCACCAGCTCGTCCTTGTCCTCGCCCGCCTGAGCGAGGAAGTTGCCACGCGGATCCACGAAGTAGGACGACCCGTAGAACTTGCCGATGTTCCAGGGCGCCTCGGTGCCGACGCGGTTGCTGCAGCCCATGAAGTAGCCGTTGGCGACCGCGTGCGCCGGCTGCTCGAGCTTCCACAGGTACTGCGAGAGCCCGGCGACCGTGGCGCTCGGATTGAAGACGATCTCGGCGCCGTTCAGGCCCAGTGCCCGCGCGCCCTCGGGGAAGTGGCGGTCGTAGCAGATGTACACGCCCACCTTGGCGTAGCGGGTCTGGAACACCGGGTAGCCGAGATTGCCGGGCTTGAAGAAGTATTTCTCCCAGAATCCCGAGGTATGCGGGATGTGGTTCTTGCGGTACTTGCCGAGATAGGAGCCGTCGGCGTCGTAGACGGCCGCGGTGTTGTAGTAGACGCCCGGCAGGTCGCGCTCGTAGACCGGCACCACCACCGCCATCTGGTACTTCGACGCGAGCTTCGCGACCGCGTCGGTGGTCGGCCCCGGCACCGGCTCGGTCGCGTCGTACCAGCGCGCGTCCTGGCTGGGGCAGAAGTAGGGACCGTCGAAGATCTCCTGCAGGCAGAGCACCTGCACGCCCTTCTTGCCGGCCTCCTCGATCAGGGGCACGTGCTTGTCGAACATCGCCTTCTTGATCTTCGCGATCGAGGCGGATTCGTCGTTGATCGGGTTGCCGCACTGGATCAACCCGCCGATCAGTTTGCGGGGCATGAAACGCTCCTCCTCGAGGATCGATGCGTCACTTCATTCGAAATCACACGCCGGCCATCGCTCCCGCCGCCTTGCCGCCCGCCATCTTCGCCACCATCCACGCCGCGGCCGTTCGCCGCGATGCACGACCTCGTCAGCCCGCTACTTCTGCTTGCGTCTCCCCATCATGATTCGCAGGACGACTCCGAGCGCAGCGCCCATCGCCATCCACTGACCCATATGGTGTGTGGCCGCGCCCATCGCGGCGCCGATCCCCACACCCGGAGCGATCCCCACACCCATCTTGGAATTGTTCATGCCGGGGACTCTCCCGAGGCTACAACCACCGCGTGATGACCACCTTCTTGTCGGTGTAGAACTCCACGCCGTCGCGGCCGTGCGCCTTGAGGTCGCCGAAGAAGCTGCCCTTGGCGCCGCCGAACGGGAAGTAGGCCATCGGCGCCGCCACGCCGATGTTGACGCCCAGCATGCTGGGCTCGACGCGGTAGCGGTACTCGCGCGCCCACTTGCCGCTGCTGGTGAAGATGCTGGTCGCGTTGCCCAGCTCGTGCTGGCGCACGATGGCGACCGCCTCGTCGAAGTCCTTCGCCCGCATCAGGCACAGCACCGGGCCGAAGATCTCCTCGCGGCCGATCACCATGTCCGGCTTCACCTCGTCGAAGATGGTGGGGCCGACGAAGTAGCCCTCCGGGTGCTTGGGGTCCTGATAGGCGCGCCCGTCGAGGATCAGCTTCGCCCCTTCGGCGAGTCCCTTCTCGATGTAGCCGAGCACCTTCTCGCGGTGCTGCTTCGTGATGAGCGGGCCCATCGTGACGCCGGGTTCCTCGCCGGAGCCGACCTTGAGCTTCTTGGCCTCGCTGACCAGCTTGTCCTTGATCCGGTCGTAGGCGTCCCCCACCGCCAGCACCACGCTGTTGGCGAGGCAGCGCTCGCCGGCGCAGCCGAAGCACGACTCGGTCGAGATGGCGGCGGCCCGGTCCATGTCCGCGTCGGGCATCACCACCACGAAGTTCTTCGCCCCGCCCAGCGCCTGCACGCGCTTCCCCTTCTCGGCGCCGCGCTGGTAGACGTAGTGGGCGACCGGCGAGGAGCCGACGAACGACACACCGGCGATGCCGGGATGGTCGAGGATGGCGTCCACCGCCTCCTTGGCGCCGTGGACCAGGTTCACCACGCCCTCGGGGAAGCCGGCGTCGTGCAGCAGCTCGAACATGCGCACCTGCGAGAGCGGCACGCGCTCGCTGGGCTTGACGATGAAGGTGTTGCCGCACGCCACCGCGTAGGGCAGGAACCACATCGGCACCATCACCGGGAAGTTGAACGGGGTGATGGCCGCGAACACGCCGAGCGGCTGGCGCACGGTGTGGCAATCGATGCCGGCGGCGATGTCTTCGAGTGAGCTGCCCTGCATGAGCTGCGGGATGGCGAGGGCGTTGTCGACGTTGTCGATCGCGCGGCGCACGCTGGAGCGCGACTCGTCGAGGGTCTTGCCGTGCTCGCGGGTGCAGACGCGGGCGACGTCCTCGAAATGCTCCTCGAGCAGGCTCTTGAGCTTGAAGAGCGGCTTGAGCCGGTGCACGGGCGGCGTCGCGCGCCAGCCGGGATACGCCTTGAGCGCCGCCTGCACCGCGCGGTCCACGTCGGCGGCGCCGCCGAGCGGCACGCGGCCGAGCAGCGTGTCGTCGGCCGGGTTCCTCACCTCGCCGAAGCGCGTGGCTGCGGATGCGTCCCAGCGCCCGCCGATATAGTTCTGGATGGTCCTGACGGCGGCGGTGGTCGCCGTCTCCTGGCCGTTGACGACGGCCTGCTCCCGCGGTGCCGACATGGGTTACTTCCTCCTCGATAGGCTCGAACCGGCGAAGTCGGGGCTCGCGGGCACCGTGTCTCCCGGTGGTTCAGGACGACTGCCGTGCGCGGCCGCGACCGGTCGTGCGGGGCGCGACGCGTGGCTTTCGAGGGCTCGCCGAAGCGATGAGGCGATGTCCGAAAGCGGCCCCGAAGATACACCCGAGCCGGCGGGGGCGGGAATGGCGAAAGCAGCGCGGAGGGAGGGCGGAACGCGTGCGGAGCTCCCGGCCCAAGGGGACGTCCGAAGCACGGGGCGTGCTAGACTGCGGCGGCTTGAGACCTATTGGAGGTTTCCTTGAACCAGGCGTGGCGCGACCACATCGACGCCCTGAGGCGCTTCAACGAGTGGGAGGCGGAGCAGCTCCGAAACCGGCCGCCAGAGTACTCCCGTGCACTTGCCTGGCTCTCCGAGGCATGGGAGTTCGCCGCCCGGTACGGCCCCGCACAGGATCCCCGGGCGCACCGCGACCAGCACCTTCGGGACATACTTCAGATCAGGCGGGCGTTCGAGCGGGCGCGTATCAGCCCATGACGAAGCTCGAGGCCGCGCTGCTCGATCTCTCCACGTTCCTCGACGAGAGCCGGATCCCGTACATGGTGATCGGCGGATTCGCGAACCTCTTCTGGGGAGTCGAGCGCTTCACGAAGGACATCGACATCACGGTGGGAGTCCCGGCCGATGGTCTCTCCGACCTTCTCGGCCGTCTCCGGGCGCGCTTTACCCTCACCGTCCCTGACCCGGAAGCGTTCGCGAGACGGAATCACCTGATCCGCCTCAGGACCGGCAGCGGGGTCGAGGCGGACCTGATCATGGCCGTGCTCCCCTACGAGTTCGCGGCCATCGGTCGAGCGGTCGCGGTGGAGGTCGGTGGACGACCGGTCCGCGTCTGCTCCCCCGAGGACCTCATCATCCACAAGCTCGCCTCGGATCGACCGCAGGATGCGGTCGACGTCGAAGGGATCGTCCTGCGCCAGGCGGCGAAGCTGGATCGGACCTATCTTTGGCCGCGCGTGCGCGAATTGGCGACGGGGTTGGATCGGCCGACGATCGTCGAGTTTCTCGAAGCCGCCTTGAGGAAGGCAGACGCTCGCGCATGATGATGCCCGTCGCTACGGTGCCTGCTGGAGGCAGCGAAGATGGGTGAGACCCGCGTCGACCTGCTGCACCTGCTCGAGGACCTCCGCGACGCCTACCCGGGAGCACTCGAGGAGACCATCCTCACCGAGATGGTCGCCAACTCCCTCGATTCCGGTGCCCGCTCCATCCGCCTCGCGACCGAGTCCGGCGCGGCGACCCTCACGGTCCTCGACGACGGCGCCGGGATGATGCGCCGCGAGCTGGCGCGCTACCACGACATCGCCGCCAGCACCAAGACCCGCGGCGAGGGCATCGGCTTCGCCGGTGTGGGCATCAAGCTCGGCCTGCTCCTGTGCGAGGAGGTGGTCACCGAGACCCGCCGCGGCAAGAGCCACGTCGCCACGCGCTGGCGGCTCGCCTCGCGCCACAAGGCACCCTGGAAGTGGACGCCGCCGCCGGGACTGCTCGCCGAGCGCGGCACCGCGGTGAGCCTGCGGCTGACCAACCCGCTCTCGCCGCTCGTCGATCCCGGATTCCTCGAAGGGACGCTGCGCCGGCACTTCCAGCCGTTGCTTGATCCCGCGTTCGAGCCGATGCTGCGAGACCGCTATCCGCACGGCGTCCGGTTCGAACTCAACGGCCGGGAGCTCGCGGCGGAGCGCGGACCGGTCGGTGAAGCGGCCCCGCTCGAGGTGCGGCTGGCCCGTAAGCGCAAGCCGTCCGCCCTCGGGTACCTGGTGCGCGAGAGTCAGCCGCTCCCCGAGGACCAGCGCGGGGTGGCGATCAGCACGCTGGGCAAGACGATCAAGCGCGGCTGGGACTGGCTCGGCCTCACCCCCTCGACCCCCGACCACATCGGCGGACTGATCGAGGTGCCGGCGTTGGCCGGCTGCCTGACCCTCAACAAGGCCGACTTCCTGCGCAGTGGCCCGCGCGGGGCGTCCTACCTCGCCTACCGCAAGGCGCTCCAGGAGGCCGTGGCGCGCCAGCTGGCGGCCTGGGGCGACGCGCGCGACGAAGCGGCCGAGTCGCGTCGCCGCGCGGCGCGTCCGGTGGAGCGCGACCTCGAACGCGTCCTGGTCGACCTCGCGGACGAGTTCCCGCTGCTCTCGGCGCTGGTCGAGCACCGCCAGGGCGGGCAGCGCCGGCTGCCGATCGGGCGTCCGGCCGAGGACGAGGCGCGGGCGCTGGTGGCCTCCTCGGTGGCGCTCGTGCGCGAGACTGCGGGAGAGGAAGGCGCTGCGCCGGAGTCCGCCGAAGACGCAGTCGCGGCGCCGGCCGAGGAACCGCCCGCCGAGCCCGGACCCCCGAAATCGGAGACCTCCGGTGACGGAGCGACGCTCACCGGCGCCGGCGGCCCGCGGCGGCCGGCGCGCTACGGGCTGACGATCCAGTTCGAGTCCCGACCGGGCGAGCCCGAACTCGCCCGCCTCGTCGAGTCGACCGTGTGGGTGAACGAGTCCCATCCCGCCTACCGCCGCGCCGTGGCCTCGCGCTCCGAGGGCTACCACCTGGCGCTGGCGGTGGCGATGGCGCTCGCGCCGCTCGCGGTCGAGGCGGCGCAGGAGCGCGGCTTCGTGACGGCGTTCCTCGATCGCTGGGGCGGGGCGCTGGAGGAGCCCGCGGGACGCAGGCGCCGGCGCGGCTAGATCGCGGCCTGCGGCGGAGGCGCGCGAGTACCACGCGCCGTGCTACCTTCGCCCACGTCATGTACTCATCCGATACGCACCCCGAAGCCGAGCGGGTGCTCATCTCGGTCCTCCGCTCCCAGACCGTCGTCGGGAAGCTCCGGATCCTCGACGGGGAATTCGCTCTCGCGCGAACCCTGGTGCGCGCCGGGATCCGCATGCGGCGGGCGAACGCGAGCCCCGAGGAGATCGAGGCCGAATACTTCGGACTCCTGCTCGGACGCCACCTGGCGGAGCGCGTCCTCGCCTACCGGCGCTTGCGGCAGGCAAGAATGACTTCGAGCCCCGGCGAAAATGGATCCACAACCCGCTGAAGTCCTGCAACGAGTCGTGAATCTGCTCGACTCGCTGCGAATCCCCTACGCGGTCGGCGGCTCGTATGCGAGCTCGATCCACGGGACCGCGCGTTTCACACGCGATGTCGACCTGGTGGTCGATCTCGCGCCGGAGGAGGTGGAAACCCTGGCCGCCGGGCTCTCACCGGAGTTCTATGTCGATCAGGAGGCGATGCGGCAGGCTGTCCGAGCCTGCGATACGTTCAACGCCATCCAGCCGGAGATCGGCTTCAAGGTCGACTTCTTCATCCTCGGGCAGAGCGCGTTCGATCGCGAGTCCTTCGGCCGGCGGCGAGCCGCCGCGCTCGAAGAATCCGGGGCAAGCATCTTCTTCTACGCCCCCGAGGACATGGTGCTCCGCAAGCTCGAGTGGTACCGCAAGGGGGGCGAAGTCTCCGAGCAACAGTGGCGGGACGTCCTCGGCATCCTGCTCGTCCAGCGCGGCCGCCTCGACGATGCCTACATGAAACGCTGGGCCGCGGCGCTCGGCGTCAGCGACCTGCTCGAGCGGGTGACGGGCGAAACCGCCGCCGGGTGACACGCCCATCCCGCGCCCGCTTCCGCACTTCCCGGAACACGTCCGCCATGTGCTTCCACGCGAACCGCGCGCCGGTCCGCCCGAGGCGCGCGACCGGCACCCACTCGGCACTCGCCGCGTCGTCCGCCGCGCGGGGCGCGCCTGAGCGCCAGCGGGCGAGGTAGTAGAAGTTCATGGTCGGGAAGTACCCGAAGCCGCGGATGTAATACCGGTCCCAGTAGAAGCCGAGCCAGCCGACCTTGCCGACGGTGAGCCCGGTCTCCTCGCGCAGCTCGCGACGGGCCGCCCCCTCGATCGACTCCCCCGCGTCCACGAACCCGCCGGGGATGTCGAGGCAGCCGCGGCGCGGCGGGTGCGCGCGCCGCAGCAGCAGAACCGCGCCGTCCTTCACCACGACCATGCCGGCCGCGACGCGCGGGTAGTCGTAGATGAGGTAGCGGCAGCGCGGGCAGCGGAGCTTGCGCGGCTCGCCGCGCGCGGTGCGCCGGATGGGACGCCCGCAGCGGGCGCAGGGGAACGAGGTCATCGCTCCGCGCTCCGAGGGTGGACCGGCGTCTGTCCGCCGCGCCGCGCCGTCATTCCGCCAGCACCGCCACCACCGCGGGCAGGGGTACTCGCGCCCCGGGCGCCTCCGGCATGTCGCCCGCCCCCTTCCAGCGCCCGAAGCTCGCGTAGTGGAACCCGCCCGCGCTCACGCACAGCTCGGCCTCGTAGCCGCCGTCCATCGACATCGCGTGGGTGAGGCCGAGCGGCGCGCGCTGCAGCAGCCGGGCGAAATCCCACAGCGTGTAGCCGCCCTCGCTGGTGATCACCACCAGCCGGCCGTGCCGGTCCTCGCCGACCACCGTACGGTTCGCCACCAGGTCGGTCTTGCGGATGCGCGGCGCACCCTGCCCGTCGAAGAGCATGAACGACTGGGCCACCTCGCGCCATCCGGGTGACGCCGGGTCGAGGGGCTGCCGGTTCAGGTCGAGCACGTGCGCCGCGCGGCCACCGGCGTCGGGTGACGCCACCAGCGCCGCCTTGAATTGCGGGTGGAGGCGCGCGGAGACCGGCTCGCCGTCGCTCACCAGCAGCCCCATGTACGAGAGGTCGGGGTAGTACTGGCCGGCGTTGAACACCGCGAGCGCGCCCGTGCGCCGCTGCCACTCCACGATCGAGAGCGGCGTGCGATCGGGCTGGCGGGTGTAGTGGAGCACCCGCAGGCGGACGCGCGCCGGATCGAGACGCAGCGCCGCGATCTCGGAGGAGCCCCGGCGGCACCAGGGATCGCCGCGGAGCGTGGTGAACTCGATGCCGTCACCCAGCGGGCTCCATCGGGTCCGGCCACCCCCTCGGACGACCGCGAGGACCGAGAGGCCGAGGAGGGCGATCGCGAGCCAGAGCAAGGCGGGGCGGCGCATGGCGGAGGCATTCTCCGCGCCCCGCGCGGCGTCTGTCAAAGCGCGGGTCGCGACGCCGCGCACCGGCGATGTCAAAGCAGCGCCGGTCCGGGTGCCCCGCCCCGCGGCCGCTTCAGCGCCTGCTGCACCAGCAGCAGCTCGGAGACGTTCTCCAGCGTCACCATGCCCACCAGGCGGCCGCCGCTCACCACCGGCAGCGCCGGGCGGCGATGTTCCCGCATCCGCTGCAGCACGTCCTCGAGGGGCTCGCCCGCCTCGGCCACCTGACGGCCCGGAGCGATCACCTCGCCCACCGGCGTCTGCG
>JBBTLZ010000004.1:0-15325 GCA_038068435.1 Candidatus Eiseniibacteriota bacterium | reverse complement strand
CCGTCTGCGTGCGACCTTGGCGGTGAGGCCCCCGGCTTAGAGCGGAGTTATGGGGACAGGAGGGCTTCGGTGGGAGAGCTTCGGTGGGAGAGCCGAGGTGCGGCCCCCCGCTGGCGACTCGAGCACGGGCTCGGGCGGGGTGCCCGCGCGGTCAGGGGGCCGGTGGGGTCAGGCCGCGTCGGCGGCCGGGCGCCGGAGGTGCGGGGCGCCGGCCCCGGCGCAGTCGGGACAGAGCCCGGCGTCCGGATCGGTCTCGGAGCGTGCGGCCGCCAGCTGGTCCAGCTCCCGCCACTCGCCGTCGCCGGCACGCACCCGGCGGCAGACCGCGCAGACCGCGATCCCCGGGGCGGCCGGTCCGCCCGCCGCGCGGGCGAGCCCGAGCTCGGCGTTGGCCACCTGCAGGTCGGCCACGGTGCGGCGCAGCTGCTGGGTGAGCGAGACGATGCGCACACCCGCCCGCACCCTCGCCATCAGCTCGCCCTGGTCGCACGGCTTGATCAGGTAGTCGTCGGCACCGGTCTCAAGTCCGAGCAGCTTGTCGCTGATCTCCCCCTTGGCGGTGAGCAGGATGAAGTACGGCGCCGCCTCGCGCAGGCCGGTCTTCACCGACTGGCAGAGCTCGAGACCGTCCAGCTCGGGCATCATCCAGTCGGAGACGACGAGGTCGGGCTCGAAGGTGACGATCGCCTTCATCCCCTCGCGGCCGTCGGCCGCCGCCATGACCTGGTAACCCTCGCTGGCGATGCGCTTCTGGAGCACCCGCAGGAAGAAGGGGTCGTCCTCGACGATCAGGACCTTGATGTCGCCGATCGGCTTCACGCCGCCTCCGCGCGCACCACGCGCCGGACCTGCGCCACGAACACCGCGTGGTCCACGATCGGCTTGGAGAGATAGTCGTCCGCCCCGCTCTCGGCCAGCAGCGCCTCGGCGTCGCCACGCATGGCATGGGCGGTCGCGAGCATCACCGGCACGCCGCAGGTGGCCGGGTCGCTCTTGAGCACGCGGCACAGGTCCACGCCGTTCACCGCCCGGCCCTGGTAGCGGGAGTTCGTCAGCGAGACGTCCATGAGCACCAGCCCCACGTCCCCCGCGCGCACCAGCGCCAGCAGCTGATCGGGCGACTCGGTGACCGTCACCCGGTAGCCGCCGCGCTTCTCGAGCAGCTTGCGGAACAGGAGGGCGTTCATGGCGTCGTCCTCGACGACCACGACGTGGATCATGCCGCCCTCTCCTCGGTGCCCTCGCTCGCCACCTGCAGGTGCCAGTCGATGATGTGCGAGAGCAGCTGTGGGCTGTCGTGGACGGCGGACTTGGGCAGCACGTCGAGCACCAGGCCGTGCTCCAGCAGCCGCTTCTCCTCGGGGTTCCGCGCCTCGGGGAAATTGGTGAGCACGACGACCGGCAGGTCGGCGGCGGTCCCCGAGAGCGTCATCTCGCGCAGCACGTCGTAGCCGCTCACCTCGGGCATCATGAGATCCAGCAGCAACAGGTCGAAGCCGCGTGGCTGGGTGCGCAGCACGTGCAGGCACTCCTCGCCGTTGTTCGCCACCTCGATGTGGTAGCGGTCCTCGGGCAGCACCTTGCGCACGAAGGCGGCGACCGTGGGGTCGTCGTCGGCCATCAGCACGCGCACGTGGCGTCCCTGGATGTCGCCGACCAACTCCTCGAGCTTGGCGAGCAGCACGCTCCCGTCCACCGGCTTCATGAGGTGCTCAGGTCTACGGGAGAAGGCCGTCGCCTTGAGCTTCTCGCGCAGCTCCTCGTCGAATCCGGTGACGAAGATGAGCGGGATGTGCCGGGTGTCGTGGTCCGCGGTCATGCGCTCCGCCAGGTCCCATCCGGTCCTCAGCGTGGCCCCCTCGGTGCACGACAGCGCGTAGTCGAGCACCACGACTGCGGGCTGCAGGCGGCGCACCAGCACCCAGGCGCCCTCGGCGTGCGAGCTCTGGACCGTGCGGTAGCCGTGCTGGTGCAACAACACCGTCAGGAAGCGGCGGAACACCGGGTCGTCCTCGACCACCAGCACCAGCGGGCCGTTGGCCGGGCCCTCGATCTGCTCCCCGTTGGGCTCCCGTGCTCCCGACAGCGACGCCGCCGAGTCGTCCCAGACCGGCAGCGAGAAGTACATCCGCGCCCCCTTGCCCTCGCCCTCGCTGTGGACGCCGATGATGCCGCCCATCAGCTCCACCAGGCTGCGGGAGATCGCCAGCCCCAGGCCGGTGCCACCGTACCTGCGCGTGGTGCTGCCGTCGCCCTGGGTGAACTTCTCGAAGATCAGCTTCTGGCGGTCCCGCGGGATCCCGATCCCGGTGTCCACGACCTCGAACATCATGTGGCCCAGATCGGGGTGCGCGCTCGCACGCACCGTGATGCTCCCCCTGGCGGTGAACTTGAGACTGTTGCCGATCAGGTTGATCAGCACCTGCTTGGTCTTGGGGAAGTCGGAGCGGACGAAGACGCTCTCGTCGGCCTGCGGCTCGAAGCGCAACGCGATGCCGGCCTGCTGCGCCTGCACGTGTGTCACGGTCTCGACCTCGGCGAACAGATCGCGCACGTCCACCTTCTCGGCCTCGACGTTCAGCTTGCCCGCCTCGATCCTGGCGATGTCGAGCACGTCGTTGATGAGCCCCAGCAGATGGCGCGAGCACTGGAGGCCCTGCTTGAGGAAATCGCGCTCCTCGTCGCGGCTCTCGCACAGACCGTCGAGCACCAGCTGCAGGAACCCGATCATGCCGTTGAGCGGCGTGCGGAGCTCGTGCGACGTGTTGGCCAGGAACTCGCTCTTGAGACGCGAGGCCTCCTGGAGCTGCGCGTTCAGCTCCTCGAGGCGCCGGTTGCTGGCCTCGAGACCCTCGGCGAAGCTGCGGATGCGCTTCTCGGCCTCGACGCGATCGCTGATGTCGCGGACGATGGCGGCGTAGAGGAGCTCGTCGCCCTCCCCCGCCTGACCGAGCGAGAACTCCACCGGGAACACCTGCCCGTCGGCGCGCTTCGCCTCGGCGATGCACACCACCCCCGGCGTGGGCAGCGACTGCTGACCGGGGCGGCCGGCCCCGCCCCAGCGCAGGAAGCGGTGCAGCGGCTGCCCTTCCTGCTCGGCCGCGGGGCGACCGAACAGCTCCTCGGCCGCGCGGTTGACGGTGCGCACGCGGCCGGCTCTGTCGAAGGTGATGATGGCGTCGAAGGCGGTGTCGAGTATGGCCTGGACGCGGGCGGCATGCCGGTTGGTGAGCCTCACCTCGTTGCGGGCGAGACCGGTCACGTACTGCCGGCGCCAGAGCCACGTCACCCCGACCGCGCACAGCAACAACGCCAGATCGAGCAGCAGGAGCTTGACGAGCGTGTTGTGAAGCTCGGCCAGCATGGCATCGCGGCTCACTTCGCCCACCAGCCCCCAGCCCAGCTCGGGCAGATGGCGCGTGGTCGCCCAGACGACGCGCCGGCCGTCGTCGGCGATCTCGACGTTCGACTCCACCCCGGTGGCGGCCATGGCCGCGGCCCGTGCGCGCCGGTCGGTGAGCGGCGCGCGCCCGCCCGGCACCGGGATCAGTTCTGAGGGTGTCATGAGGATCACGTCGGCCCCGTCCTGGCGCACGAGGTAGGCGTGCCCCGCGACCCCGGGCCCGATCCAGTCGGTGAGGAGCGGCCCCAGCGCCTCGCCGGTCAACGTGGCCGAGACCAGCACCGGTGCCTCGCCCGCGGGCGAGCCGATCGGCACCACCGAGGCGACCTCGATCACGCGGCCCCCGGCCGATTCGGTGCGGATGCCGCTCGCAGTGCGCTGACCGCTCTCGAGGGCGCGGCGGGCGATGGCGAGCTGGCCTTCCGAGGGCACGGCGGGCGCATCCCGGCTGGCGGCGATCGGCAGGCCCGCCGGACCGACCAGGACCAGGTGGTGAAGGTGAAGCGCCTGAACGGTGCGGTCCAGCTCGAGCTGCAGTTCCTGTCGCTCGGCGGCGCCGAGCGTGCCGGCCATCGCGCGTGCCGTTGCGCTCGCGAGCGCCGGAGTGGCGGCGGCGTACGCGATCTGGCGCTGCAGCTGGCCGATCAGCGCGCGCACCTCGTTACGCTTGGTGTCGGTGCCGCGCTCGAGCTGCTCCCAGCGGCGCTGGACCAGGGCGCCGCGCTCGCTCTGGTAGAGCCCGAAGTTGAGGAGCGCCACGCTCACGACCCCGAGCGCGAGGAGACCGACGGTGATGCGACGCGAATCGCCGCGTCCCGCGTTGCCCTGGGACAGCAGCAGGCTGGCGGCGTCGCCGCGGCGGGCGCCCGGCGACTCGCCGCGCGCCCCGGCGCCCGCTGAAGCCGTCGACTCAGGCCTCGTCCATGAAGGCTGCTCGAAGAAGTTCATGAGGGGGGTTGCGAGCGGTCCGCTCGCGCCACCCCCGGGGCATCGGCCCGGGCGGGGCAAGACTTTAGGGCGAAGCGGCTTGGACGGCCTCCCGCAGAGCCCGCCGGCTCTCAGCCGCGGCGCTGCCAGTAGCGCGGGCGTATATTGGCGGACAGCACGCGTTTGCGGAGTCGGAGCGACTGCGGGGTCACCTCCAGCAACTCGTCCTCGCGGATCCAGTCGAGGGTCTGCTCGAGCGAGAGCCGGCGGACCGGCAGCAGGTGGATCCCTTCATCCGAGGTGGATGCCCGCATGTTGGTGAGCTTCTTCTCCCTCACCATGTTGGCGTCGATGTCCTCTTCGCGCGCGTTCTCGCCGAGGATCATGCCCTCGTAGACGCGCTCGCCCGGCTCGACGAACATCTCGCCGCGGTCCTGGAGACGCTCGATCGCGTAGGCCGTCACCTTGCCGGCCCGGTCGGCGACCAGCGCCCCGGTCATGCGGTGGGGGATGTCGCCCTGCCACGGCTCGTATCCGTCGAACAGGTGGTTCAGGAGGCCGGTGCCGCGGGTGTCGGTGAGGAACTGGCTGCGGAAGCCGATCAGCCCGCGCGAGGGGATGCGGAACTCCAGCCGCACGCGGCCGGTGCCGTGGTTGACCATGTTGGTCATCCGTCCCTTGCGCGTGCCGATCTTCTGCGTCACCACGCCGACGAAATCCTCGGGACAGTCGATCACCAGCCGCTCCATGGGCTCGTGGCGGACGCCGTCGACGGTGCGGGTGATGACCTCGGGCCGGCTCACCAGCAGCTCGTAGCCCTCCCGCCGCATCATTTCGATGAGGATCGCCATCTGCAGCTCGCCGCGACCCGATACCTTGAAGTTGTCCGGCGTCTCGCCGGGCTCGATGCGGATGCTTACGTTGGTCAGGATCTCGCGCTCGAGCCGCTCCTTGAGATTGCGCGACGTGACGTACTTGCCTTCCTGGCCCGCGAACGGCGAGTTGTTCACCGAGAACACCATGCTCACGGTGGGCTCGTCCACGATCACGCGGGGCAGCGGATGCGGGTCCTCCGGGTCGGTGATGGTCTCGCCGATGTTCACCTCCTCGAAGCCCGCGAGCGCCACGATGTCGCCGGGCCCGGCGTCCTCCACCTCGACGCGCTGGAGGCCCTCGAACACGTAGAGGTTGGTAACGCGCCTGCGGACCACGCTGCCGTCGAGCCGCGCGAGGCCGACGTCCTGGCGCGCGCGCACGTGCCCGTTCACGACCCGCCCGATCGCGAGTCGGCCCACGAAGTTCGAGTAGTCGAGGTTGAGCACCAGCATCTGCAGGGGCACGCTGCGGTCGTAGCGCGGCGCCGGGATGGTGCGCACGATCTCCTCGAACAGCGGCGCCAGCTTGTGGTCCGGCCCGTCCGGGGTCAGCCGGCAGATGCCGTCGCGTGCGATCGTGTACAGCACCGGGAAATCGAGCTGGTCCTCGTGGGCGTCGAGATCGATGAACAGGTCGTAGATCTCGTTGAGCACCTCCTGCGGCCGCGCGTCCTTGCGATCGATCTTGTTGATCACCACGATCGGCGGCAGCCCCAGCTCGAGCGCCTTCTTGAGGACGAAGCGGGTCTGCGGCAGCGGGCCCTCGCTGGCGTCCACCAGCAGCAGGACGCCGTCCACCATCTTGAGCGTGCGCTCGACCTCGCCGCCGAAGTCCGCGTGGCCCGGCGTGTCGACGATGTTGATCTTGGTGCGCCCGAAGCGCACCGCGGTGTTCTTCGCCAGGATGGTGATGCCCTTCTCGCGCTCGAGATCGTTGGAGTCCATGACCCGTTCCACGACCTCCTGGTTCTCGCGGAACACGCCGCTCTGCCACAGCATGGCATCCACCAGCGTGGTCTTGCCGTGGTCCACGTGGGCGATGATGGCGATGTTCCGGATATCCTCCCGCACGGCGGTGTCGGAACCGCGGGGGGGCTGGGTCTGCGTCGGGTTCATGATTGGCTCTGGGTTTCCATGGGGCGTCAATGGTGCGGGCGGGGGGGGCCCCCCCCCCCCCGCGCTGCAGCCAGTGTGTGGGACTGAGGGCTCAGCCGGTGGTCACCGAGCGGCGGGGTGCCTTCTTGGCGGGCGCCGGCGAGGTGTCCGGGCCCCCCTCCCTCTTCCTCCCGCGCCTGGGCCTCTCGCTCTCGGCGGCGGGCGCGGTCTCGACCCTGGGCTTCTTCTCGGGCTTGTCGCCCTTGGGCGAGCGCTCCTTCGCCTCGGCGGCCGCGATCCGGGCCTGACGCGCGGCTTCCTTCTGCTCGTCGGACTTCACCAGCTCGAGATAGGCAGTCTCTCCCGCGTCGCCCAGCCGGCGGCCGATCCGGATGATGCGCGTGTAGCCGCCCTGGCGCTCGGTGTACCAGGGGGCGATGGTCGCGAACAGCTTCCGGGTCACCGCGGGACGCGTGATGAAGCTGTCCACGCGGCGCCGGGCGGCGATGTCTCCCCGCTTCCCGAACGTGATGAGGCGCTCCGCCAGCCGTCGGGCCTCCTTCGCCTTCTCCACCGTGGTCTCGATGCGCTCGTACTGGAAGAGTGCCGTGACCAGGTTGCGCAGCAGCGCGCGCCGGTGGGAGGCGGTGCGGCTCAGCTTGCGATGGTCTTTACGGTGTCGCATGTCGAAAGGTCCCTTCCACCGGCGTGGACCGGCCGCGTGGCCGGCCCGCGGATCTCATGCGTCGAGCCGCGCCGGGGTCCTGTTCTCGGTGTACGGGGTGACGTCCATCCCGAAGTGCAGCCCCATCTCGCTCAGGATGTCCTGGATCTCCTTGAGCGACTTGCGGCCGAAGTTGCGGTACTTGAGCATCTCGGGCTCGCTCTTCTGCACCAGGTCGCCGATGCTCTTGATCTCGGCGGCGCGCAGGCAGTTGCTGGAGCGCACCGAGAGCTCGAGCTCCTCGACGCTCTTGTCGAGCAGACGGCGGACGCGCTGCCGCTCCTCGTCGACCTCCTCCTCAACCTCCTCCTCGATGGGTTCCTCGAAGTGGATGAACAGCGTGAAGTGGTCCCGCAGGATCTTCGCCGCGACGGCGACCGCGTCGGACGGGAGGATGCTCGCGTCCGTCCACACCTCGACCGTCAGCTTGTCGTAGTCGATGCGCTGCCCCAGCCGAGTGGTCTCGACGTTGTAGTTGACCTTGGTCACCGGCGAGAACATCGAGTCGATCGGGATCACGCCGATCGGCCGGTCGATCTGCGAATGCTGGTCGGCCGAGACGTAGCTGCGTCCGGCGTCGATCTCGACCTCCATGCGCAGGTCCCCGTCCTTGTTCAACGTCGCGATGTGCAGGTCGGGGTTCAGCACCTCGACCTCGGGGTCCACGATCAGGTTGCCGGCGCGGACCTCGCCCTTGCCGCGCACCTCGAACGTGCCCTTCTTCGGGCCGTCGCCGTGCAGCTTCAGGCGGACCTGCTTGAGGTTCAGGATGATCTCGGTGACGTCCTCGATGACGCCCGGGAGCGTCGAGAACTCGTGCAGCACGCCGTGGATGCGCACCGCGGTGATCGCGGCGCCCTGCAGCGACGAGAGCAGCACTCGCCGCAGCGTGTTACCCAGCGTGAGACCGAAGCCGCGCTCGAGGGGTTCGATGACGAACTTGCCGTAGCCCGGGGTGTTCCCGGCGTCGGCCACCACCTGCTTGGGCATCGTGAGGTTCTTCCACTTCATCGGCAAGCCTCCTTGGGGAGGGCGTACGTTTACTTCGAGTAGAGCTCGACGATCAGCTGTTCGTTGATGGGGACCGGGATGTTCGCCCGGGTCGGGATGTTCAGCACGCGGCCGCTGAGCTGCTCGGCGTTGAGGTCCATCCACTCCGGAACCCCCTGGCCCTTGCGCGCCTCCAGCGCGCTCAGCACCACCGCGAGCTTGCGGCTCCGCTCACGGACCTTGACCTCGTCACCGGCGCGCACGAGAAACGACGGGATGTCCACCGCGCGGCCGTTTACGTGGAAGTGCCCGTGACGGACGAGCTGTCGCGCCGCGCTCCGAGACGGCGCAAAGCCGAGGCGGAAGACGATGTTGTCCATGCGGCGCTCCAGCATCTGGAGCAACGCCTCGCCGGTCACGCCCTTGGCGGTGGCCGCCTTGGCGAAGTAGCCCCGGAACTGCCGCTCGAGGATGCCGTAGATGCGACGGGCCTTCTGCTTCTCCCGGAGCTGCTGGCCGTAGTTCGTCTCCTTGACGCGCCGGCTCTTGCCGTGCTCGCCCGGCGCGTATCCGCGCCGCTCGAAGGCGCACTTGTCCGTGAAGCAGCGCGCGCCCTTGAGGAAGAGCTTGGTGCCTTCGCGCCGGCACAACCGGCACCTCGCATCGTGATAGACCGCCATGGGTAGTCGCTCCTAGACCCGGCGCCGCTTGGGCGGGCGGCAGCCGTTGTGCGGGATGGGCGTCACGTCCTTGATCGCGGAGATCTCGAGGCCCGCCGCCTGCAACGACCGGATGGCGGCCTCGCGACCCGAGCCCGGGCCCTTCACCCACACCTCGACGCGCTTCATGCCGAGGTTCAGGGCCTCCCTGGCGCTGGCCTCCGCGGCCACCTGCGCGGCGAACGGCGTGCTCTTGCGTGAGCCCTTGAAGCCCACCTTGCCCGCGCTCGCCCAGGTGATCACGTGGCCATCCGTGTCGGTGATGGTGACGATGGTGTTGTTGAAGCTCGCCTGCACGTGAGCCACCCCGTTGGTGCTCACCTTGCGGTCGCGCTTCCGGGTCTTCTTGACATCCGCCACTCGAAACCTCCGTGCGGGCCGCGACGGCCCGTCTGGATCAGCTCTTCTTCGCCGGGGCCGGCTTGGCCGCCGTCGTCGGACGCTTCATCCCGCCCGCCGTCTTCTTGGGACCCTTGCGGGTACGGGCGTTGGTCTTCGTGCGCTGGCCGCGCACCGGCAGGCCGCGGCGGTGACGCAGGCCCCGATAGGCGCCGATGTCCATCAGGCGCTTGATGTTCATGGCGACCTCGCCGCGCAGGGCGCCCTCCACCTTGTAGTCGCGCTCGATGATCGAGCGCAGCTTGCCGGTGTCCTCGTCGCTCAGGCCCTTGACCCGGACATCGGGGCTCACGCCCGACTGCGCCAGGATCTTGCGCGCGGTGGTGCGGCCGATGCCGAAGATGTAGGTGAGCGCGACCTCGATGCGCTTGTCCGCCGGAAGATCGACGCCCGCGATACGTGCCACGGCTACCCTCCTTCGCTACTTCTGACGCTGCTTGTGCCGCGGATTGCGCTTGCAGATCACGCGGATCACACCCTTGCGACGCACCACCTTGCAGTGCTCGCAGATCTTCTTCACCGATGAACGCACCTTCATGCTGCCCCTCCGAACCGGGCGCCGGCCTCTGCCAGCCCCTACTTGTAGCGGTACACGATCCGGCCGCGGGTCAGGTCGTAGGGCGAGAGCTCCACGGTGACCTTGTCACCGGGAAGGATCTTGATGAAATGCATCCGCATCTTGCCCGAGATGTGGGCCAGCACCTTGTGACCGTTCTCCAGCTCGACCCGGAACATCGCGTTCGGGAGCGGCTCGATCACGGTGCCTTCGACCTGGATGCCTTCTTCCTTCGCCAATACGACCTCGCTTCTAGGATCCGTCCGATCGGGACAGAATCTCGGGGCCCTCCGGCCCCACCGCCACGGTGTGCTCGAAGTGGGCACTCAGCGTGCCATCCTTCGTGACCACCGTCCAACCATCCGGCTGCGTCACCACCTCCGGCGCGCCGGCGTTCACCATCGGCTCGATCGCCAGCACCTGCCCGGCCATCAGCCGCGGACCCCGGTCCTGCGTCCCGAAGTTCGGGACCTGCGGCTCCTCGTGCATCTGGCGGCCGATGCCGTGCCCGACCAGCGACCGGACCACCGAGAACCCGTGCTCCTCCACGTACGACTGGATGGCGTGGGAGATGTCTCCCACCCGATTCCCCGCCTTCGCCTGCGCCACCCCCCGCACCAGGGCCTCACGCGTCACCTGCAGCAGCCGGGCCGCCTGCTCGCTCACGTTCCCCACCGCGAAGGTGAGCGCCGCATCCCCGTAGTAGCCGCCCTTCTCCACGCCGACGTCGATCCCGACGATGTCGCCCTCGACGAGACTCCGTGGTCCCGGGATGCCGTGGACCACCTGGTCGTTGATCGACGAGCAGATGCTCGCCGGGAAGCCCCGGTAACCCTTGAACGCCGGCCGTCCGCCGTGATCGCGGATGAACGTCGCGGCCAGCCGGTCGAGGGACGCCGTGGACACCCCGGGGTGCACCTCCCGGCCCAGCATCGCCAGGGTCCGCGCCACGAGCTCCGCCGCCGCCCGGATCGACTCGATCTCCTCCCTGCCCCTCAGGAATACCGTGCGTGCCACGACGCCCGACCTAGACCCCGAGCGCCCTGGCCAGCGACCCGTACACCTCGTCCATCGTCCCCAGTCCCGCAACCTCCCGCAGCCGGGCCCGCGAGCGGTAGTACTCGAGCAGCGGCGCCGTCGCGCGCGCGTACACCTCGAGCCTCCGCTTCACCGTCTCCGGCACGTCGTCCGCGCGCTGTCGCAGCTCGGCCTCGGGATGGTCGTCGCAATGACGCCCGTCCCGCGGCGGCGCGCTGACCAGGTTGTACGCCCGCTTGCAGACCGGGCACTCCCGTCGCGCGCTCATGCGCCGCACCAGTTCGTCCTCGGGCGCCGCCAGGCTCACCGCCGCGTCCAGCGTCTGGCCGCGTTCGCCCAGCATCGCGTCCAGCGCATCGGCCTGGGGGACGGTGCGGGGGAATCCGTCGAGGACGAATCCCGCCGTCGCGTCGCTCCGGCCGCTGCGCTCCTTCACCAGTCCGATCATCACGTCGTCGCCAACCAGCTGTCCGGCGTCCATCAATCGCTGCGCCTCGATGCCCAGCGACGTCCGTCGCGCGACCGCGTCGCGCAGCATCTCGCCGGTCGAGATCAGCGCCCAGCCGTGCTCGCTCGCGAGCCGCCGGCCCTGGGTGCCCTTCCCGACCCCGGGCGGTCCCAACAGGACCACCCGCACCGTCACATTCTCTGGCGGCCGCGGATGCGGCCGCGCTTCACGAAGCCCTCGTAGTGCCGCATCAGGAGATGCGACTCCACCTGCTGCAGCGTATCGAGCGCCACGCCGACCACGATCAGCACGCTGGTGCCGCCGAAGCCCAGGAACGGCATGCCCAGGCCGGCGATCATCATGTCCGGGAGCGTGGCGACGATCGCCAGGAAGATCGCCCCGGGCAGCGTGATCCGCGACAGCACGCGGTCGATGTACTCGGCGGTCTTGCGGCCCGGTCGGATGCCCGGCACGAAGCCGCCGTACTTGCGCATGTTCTCCGCCAGGTCATTCGGATTGAGCACCACGGCGGTGTAGAAGTAGGTGAAGAAGACGATGATCACCCCGTAGATGATGTTGTAGATCCACCCCAGCGGGTTGAACCACTGCCCCATCGCCGCCAGCGGGTGGTTCGGCGGCACGAAGCCCGCGACCGTGGCGGGCAGGATCATGATGCTCGAAGCGAAGATGATGGGGATCACGCCCGCCGTGTTGATCCGCAGCGGGATGTGGGTGGCCGCGCCGCCGTACATGCGGCGCCCGACGATCCGCTTGGCGTACTGCACCGGGATCTTGCGCATCCCCTGGGTCATGAGCACGACCGCCGCGGTGACCACCACCATGAGGGCCAGCACCACCAGGATGGTGAGCAGCGACAAGGCACCGCCCTTGAAGCTGTCGTACGCCTGCGCGACCGCGTTGGGCGCCATCCCGACGATGTTCACGAAGATGATGAGCGAGATGCCGTTGCCGATGCCGTGCTCGGTGATCTTCTCGCCCAGCCACATGACCAGGATCGTGCCCGCGGTCTGGGTGATCACGGTCACCAGGGCGAACCCAAACCCCGGGTGCGGGACCACCGTGAGACCCTGCGCGGCGCCCATGTTCACGAGGAACACGCTGTAGGCGTACGACTGGATGATCGCGATGATGATGGTGCCGTAGCGCGTGAGCTGCGTGAGCTTCTTCTGCCCTTCCTCGCCCTCCTTGCGCAGCTTCGCGAGGTACGGGACCACCGCACCCAGCAACTGCAGGATGATCGAGGACGAGATGTACGGCATGATGCCGAGCGCGAACACCGTCGCGCGGGAGAACGCCCCGCCCACGAACAGGTCGTAGAGGCCGAACAGCGTGCCCGCCTGGCTCGCGAAGGCCCCTGCCAGCGCCTTGGCATTCACGCCCGGTGTGGGCATGTGCTCGCCGAAGCGATAGACCACGAACAGCGCCAGCGTGAACAGGATGCGGCGCTTGAGTTCGGGGACCTGGAAGATGTTGCGCAGCTTGTCGAGCATCAGTTCCCCTCGGCCTTGACGGCCGTCAGCTCCACCCTGCCGCCCGCCGCCTCGACCGCCTTCCTCGCGGCTTCGCTGGCGGCGTCCACCTTCACGGTCAGCGCGATCTTGATCTCACCGCCCGCGAGCAGCTTGATCGGCCCCCGGCGCCGGACGATGCCGGCCCCCTTGAGCCACATACGGTCCACGGTCGCGCCCGCCGGGGCCTGACCCAACCGGCCGACCTGGACGATCTGGTACTCGACGCGATCGGGGTTCTTGAACCCACGCTTGGGCACCCGGCGCTGCAGCGGCATCTGACCGCCCTCGAACCAGGCGGGGATCTTGCCGCCGGCCCGCGCCTTCTTGCCCTTGTGGCCCTTGCCGGCCGTGCCACCGAGGCCCGTCGCCGCGCCCTTGCCGCGGCGCTTGCGCGGACGCGTGGAGCCCGCCGCCGGATGGAGGTTGCCGATGCGGATGGTCATTCGCCCTGCCTAGGAGTTGAGCTCCTCCACCTCGACGAGGTGGCGGATCTTGAAGATCATGCCCCGGATCTGGGGCGTGTCGTTGTGCTCCACCGGCTGGTGGAGACGGCGGATGCCGAGCGCGCGCGCGGTCGCCGCCTGGTCGGCCTTGTGGCCGCTCGCGCTCTTGATCTGACGGACCCGGACCCTACGCGCCATGCTGCGTCCCCGGCTGCCCGAACAATTCGGCCAGCGTGCGACCCCGCATCGAGGCCACGTCGGAGGGACGGCGCAGGCGCTGCAGGCCGTTCACCACCGCCTTGACCAGGTTGTGCGGGTTGCGGCTGCCCAGGCACTTGGTCAGCACGTTCTGGATGCCCGCCGCCTCGAGCACCGCGCGCACACTGGCGCCGGCGATCACGCCGGTGCCCGGCGTCGCCGGCTTGAGCAGCACCTCGCCGGCGCCGAAGTGGCCGACGATCTGATGCGGGATCGAGCCGGACTTCGTCACCGGGACCTGGAACATGCCCTTCTTCGCCGCCTCGCCGGCCTTGCGGATCGCGTCCACGACCTCGTTCGCCTTCCCGAGGCCCACGCCGACGCGGCCCTTCTGGTCGCCGACCGCGACGATCGCGTTGAACGAGAACCGCCGGCCGCCCTTTACCACCTTGGCGCACCGGTTCACGTTGATCACGCGCTCGAGGAACTCGGACTTGGGTGCATCGAATGCTCGCACCTCGAACCTCCTAGAAATTCAGGCCGCCGGCGCGCGCGCCGTCGGCAAGCGCCTTCACGCGCCCGTGATACAGGTAACCGCCGCGGTCGAAACACACCTTCTCGACACCCTGCTCGCGCGCCCGCTCGGCCAGCAGCTTGCCGACCGCGGCGCTGACGGCCGTCTTGCCCTTGCCCTCGACGCGGGCCGCGAGATCCTCGCGGCTCGACGCGGACGCCAGCGTGACGCCACGCGTGTCGTCGATGACCTGGGCGTAAATGTGCTTCGAGCTGCGGAACACCGACAGGCGCGGACGCTCCGGCGAGCCGATGACCCGCTTGCGGATGCGGTAGCGCCGGATCTGCCGGCGCTCGTAGTGATTATGAGTTCCGCTCATGATGAGGCCGTCCCTGCGGCCTTGCCGGCCTTGCGCCGGATGTACTCGCCTTCGTACTTGACGCCCTTGCCCTTGTAGGGCTCGGGTGGACGGAAGCCCCGGATCTCGGCCGCCGCCTGTCCCACCGACCACTTGTCGGCGCCCGAGATGACCAGGCGCGTCGGGTTCTCCACCTTGATGGTGAGGCCCGCCGGCGGCTCGAACCGGATCGGATGCGAGTAGCCGAGCTGCAGCACCAGCGTCTTCCCCTCCAGCGCGGCACGGTACCCGGTGCCGACGATCTCGAGCGTCTTGCTGAACCCGCCGGACACGCCCTCCACCATGTTGGCGACGTGCGCCCGCATGGTGCCGAACGCGGGGTTGCGCGTCTTGCGCTCCGCATCCACGCGCACCTCGTTGCCTTCGACCACGACGGTCGTGCCGGCCATCACCGGCGCGCTCAGCTCGCCCCGGGGGCCCTTGACCCACACCGTGCTGTCGGCGACCACCACCGTGACCCCGCCGGGGATCGCGACCGGTCGCTTGCCCATTCGTGACATGTCGGTCCCCTACCAGACCTGGCAGACGAGCTCGCCGCCGAGCCCGGCTTCGCGGGCCTCGCGGTCGGTCATCAAGCCGCGTGACGTGGAGACGATCGATGTGCCGAGGCCGCCCATGACGCGCGGGATGCTGTCCTTGCGGACGTACACCCGGCGGCCGGGCATGCTGATGCGGCGGATGCCGGTGATGACGCTCGCGTCCTCGCCGGCGTACTTGAGGTAGATCCTGAGGACCCCCTGCTTGCGGTCCTCGATCACCTTGAAGTTGTTGATGAAACGCTCGCGCAGGAGCACCTTGGCGAGCTCCGTCTTCACGCGCGACGCGTTCACGTCCACCTTGCGGTGCTTGGCGCGGACGGCGTTGCGCACGCAGGTCAGGAAATCCGCCACCGGGTCACTGACTGCCATTCATGCCTCCCCTGAAACCAGCGTCCACGCACGCGGCGTGCAGCCTGGCTTCGTATCGCCCTTCGCTCGGAAGGGCCCGCCTCACCAGCTCGACTTGACGACGCCCGGGATCTGCCCGGAGAGCGCCAGCTCGCGGAA
>JBBTLZ010000003.1:14347-35821 GCA_038068435.1 Candidatus Eiseniibacteriota bacterium | reverse complement strand
TCGAAGTTGTAGCGCGAGTACTCCTTCTCGTTCTGGAGCCACAGGTCGCCCCAGGTGATGCCCTCCGCCCACGCCAGGTCCTGCACGCGGTGCTTGCCCTGCAGCATCATGCCGATGCGGTCGAGGCCGTAGGTCAGTTCCGCTGACACCACCGGCAGCTCGATGCCGCCGCACTGCTGGAAGTAGGTGAACTGCGAGATCTCGGTGCCGTCCATCCACACCTGCCAGCCCAGCCCCGAGGCCCCGAGTGTCGGCGACTCCCAGTCGTCCTCGACCAGGCGCAGGTCGTGCTCGCGCGGTTCGACGCCGAGCGACCGCAGCGAGTCGAAATACATCTCGACCACCTCCGCGGGCGCGGGCTTGAGCAGCACCTGGTACTGGTAGAACTGCTGGAAGCGGTGCGGGTTCTCCCCGTAGCGACCGTCCTTGGGACGGCGCGAGGGTTCGACGTAGGCGACGCGCCACGGCTCGGGGCCGAGCGCCCGCAGGAAGGTGGCCGGGTTGAAGGTGCCGGCCCCCACCTCGGACGGGTAGGGCTGCTGGATCACGCAGCCGCGCTCGAGCCAGTACGTCTCGAGCGCCAGCATCATCTCCTGCAGCGAGCGGCTGGGGATCAGGCCGGACACGGGGCGTCCTTCCCGGCCTCGAAGCCGGGCAGCGAGCGCAGCATCTCGAGCGAGCGCAGTCCCTGGAAGCGCTGGAAGTGGTGGCGGAGGAACTCCTCGACCACGCGCAGGATCTCGCCGGTGCGCCGGACCTCGCCCAGCTCCAGCCACTGGCCCGCCTCACTCAGCGGCCGCGAGAGCAGGAGCGTCAGGCCCGCCAGCGCGTCGGCCGAGAGCGTGACCGCGCCGGCCTCCGTGGCGGCACAGCGGTCGCACAGCAATCCGCCGCTCGCCGCGGAGAACAGCCGCCGCGGCGAGATGGCGCTACCACAATCGGCGCAGGCGTCGAGCCGCGGGCGGTAGCCGAGCAGGCTCGCGACCTGGAGCTGGAAGGCGAGCGTGACGGCGGGGAGGGTGACGACCGGCGCCGTCGCCACCCCCAGGAGGACGGAGGCCAGGAGGTCGAACAGCTCCGCGTGCGGCTCCTCGCCCCACACCAGGCGGTCGATGAGCTCGAGCGCGGCCTGGCCGTGCGCGAGCCGCGTGAGGTCGGCCAGCCTGCTACCGGTGGGCTCGAGCACCTCGGCCTGCGACAGCAGGTGAAGGTCCCGGTCGGCCTTGTGATAGACGACGAAGCGCGAGCGGGAGAGCGGCTCGAGCGCGTAGCCGAAGCGGCTCGGGGCGCGGCGCGCGGCCTTGGCCACCAGCTTCAGCAGGCCGTGCTCGCGCGTGTAGGTGACGACGATCAGGCTCGTGTCCCCCAGCGCGTGGGTCTTGAGCACGATCCCTTCGCACCGGACGAGGGCCATGAGGGCGTCACTCCACGGATCGAGGCGTCGCCGGGGGCGGCCGGAGGCCGGCCCCGGCCTGCGGCGCCGCTATTCGGCGGCCACGCCGGGCTGCACCACACCCCCCGAGATCACCACCCGGAGACCGTCTTCCACCGGCCAGTTCAGGTAGATGATGTCCGACTTCGGCACGTAATGGACGAAACCGGAAGCGGGGTTCGGGGTGTGCGGTACGTAGACCACTTCGACGTCGCCGGGGAGCCGCTCCTGGAGCTCACGGCTGGCGCGCCCGGTGATGAAGCCGACGCGCCACATGCCGGGGTGCGGCCAGGGCACCAGCACCACCTGCTGGAAGACCTGCGGCTCCTTGGAGAAGAACGCTTCGCCCAGCGACTTGGTCGAGCCGTACAAAATACCGATGCCCGGGATACGGGTCAACAGATGGTCCCAGAGACGCAGCGCCGGACGCGCGCCGATCCACGACGCCATCCATCCGACGATCACCAGCAGGATGAGCGTCGCGACCAGACCGATGCCCGGGATACGGTGGTAGTCGAACGCCGGGAAGCGCAGGTAGCGGCCGAGGATGTTGTCCACGTAGTTGAGCAGGCGATAGAACACCCACAGCGTCACCGCCGACGGCGCGAGCACCAGCAGGCCGGTGAGGAGGTAGTTGCGCAGCCGGCCCATCACGCTGGGACCGGTCTTCTCGTGCTTCTCGGACTTCTCGGGCTGGGTCATGGAAGGTGGATCGAGGTTCCGGGGTGGTGGTCGCGGGTCATCGGTGGACGGTGCCGGCGCGAGACTCGCCGATGCCGGGCATCCAGGTCAATCGACCCCGGCCGGGGACGGCGACCGCCGCGAGGAGACGCGGCGGCGGATCGACGACGCCGAGGACGCACGCCGTCCGGCGGACCGCGCCGCCGGCGCTCCCGACCCGCGGCCGGCGCCACGGTCAAGGGCGCGCTCGAGCGCCCGGACCTGCGCCGCCCCGGCGCGCAGCAGCCCGGCCTCGCGGGCCCGCATCCGGATGCGCTGTGAGGGTGTGCGGTGGTCGAGCCCGGCCAGGTGCAGCGCGCCGTGGATCACCAGACGCGCCAGTTCGCGGCCGCGGGTCACGCGGAAGCGCCGCGCCTGCTCGGCGACGCGGTCCATGGAGACGATGAGGTCGCCGTTCACGAATCGTCCGGGCGCGTCGTCGTAGCCGAACGAGAGCACGTCGCTGGCGCGGTCGAGACCGCGCCAGCGACGGTTGAGCTCGCGCACCGGCGCGTCGCCGGTCAGCACGATGCCGAGCTCGCCCGGGCGCCGCCCCTCCAGCGCGAGCGCCGCCCTCACCAGGGCGGCGAGCGGCACCGCCACGCCGGGCAGGCTAAGTGGACTCTTTGCGGAGATCGGCATCAGCCCGGGTGTGCCGTCTGGGTTCCTCCGGGTACGGCGCGCGCACGTGGAAGATGGCCGTGAGCACCGGGATGAACGCCTCCCGGATCCTCGCCACCTCGGAGAGCGTCAGCCCGCACTCGTCGAGCTGCCCGTCCCGCACCCGCTCGTCGATGATGCGCGTGACCAGCCCGCGGATGCGGCTGGGCGTGGGTTCCTGCAACGCGCGCGAGGCGCCTTCGACACCGTCGGCGAGCATCAGGATGGCAGTCTCCTTCGAGCGCGGACGGGGGCCCGGATAGCAGTAGTCCTCCCGCCGCACCGAGGGGTCGACCTGCAGGGCCTTGTCGAAGAAGAACGCCATCACCATGGTGCCGTGGTGCTCGGGGATGGCGTTCCGTACCGCGCGCGGCAGCCGCTCGCGGCGCGCCAGCTCCAGACCCTCGCCGATGTGCGACTTCACGACCAGCGCGCTCATGCTGGGCGTGAGCTGCTCGTGGCGGCTGCGCCCCGCCGCCGGCTCGTTCTCGGCGTAATACTCGGGCTTCGAGAGCTTGCCGATGTCGTGGTAGTAGGCCGAGACGCGCGCGAGCAGCGAGTTGGCGCCGATCGCCTCGGCGGCCCGCTCGGCGAGGCTCCCGACCACCATGCTGTGGTGATAGGTGCCCGGCGCCTCGAGCTGGAGTCGCCGGAGCAGCGGGCGATTGAGGTCCGACAGCTCGAGCAGGGTGATGTCCGAGGTCAGGCCGAACACGTGCTCGACCACCGGCAGCAGCAGGAACGCGAGCGAGATGGCGAGGAAGCTGTTGAGCGCCCCCCACATCGCGTCGCGCACCAGGAGCTCGGGCGGGGTCGCCCGCGCCAGGTCCCAGGCCATGATCGCCGCAAGGATGGCCGCGGCGATGACGACGTTCGCCCGCAGGAAGTGCCAGCGATGCCGCAGCCTCGCGACCGAATACACGGCGGTCACCCCGCCCATCACCGCGACCGGCACGAACGGCGCCTTGAGCTCCATGATCGCCGTGGTCGCCACGGCGAGCATGAGCGTGAACACCAGCGCCGGCCGCTTCTCCATCAGCGACGCAACCACCAGCGGCGCCACCGCGAGCGGGATGGTGAACTCCGAGAGCCCCATCGTCCCGACCAGCACCTCGGTCGCTCCCATCACCACCGCCGCCAGCAGGGTGAACATCGCCAACATCGCGTTGTCGCGGAAGACCTGCGGCAGCTCGAGGCGCAGGTAGACCGCGAAGATGGCGATGAACAGGAGCATCAGCGCCATGCGGGCGGCCGGCGGGTAGAAGATCTCGTTGCGCTGCCGGCGTGCCGACTCGAGGTCGCGCAGCGACTGCAGCTTGAGCAGCGCGTCGCGGTCGATGCGCTGGTTGGCATCCACGATCAGCTCGTCCTTCTGCACGAAACCGAGCATGGTCGGCACGACCCCCTGCGCCTGCACGCGGCGCCACTCGGTCTCGGCCCGGTCGTACACCACGTTGGGCTGCACGAACGGTCCCGCCAGCTCGACCACCAGCTTCACCCCCGCCGGATCGCCGGGATACGCGTCGCGGGCGCGGCGTTCGATGAAGGCCAGCGCTTCGCGCCGGTCGTAGAGCAGGCTCGCGGCGCGCGGCTGCTCGGTCTCCCCGTCGCGGAGCACGATGGAGCGGTAGCCCTGGAGGAGGTCGTCGTGCTTCTCGGGCGTCACCCCGGCGCTGGAGAGGTCATGGAGCCAGCCGCCGAGATCGCGCAACACGCGCCGCGCGCGACCGGGCGCGCCGAGCGCGCGGGCATTCTCATCCGCGAGCGGCACGCCCAGCGCGCGCAGCCGGCTGGAGCGCTCCGGCGGCGGGAGCGAGGGGTCGAGGACCAGCTGCAGCGCCTTCTCCTGGAACTGCGCGAAGCGCTCCAGGGTCTCCGACGAGACGCGCGCGTCCACCACGAACACCGGCGGCACCGAGACCGCCGCCGCCTGCTGCTCCCGGCGCAGCGTGCCCTCGTCCTTCTGCACGCGGAAGTCGTAGGGGGCGACGACGCGCTCGCGGGTGATGTCGCCCAACCGGTAGCGGTATTTCTCCTCGACGCGGGGGCGGCTCGGGAGCAGCCCCGCCAGCGCGAGCAGCAGGGCGACCAGCAGCAGCCGGATCGCGTAGTAGCCCCATCGGATGCTGTGGGCGCGGTCGGGCAGCGCCGGGCGGGCGACCTGATCCAGGACGTTCATGGGTGCGGCCGGAAAGACCCGGTCAGGGGCGGGCGGCCGTCACCGCGACGGACCGCGCGACTCCTCGTCCGCGGAGGGTTGGACGGCGGCGCCCGGAACGGATCCGGCGCCGTCGCCGGCGGCCGTCGCGTCGACGGCGTCCGGGTCGAGGCTGGTGCCGACCCCATCCTCGCTCCCGCCGTTCTGGCGAGCGTGGTAGTCGTCGAACGCGCGGATGATGTCGCGCACCAGACGGTGGCGCACGACGTCTTCGGGATGGAAGTAGATGAACTTGATGTCGGCGACGTGCCCGAGGATGTTCTGGATGCGCACCAGCCCCGAGGCGTCGGCGTCCTTCAGGTCGATCTGGGTGATGTCGCCGGTGATCACGGCGCGCGAGTTCACGCCCATGCGGGTGAGGAACATCTTCATCTGCCGCACCGTGGTGTTCTGCGCCTCGTCGAGGATCACGTACGAATTGTGCAGCGTCCTGCCGCGCATGAACGCCAGCGGCGCGATCTCGATCACCCCGAGCTCGATGTAGCGGCGCATCTTGTCGTACGACATGAGGTCCGCCAGCGCGTCGTACATGGGGCGCAGGTAGGGATCCACCTTCTCCTGCATGTCCCCCGGCAGGAAGCCCAGGCTCTCCCCCGCCTCGACCGCGGGCCGCACGAGCACGATGCGGTCCACCTTCTTCTGCCGCAGCGCCTGCACGGCCGCCGCCACCGCCAGGTAGGTCTTGCCGGTGCCGGCGGGACCGATCGCGAACACGACGTCGTGTTCCTCGAGCGCCTTGAGATATTCGGCCTGCATCGGCGAGCGCGCGCGCACGTTCTTGCGGTCGAACGCATAGCCCGGCGCGCCCTGATAGGCGTCCACCAGGCGGGCGCCGGAGTCGCCGTTGCGCCTCGACCCGAGGGCGGTCGCGACGTCGGCCTCCTCGACCACCTTGCCGCGCTCGGCCAGCTCGACCAGCTCCTTGAGGGCACGGGAGGCGGAGCTGACCGCCTCCTCCTCGCCCGAGACGGTGATGGTCCCGTCACGCAAGGTGATGCGCACCGGCATGGCGCGCTCGATGTGGCGGAGGTTGGCGTCGTTGCGGCCCAGCAGCGTCAGGGCATCCAGATGCTCGATCGGGAACTTGCGGACGATCACGGTCTGACCCTCGCGGCCCGGTAAAATGCAAAACTCTTGACCCGGTTGGCCCCGGAGAGGGCCAGGTCAAGAGTCCTGGTGGCGATGTGCGTGGCGTTCGGCGGTCTGGTCAACCTGTTGGTGTCCAGGGACTTCCTTCGCCTGTGGACCCTGATGTCGGAACCCGCGGTGCCAGCCGGTCCACGAGACGCCGGCACCGTAGCACAGGGGTCGGGGAGCGTCAACGACCCGCATCCGAGGTCCGCGCGCCGAGGGCGTTATCGGCACGCCCCGGCGCGGCGTTCACTGCTTGCGGATCGCCCGCCGGACAGGGCCTCCGGGATCACCGCGCCGCCCGAGCCTCTCCCGCTCGAAGCCGGCGCGCACGCGCGCCGCGAGCGGATCGGCTGGCGAGCGCCGCACCAGCTCCTCGAGCTGGCGGCGCATCGCCAGCGAGTCGCCGTCCAGGTGGAGCGCGTGGGCGTACTGGAAGCGCAGGCGGGCGTGGCTCGGGAATTCGGAGAGCGCGCCTTCGAGCAGTTCGCGCGCGGGCTTCACGTCTCCGCTGCCGAGCATGGCGGCACCGGCCTCGGCATACCCGTCCGGCCCGCGGCCGAGGGAGAACACGGTGCCGTCGCGGCCCTGGGCGAACAGTTCGAAGTCGGCGTAGCCGACCTTCCAGCCCGGGAGGAACGCGACCGAATCCACGTTGGCGTGCAGGGCCCGCAGCCCCCGCCCATCGTCGAGCGCCCCGGCGAGCATCGTGTAGCTCTCCGATCCCGGGGTGGTCGCGGCCAGCACCTCGCCGGTCGCGGTGCTGTAGATCTGCCGGAGGCTCTCCGGCAGCAGGAACGCCACCCGTCCCGGACGCCCCGCGAGATGCTTCGCCACCGCGGCGGACGCGTGGCGGGCGATCTCGCTCTTGCGCAGGTCGGGATCGAGCGGGACGCCCGTCCCCTGCATGCGCAGCGCCACGCGCTCGGCGATCAGCCGGTCGGACCACCACGCGTGCCCGACCGCCAGCAGCGATACCACCGCGGCGGCGACGGCGAGACCCGGGGCGGCGAGGCGAAGGGCGGCGCGCGCCGGCGCACGACCGTGCCCGCCCGCGGGTCGCGTCCGCGCGGCCAGAGCGCCCATCGCCCACTCGATCGCGCCCGCGAACCACATGGCGAGCCCGGCGAGGGGTACGTACAGGTAGTAGGCGTAGGTGTGGTGCAGCAGCGGGAGCACCGGGACCAGGGCGAGCAGCCACCACACCGCTCCGAACGCGGGCAGTCGCGTGGTCCGGCGCGCCGCCACCACCACGAGGACGATCACCAGGCTCCCCGCCACGCCGACCGGCCACGCGTGGGGCGAGATGACGCTCACCAGGCCGGTGAGCGAGTCCTTCAGATCCGTCGCCCATGCCGTGTAGGTCATGAGGTTGAAGAACAGGTTGGGACCGAGATCGCGGGCGTAGGCCTCGCCGGCGAGATGGGTGGTGCCCGTGCCGGTGGCGACGAGGGCGGCGCCGATGGTCGCGCCGAGCGCGAGCAGCGGTGCGGCCAGACGCAAACGCTCCCGCAGCCGCCCCGCCCCGGGGAATGGCAGGAGCGTGACGAACGGGAGCAGCACGACGCTCTCCTTGCTGAGCATCGCCAGCGCGAAGAGCACCGCCCCCGCGGCGGCGGCGAGCCTCCCCCGAGCGTGCAGCAGGAGTGCCCCCAGCGTCAGCCCGAGCGCCAGCGGCTCGCCGACGCAGGCGGCGGTGCCGATCGCCGTGAAGTGGAGCCGTGTCGTGCCGAACAGGCCCGCGGCGAACGCCGCCGGCAGGGCGCTGCCGGAGACCCGTCGCACGAAGAGATAGAGGAGTCCGACATTCACCCCGTGCAGCAACCAGCTCAGGAGGTGGTAGGGGAACGGGTTCGAACCGAACAGTGGCACCGCGGCGCCGAAGTAGAGGTGGCGGGAGACCAGGCGCCAGAGGCCGACGGCCGCGGGTCGCAGGCCGCGCACCTCCTCCATGATGACGAGGTCGTCGAGCGAGAAGAACCCGCCGAGCGCGCGGCGCTGGGTCCAGAGTGCGAGGGCGACGCAGAGGAGAACGACGGTGAGCTCGAGCGCGACCAGCGAGGTCGATGCACCGGCGCGACCGCCGGCGACGGGCCGCGGCTGCGGCCCGGCCGGTTCCCGTCGGCGTTTCATCCGCTCTCCTCGTCCATCTCCACCAGCGGCACGCCGCCGTTCACCATCTCGCCGGCGCGGGCGGCGATGGTCCTGATCCGCCCGTCCCGGGGTGCTCGGATCAGGTGCTCCATCTTCATCGCCTCGAGCGCCAGCAGCGGCTGGCCCCTGGTGACCGGGTCGCCCGGCGCCACCATCACCCGCGTCACCACGCCCGGCATCGGCGATTCGAGACCGGCGACGTGCGCGCGCCCGGCGCGGCGCCGGCCCGACGCCTCACGATCGAGCACGAAGTCGAGAGCACCCAGGCGCACGAATCGCCGCGCGCCCGCCGCACTCAGCTCGGCGACCGTGGCGGTCTGCCCGGCAGTGAGACGCAGACGGTCGTCGGGCAGGCGTTCGGCGGACACCTCGAAGGGGGTCCCATCCACGGTCACGCGGTAGCGTCCGCCGCCCTCCGCTACCACCTCCACCACGCGCACGCGATCGCCGTCCCGCCACTGGCTGCGCATCACTCGAGCCCCGGATGACGCCAGCGGCCGAGGGTCGCGAACACGCTCGCCCGCCGCGCCCCGGCGCGCGACGCGGCCGCCTTCGGCACGCCGAGCAGCTCGCCGATCGCCACCGCGGCGAGCGCCAGCTCCGGCGCCGCGGCGAGCGCCACCGCGGCGAAGCCGGCCAGGAACTCGCGCTCGATCCACTCGGTGTCCACCTTCGCGCGGCGCACCGCGTGAGCCCTGACCAGCGCCCTCAAGAACGGCAGGTTGGTCACGACGCCGTGCACCACCGACTCGTCGAGCGCCAGCGTCAGGCGATCGAGCGCCCCGGCGCGCGTCTCCCCGACAGCGATCACCTTGGCCAGGATCGGGTCGTAGTGCACCGGCACGTCGTCGCCCGATGCGATGCCCGCATCGACCCGCACCTGCGGCCCCTCCGACCAGCGCACGCGGACCGCCCGCCCCGCCTGCGGGAGGAAGTTCCGCGCGGGGTCCTCGGCATAGACGCGCGCCTCGATGGAGTGCCCGCTGCGCGTGATCCCCTCCTGCGCGAGCGGCAGGCGTCCTGCCGCCGCGATCTCGAGCTGCCAGCGGACCAGATCGAACCCGGTGACGCATTCGGTGACCGGGTGCTCCACCTGCAGCCGGGTGTTCATCTCGAGGAAGTAGAAGCGGCCGTCGGGCGCGAGTAGGAACTCGACCGTGCCGAGGCCGCGGTAGCGCACCGACGCGGCGAGGGCGACCGCCGCCGCAGTGAGCCGCTCGCGCAGCGGCTCGTCCACCGCTGGCGATGGGCTCTCCTCCACGACCTTCTGGTGCCGCCGCTGGAGCGAGCACTCGCGCTCGAAGAGATGGACCGCGTGGCCCTGGCCATCCCCCGCCACCTGCACCTCGATGTGGCGCGCGCGCTCGAGTCGCTTCTCGAGGTAGACCGCGCCATCGCCGAACGCCGACTGCGCGAGCCGCGTGGCAGTCTCGAGCGCCTCGGCCAGCCCCGCGCGGTCCTCGACGATGCGCATGCCCTTACCGCCGCCGCCGAGGGCGGCCTTGACCATCACCGGGAATCCGAGACGCTCCGCCTCCGCCGCCAGCGCCGACGCGTCGCGGCCCTCGGCGCCGGGGACCACCGGCACGCCAGCCTTGACCGCGATCGCGCGCGCGGCGCGCTTGTCGCCCATCGCGCTCACCTGGTCCGGCGTCGGGCCGATGAACACGAGGCCCGCCGCCTCGACCGCCGCCGCGAACGCCGCGTTCTCGGCGAGGAATCCGTACCCGGGATGAACCCCCTCCGCCCCACTCGCCTTCGCCGCCCGCACCAGCGCCTCGATGTTGAGGTAGGAAGCGCGCGGCTCGGCGGGACCGATGACCCGCGCTTCGTCGGCCACCCGCGCGTGGAGTGCGCCGCGGTCCGCCTCGGAGCACACGGCGACGCTGCGCACGCCCATCGCGCGCAACGTGCGGGCGATGCGGCAGGCGATCTCGCCGCGGTTGGCGATCAGGACCTTCGTGAACATGGGGCGTGCGGCGGAGCGGGGTCGGGGTGCGGTGGGTCGGTCACGCGGGCGCGCGGTCGGGCTTCGCGTCGCGGGACTTCGCCTCACCGGCTGCCCACTTCGGTTTCCGCTTCTCGAAGAACGCGGCGAGCCCCTCCTTCGCCTCCTCCCCCGAGCGCACCTCGGCGAGGACACGCGGGAGCCCCGAGCGGTATTCCTCCCAGGTCGAGTCGGCGTAGAGCTCGAGCAGCGTCTTGATGCGCGCCTGCGCGCGCGGCGCTCCCGCGAGCAGTGCCCCGACGCGATCGTCCACGCGCGCATCCAGCTCGGCGGCCGGCACCGCGTGGTGGACCAGCCCGGCGCGCAGCGCGGCGGCGCCGTCGCAGCGCTCGCCCGTGAGCATCAGCTCCCGCGCGTTCCGGTCGCCGAGGCGGCGGATGACATAGGGACTGATGAGCGCGGGCAGGATGCCGAGCCGCACCTCGCTCAGCCCGAAGCGCGCGTCGTCGGTGGTGACCGCGATGTCGCAGGCACAGGCGAGCCCGACACCGCCGCCGAGCACGTTGCCGTGAAGACGGGCGATGACGGGTTTCGGGAGGTCGGCGAGGGTGGCGAACATGCCACCGAGGCGCACCGCCTCGGCGACGTTCTGCTCGAAAGTCGCCTCGGCCGACGCCTTCATCACCGCGATGTCCGCCCCGGCGCAGAACGAGGGCCCGCGCCCGCCGAGCACCAGCACGCGCACGGTCTCGTCGTGCGCGAGCGCGTGCAGCGCGGCGGTCAGCTCGGCGGCCAGCTCGGCCGTGAGGGCGTTGTGCTGCTCGGGCCGGTCGAGCCACACGCGGGCCACCGGGCCGTCATGGATGATCTCGATCGCTCCGGCCATCAGCGTTCCTTTCCTCCGCCCGGCGGTGGCCCTTCCACATCATTTCGGAACAGCAACGAGAGCCCCACCAGGGCCTCGTGTTCGGTGAAGTCCGCCACCGGATCCCGGAATACGCGACGGTAGCGATACTCCACGCGCATGGCCGCGCGGACGTCGAACAAGGCGCGCACGCCGAGCGCGAACCCGACCGGGTAGCGTGCCTCGCTGAAGCTGCCGAGCCACTCCTGTCGCACGCCACCGCCGAGCGCGACGAACGGGTGGATGGCGCTCCTCCCGAGCGCGTGCTGCCACGCGACGGCGCCCTGCAGCTCCACCTCGTCGAGCGAGCGCTGGTGATGGTACCCCACTTCAGCCTCGAACCCGGCGAGGCCCGAGAAGGCGCGGAGGAAGCTGCCTGCACGCAGCGCGAGGATCGAGCGCCTGCTGCCTTCCACCGAGGTGAGCGACCCCGAGAGCCCGACCTCGATCGCGCCCGCGCGCAGCCGCGGCGCTTCGGCGGCGGCGGCGGCTCCGGTCAGGACCACTGCTGCGATGAGCGCAACGATGCATGCTCCCTGGGCGGGCGGGCCGTTCGGCGGGCGCCGCATCTCAGCTGCGTCCCCAGGCGGCCGTCAGTTCGCCGGCCGCCGGCTTGTCCGCGGGCGTGAAGTCCGTGTTCCGTGGCCCGCCCGAGCCATCGGCGGGCCAGTTCCACCAGTAGAGCCCGCGTATCCAATGCTGATCGCCGGTCGCCTGCAACGCCGCCCAGTAGAGGTCCGCCTGCTCGCCCAGATCCAGTGCCGCGCCAGACCCGAAGGCGTACGGCGCCATGCCCGCCCCGTCGACGCTCCGGTAGCCGATCTCGGTGAGCAGGATGTCGCGACCGGTCTGGCGGTGGAGCAGGTGCAGCCGCTCGAGCCAGGGCTGCCAGCCGGCCAGCATCTCCAGCCGCCCGGCATCGCGTCGGTCGGCGACCGGGAAGTAGAAATCCACGCCCACCAGGTCGAGCGCGTCCCAGAAGGGCACCTTCGCCGCCTCGTCCCACGAGGCGGCGTACAGCACCTCCCCCGAGAACACGGCCCGCACCGCCGCGATGGTACGGCGCCATTCCGCCGCCTGCCCGAGCGTTCCGGCCAGCTCCGTGCCCACGACGAACTGGCTCGCGCCCAGCGACTGAGCGAGCGCCGCCCACGGCAGGATGAAGGCGCGGTACGACTGGAACCACACGGCCGGGTCGGGCGGCGCGATGCGCCCGCGCCACGACCGGTCGTCCAGGTCCACGTGGGGCTTGAGCGTCACGCGGAGCCCGCGCGCCCTCGTCGCATCGCTGATCTGCTGCACCGCCGATGCCATCGGCGTGCGCGGGTCGCCGGCACGGACCGTGGCCGCACCTGCGTCGGCCTGGTACGCCGTGACGATGACGATCATCGTGTTGGCCCCCGTGGCCTCGAGGGCGTCGAGCGAGGCGGTGGCCGTCGCGGTGCCGTAGCCATCGGCCGTCCAGTCCACGAAGGTGATGCCCCGCAGCGGCGGCGTGAAGCGCTCGACCGGGCCGGTGGGCAGCTTCTCGCACCCGAGTGCTGCGCTCGCCAGCAGCGCTGCGCCCAGGACGCGGACGAGAGCAGACGGGCGGCGCAGGCCGGGCATGCGGGTTCCTCGCGATGACGATCTACATCCGGAACACGCCGAAGCGCATCTCGGGGATCGGCGCGTTGAGTGCGGCCGCGAGCGCCAGCCCGAGCGCGTCGCGGGTGGCGGCCGGATCGAGGATGCCGTCGTCCCACAGCCGCCCGGTCGAGTAGTAGGGGCTCCCCTCCTCTTCGTACTTGTCGAGGATCGGCTGCTTGAACTTCTTGACCTCCGCCTCGCTCATCTTCTTCCCCGCCGCGCCCTTCACCTGCGCCAGCACCGAGGCCGCCTGCTCCCCGCCCATCACGCTGATGCGGCTGTTGGGCCACATGAACAGGAAGCGCGGCTGATACGCGCGCCCGCACATGCCGTAGTTCCCGGCGCCGAAGGAGCCGCCGATGATGACCGTGATCTTCGGCACCGGCGCGTTGGCCACCGCGTGCACCATCTTGGCGCCGTCCTTGGCGATCCCACCGTGCTCGTACTGCTTGCCGATCATGAACCCGCTGATATTTTGCAAGAATAGCAACGGCACCTGCCGCTGGGCGGCGAGCTCGATGAAGTGCGTGGCCTTGAGCGCGCTCTCGCTGAACAGCACGCCCTGATTGGCGAGGATGCCGACCGGCATCCCGTGCAGGTGGGCGAAGCCGGTGACCAGGGTGGTCCCGTAGCGCGACTTGAACTCGTGGAAGCGTGAGCCGTCCACCAGCCGCGCGATCAGCTCCCGCACGTCGTACGGCGTGCGAAGATCGCGTGGGAGGAGTCCGTAGATCTCTTCCGGGTCGTAACCGGGCGGTTCGGGCTCGGCCATCTCGACGTTTGCCCGGCCCGCGGGGCCCAGGTGCGCGACGATGTCGCGCGCGATCTCGAGCGCGTGCGCGTCGTCCTCGGCCAGGTGGTCGGCCACGCCCGAGATGCGCGTGTGCACGTCGCCACCGCCCAGCTCCTCGGCCGTCACCTCTTCGCCGGTCGCGGCTCGCACCAGCGGCGGGCCGCCGAGGAAGATGGTGCCCTGGTTCTTCACGATCACCGCCTCGTCGCTCATCGCCGGCACGTAGGCGCCGCCCGCGGTGCAGGAGCCCATCACCACCGCCACCTGCGGGATGCCCAGCGCCGACATGCGCGCCTGGTTGTAGAAGATGCGCCCGAAGTGGTCGCGGTCCGGGAACACCTCGGCCTGCAGCGGCAGGAATGCGCCGCCCGAGTCCACCAGGTAGACACACGGCAGCCGGTTCTCGAGCGCCACCTCCTGCGCCCGGACGTGCTTCTTCACCGTCATGGGCAGGTAGGTGCCGCCCTTCACGGTGGCGTCGTTCGCCACCACCATGACCGGACGCCCGCGCACCGTGCCGACGCCCGTCATCACGCCGGCGGAAGGCGCCTCGTCGTCGTAGAGGCCGTGGGCGGCGAGCGGCGAGAGCTCGAGGAAGGCCGTGCCCGGGTCGAGCAGCATCTCCACCCGCTCGCGCACGAACAGCTTGCCGCGCGCCTTGTGGCGGCTCATCTGCGCCTTGCCGCCGCCCAGCTTCACCGCCTCGAGATGGCCCTTGAGCTCGGCGGCCAGCGCCCGATGGTGCGCGGCGTTCGCCTTGAACTCGTCGCTGTTCGTGTCGAGGTGGGATTCGATGAGTTCCATGCGGGTCCTCGGGGCGCCGCCCGCGGCTCACTCGCGCGGGCACAGGCAGCCGGGGACTTATAGCAGAGGCATCCGGGAACGCCAACGCCCGCCGGGAGGCCACGGGCTGGATCGGGGGATGAGCGCCGGTCGCGCGCTCAGTGCAGCCGGAAGCGGAACGGGATCGCCGTCCAGCACGCCACCGGCCGCCCGTTGGCGAGCCCGGGCGTGAACACCCACTGCCGGGCGGCCGCCAGCGCGGCGGCGTTGAGCATCGGCACCTGGAACTTCTCCACCAGACGCGTGTCGAGCACGCGGCCATGCTTGCCGACCAGCGCCTTCACCATCACGACGCCCTCGACGCCGGCGTCTTTGGCGATCGGGGGATAGTCCGGCACGACCTGCCTCACGACCACCGGCAGGTGCTCGACGTAGATGTACACGTCGGGGGCCGGCAGGGCGTCCCCGCCCGGCGGCGCGGTGCCGACGTCGCTCGGTCCGATCACGACCGCAGGCCCGGTGCCGCTGGCATCGGCGCGCGCCGGCGCGGGCAGGTCCATCGGCGGGGCGACGGGATCGGGCACCGGCACGGGCGGCGCGACGGGCGAGGTCGGACGCGCCGCGTGCGCCGCGGGGAGGGCGGGCGCGGGGGGTGCCACCTCCACGAGCGGCAGCGGGAGGATGAATCTGCGCGGGTCGACCACCGTGCGGTGAGGCTCGGGCGGCGTCACCTTGATCAGCGACACGAGGCCACCTGCGAGGGCATAGAGGACGAGTGCGGTGGCGGAGCTGATGACGAGCGCCTGACTCAGGTGGCGCTGCCGGGACTCGATGAGCTCCGGGGCCCCGTAGGGCATGAACTCGTACAGCGTGACCGCGCGTTTCATCGCCGGGCCTCCCGTGGGAGCCGCCCGGTCTTGGTGGTGGGAGAATCATCCTCCCCGGGCCACCGGGACGTCCACTCCCGAATGTGATTACGCCCCGTCCGGCGCGGCATTCCCGCGCCGGTTCGGGGCGCATTCACGGGCCCGCGGACCCGCTACGACTGCCTGTCCTTCGCCGCCTCGACCTTGAGCACCAGGGGCGTCATCCGCGTCTCGCAAAAGCTGCTCTCCACGGTGAGGGTCCACTCCCCCGCCGCGGGCAGGGCCAAGGAGGCCTTGAACCGGCCACCGGACTTGAGGGGCACGGCCGCGCAGGTGATCTCGCGGTCCCCGCACACCGCCTTCACCGTCGGCTCGAGCGACCGGTTCTTCGCCATCGGCCATTCCGGCCGCACCGCGAACGCGACCTCGAACACCTTCCCGGCCACCACCTGTTTCGGGGCGGCGAGGATGCTGACCTGCGCCCGGCCACCGGCCTGGGCGACGCCGGCGATCAGGCCCAGGGCCACGACCGCGGCGAGTGCGTTGCGCTGGCTCGACATGATCCGTCTCCTTTCCGCGCGGAGGGCCGATCGCGGCCGCGGCGCGGGGCCCGGCGTGCGCCGGGCGCTGGGGTCCGTTCCACCCTCACGGGGCTCCGTGCCAGCCCGTCGCGGGTGTCGGGGGGATAGACGGGGGCGGGGATGGGAGTGTTAGCGGGGCAGGCGGCCGTGGCGCCCTGGCGCGCCACGCCGATCAGCTCGGCCCGCCGGACCCCGGCACCTGACCCGCGCCCGGCTGCGGCCAGCCGCGTTGCCAGAGCCGCCACCACTTCATCTCGCCGAAGCCCAGCTCGTTCCACCAACGCTCGAGCATCCCCTGGTCGCCCGCCATCACGCCCTCGCGCGTCACTCCCGCCGGCGGCGGGACGAGGGCCGCGAGCCGGGCGTAGACCTGGTCGCGGTCGATGCCGCGCAGGCGCGCCAGCAGGTGCCAGAGGGTGAGCGCGTCCTCGCGCCGCGCCTCCGCCAGGACCCGCGAGAGCGCCGCGCCGTGCGCTGCCTCGTCGTCGGCGACATCGAGCATCGCCAGCGCGTTCTTGAACGCGTGCGAGGCGTCGGTGAAGTACGGCGTGCCGGGACCGATGCCCGCCCGGGTGGCGCAGCGGCCGCCGGCCGGGATGAACGACTCGCGTCCCTGGTACTCGAAGCTCACCCAGCCCGCGAGCACGGTGATGAGCGCGCCGCCCAGCGCGTCCACCTCGAGCGTGTAGGCGCAGCCCAGGTCCACCGCCCGCGCCGACGGGGTCTCGACCACGAACTGGCGCGGTGGTGCCAGGATCAGCGCGGTCACCGTGCCGAGCGCCAGATGGAGACGCTGCTGCTGGTCCCCCGCCTCGAGCAGCCGCAGCCGCGTGTTGGGCTCGACCAGCACCTCGCCGATCCGGCCCACGCTCACCCGGGCGCGTGAGGACGCATCGGTCTCGAGCCACTCGCCCACCACGAGCCGGCCGGCCGCGGCGATGCGGCTGGTGCCGACGCGCGGGGCGCCCTCGAGGCGCGCGACCTCCCACCCGGGTGCCCGATGGGTCGCGAACCACAGCGCCACGGCGCCGGCGACCACCAGCACGCCCGCCGCCGCGGCCCACGCGCGTGTGGGCACGCCGGCGAGCGGCGCGAGCGTCTCCGACAGCTCCAGCGGCTCGCCGCGATGGCCGAGCGTGCCGAGCACCCGCTCGAGCTTCGCGACCTCGGGGTCGGGCTGGCCCGTCTTGTCCCAGAGATAGTCGTCAGACATCGTCGTTCGAGACTCCCAGCCTGGTCCGCAGCAGCTTCATCCCGCGGTGCAGGTTCACGCGCACCGAGCCCTCGGTCATCCCGGTCCGCGCGGCGATCTCCGGGCCGCTCATTCCTTCGACGAGACGCAGCACGAGCGTCTCGCGGTACGCCTCGGGGAGCCCGCGCAGCAGCGCGAGCACCGCGAGGGCCTCGGCCTCCGCGCCCGCGTCCGGCCCCGGCACCTCGTCGGTGAGCTCCACGGTGTCGCGCCAGCGCCGGTGGAAGTCGGTCGCCCGGTTGCGGGCGATCATCGCCAGCCAGCCGCCGAAACGCGCCGGGTCGCGCAGCGAATCGAGCCGCCTCAACGCGAGCAGGAAGACGTCCTGCACCAGGTCCTCCACCTGGCCGCGCGGCACGCGCGCGAGGAGCACGCCGTGCACCATGCGGCCGTAGCGCTGGTAGAGCCGGCCGAACGCGTCGCGGTCGCCGTCCCGGGCGGCCGTGACGAGGCCGACCTCGTCGGCGGTCTCGTTCACGGGCGCCCGGTCGGCCGCCGGGAGCGGCACGGCCGGGCGATGGGGCCCGATGTGCCGCTCGGCCCGCCCCTCCGAACGATCCCCAGGTCGCATCGAGTGCGGCGCCTCCCATCGTTTTCCTTTCCCTGCCATCCTTCCGGGACGACCCGGGAGCATGCGGGTGAAACCCCATCCGGTGGGCACCGTATGCAAGACGCCCCCCGGGCCGCCACTATTAACGCACCCCGGCCAGCCCGCTCGCCTGGCACTCCCGCCCCGGCGCGGTTACCTTCCCCGTCCCGCGCAGGGACTCGACACCCAACGAGGGCCTCCCGTGAACCGCATCGCCCCGCTCGCGGCCGCCGTCCTCGTGACCGCGTCGGCCGCCCCGGTCACCGCAGCACCGCCGGTCTTCCACGGTTCGGCCGGGATGCTGCGGCTGGTGCCGCCCCGGGTCGCGCGCGGCCCGGTGGTGGACGGGGCGCTCGACGATTCGGTCTGGACGGTGGCCGCGGTGCTCGACTCCTTCACCCAGATCGACCCGGTCGAAGGGCCGCCCGATACGACCGGCACCGTGTGCCTGGTGCTCTACGACGACCACAACCTCTACGTGGGCTTCCGCTGCCCGGACGACCCGAGGCAGGTGCGGGCGCCGCTGCTGCCGCGCCAGAACGTCGACCCCTCCGACTGGGTCGCGGTGGGGATCGACGCCTACCACGACCGGCGCCGGATGGCCTACTTCCTCTCGACCCCGCGGGGCGTGCAGGGCGACGGCATGATCGTCGAGGGGCAGGACGACGACGACGCGGTGGACTTCCTCTTCACCTCCGAAGGCCGCGTGACGGCGCAGGGCTATGAGGTCGAGATGGCGATCCCGTTCCGCAGCCTCCGCTTCCCGCGCAAGAACCCGCTCAGCTTCGGCTTCAACGCCGCGCGTCAGATCCCCCGCACCGGCGTGTTCGTCTCCTGGGCGCCGATCTCATCGGACAAGGGCCCGACCATCGCCCAGATCGGCACCCTCGAGGGGATCGAGGGCGTGCGCCCGGGGCGCAACCTCCAGATCATCCCGACCTACACCGCCTCGCGCCGCGGCGAGCGCGACGGCGCCTCACTCCGTTACGCCACGCCCCAGACGCGCGCCGGTACCAGCCTCAAGTACGGACTCACCAGCGGCATCATCGCCGACCTCACCGTGACCCCCGACTTCAGCCAGGTCGAGGCCGACGCCGGCGTCGTCGACGTCAACGAGCGCTTCGCCATCTTCTATCCCGAGAAGCGGCCGTTCTTCCTCGAGGGGAGCGAGATCTTCCGCACGCCGATCGACGTGGTGTACACGCGGCGCATCGCCGACCCGCTCTACGGAGTCAAGCTCACCGGCAAGCAGGGCGGTACCAGCGTCGGCGTCCTCCACTCGCTCGACCGCAGCGGCGGCGACCCGGTCGAGACCCTGCCGGACGCCCTGAACCCCTACCTAGATCACGAGGCGCTCTACGACATCGTGCGCGTGCGGCAGGACGTGCTCAAGAACAGCACCGTCGGCGTGCTCGCCGGCCGCCGCGAGCAGCAGGAGACCTACGATCGCAGCGCCGGCATCGACGCGCGATTCGCGTTGCGCGACAAGTGGACGCTGCAGGGCCAGGCGCTCAAGAGCTGGGCCAAGGACCGCGACTATCGCGGCGCGATCGCAGGGCTCACCCCCGCGCAGGATTCGGTGCTGGATGACGGGCTCCGCGACCGGGTCGGCGCGACCACCGAAGGGACCGCGTGGACGGCGGCCCTCGACCGCGGTTCCCGGGCGCTCGATACCGGCGTCTCCGTGACCGACATCTCGCCCCACTTCGCGGCCGACATGGGCTTCATCCCCCGCACCGACCAGATCCGCATGAGCGCGAATGTCAACCCGCACTTCTATGCCCGAGGGGAGTCGTGGTTCCAGAGCATCAACCCCGAGATCTCCTACGAGCGCATCCACCGGCACGGCGCGCGCCGGCACATCGGGCAGCTCACCGACGACGAGCTGGGGGCGACCGTCAACCTGGACCTGCCGCTCTCGACGTCGTTCGGCGGCGGCTACTTCCGCGCCTACACCTTCCACGAGGGCCACGCGTTCCCGGGCCAGGACCGGGTCGCCGTCTGGGGCAACAGCAGTCGCTTCACGGCGGTGCAGGGCGGCGTGTTCGCGAGCTACGGGGACGACGTGGTGTTCGACGAAACCGTCGCGGGCCGCAGCCTGCGATGGGAGGTGTCGACCGACCTGCGCTTCACGCCGCAGCTCGACGCGTCGCTCAGCGTGGCGGGACTCCACCTCGAGCGGCGCGGGCCCGGCACCCGTTTCGCCGACGCCGCCGTCCCGCGCCTGCGCGTCGCCTACCAGCAGAGCCGCGAGCTGTCATTCCGCGTCATCACCGAGATCGACGCCGAGCGCCGCTACGATCCGGCCGGCGTGCGGGTGCCGTCCGAGACCACGCTGAACGTGGATGTCCTCGCGTCCTACCTGGTCCGGCCCGAAACGGTGTTCTATCTCGGCTACGGCTCGCGCCTGGAGGGCGACCGCCTGCGCGCGGCGCGCCCTGAGCGGAACAGCGTGTTCCTGAAGCTGAGCTACCTGTGGCAGCTGTGATCGCGGCGCGGGGCGGGGTTCGGCGGGCGGCCGCGCTCGCGGCGATGACGGCGGCGTGGGCTGTGTTCCTGGCCGCCGGCGCGACGGGACGCGGCAGCGCCGAGCCGCTCCCACACGCGCCCGAGGCGATCTCGCTGCTCGGCGACACGCTCCTGGCGCCCGCGCTGGCGGACTCGACGCGTCGTCGCTACGAGCGGAAGCTCGCCGAGGCGCAGAACGACTTCGACCACACGCCGCACGAGGTCTCGGCGATCATCTGGCTCGGGCGCCGCCTGGCCTACCTGGGCCGTATTCGCGAGGCGCTCGCCGTCTATTCGCGGGGGATCGAGGAACACCCGGACGAGCCGCGGCTCTTCCGCCACCGCGGCCACCGCTACATCACGCTGCGGGTGTTCGACCTCGCCGTCTCGGACCTGGAGCGCGCGGCCCGGCTCATGGCGAGACGCATGGACGAGACCGAACCGGACGGACTGCCCAACGCGCGCAACATCCCGACCAGCACGCTCAAGTTCAACATCGGGTATCACCTCGGTCTCGCGCACTACCTCGCGGGCGACCTCCCCGCCGCGCGCCGCGCGTACCGCGAGTGCCTCGAGGTCTCGACCAACCCCGACATGCTCTGCGCCACCTCGTACTGGCTCTACATGACGCTGCGGCGGCTCGGGCGCGACCACGAGGCCCGCGCGGTGCTGAAGCCGATCCGGCGCGACCTCGAGGTGATCGAGAACCGGAGCTATCTCCGGCTGCTGCTCATGGCCAAGGGCGAGCTGCCGGTGGATTCCCTGCTGGCGGCGGGGACGGGCGACCCGACCGCCATCGACGATGCGACGGTCGGCTACGGCGTGGGCCACTGGCACCTGGTCAACGGTCGTCCGGCCGAGGCCGAGAGCCTGTTCACGCGCGTGGTCGCGGGGCCGCAGTGGCCCGCGTTCGGGCACATCGCGGCCGAGGCGGAGCTGAAGCGGATGCGGGCGGCGCGGAAGTGATGGGGTCCCCCCTCACGCGAATGCGAGGAACGCGTACAGGTGCGCCGCGACCAGGCATAGGTAGATTCAGGCGAGCCGCTCGCCCCCCTTCCACCTTCCCGCGAGCGCGAACACCGGCGCGACGAGTAGGAACGCGATCGGCGCCAGCGCCGGCATGAGGAACCGCCCTCCGACGTCGCTCCACGACAGGCCCATGGTGACCTGGCCAATGAGGGCACCAGCCGGCAGGCGTAGAGCGGCGCGCAGACGAGGTAGTAGAGCGGCGGCTGGTAGTACTCGAAGTCCCCGGGCTCGCGGGAGTGATGGGTCTGGACCGGGAATGCATGGTGCTCGGCCAGAT
>JBBTLZ010000003.1:0-14247 GCA_038068435.1 Candidatus Eiseniibacteriota bacterium | reverse complement strand
CCGGGCTCGCGGGAGTGATGGGTCTGGACCGGGAATGCATGGTGCTCGGCCAGATAGCGCACATAGTTGAGGTGGGCGGGATCGTCGTTGAGGCGCTCGAGGCGATGCGCGACCGTCTGGCCGAAGGGTGTGGCGCCGAGGAGGAAGGCGCGCAGGAGGACCGCGGCCAGCAACAGCTCGGGAAAGGCCACCCGGGACGGACGCGAGTCCATGTCATGGCCTCCGACGATCCGTGATCCTGATACCGCCGGCGCCGCCACGCGCCACGGGTCGGGCGCCGACCGCGCTTCAGGACGCGCCCGTCACTCCTCGACCCTGAGCCTCAACTCCCGCAGCTGCTCCGGCTCCACCTCGGCGGGTGAGCCGTCCATCAGGCTCGCCGCACTGGCGCTCTTGGGGAAGGCGATGGTCTCGCGCAGGCTATCGCGGTGGCCCATCAGCATGACGATGCGGTCGAAACCGAGCCCGATGCCGCCGTGGGGCGGCGAGGCGAACTGGTAGGCCTCGAGCAGGAACCCGAACTTCTGATACGCCTGCTCGCGCGAGAGCCCGATCACCCTCATCACCCGCTCCTGGATGTCGGTGCGGTGGATGCGGATCGAGCCTGAACCCAGCTCGGTGCCGTTCAGCACCAGGTCGTAGAGCTGGGCGTGCACCTTGCCCGGGTCGCTCTCGAGCAGCTCCAAGTGCTCGGCGTTGGGCATGGTGAACATGTGGTGGCGCGGCGCCCAACGCTTGGCGTCGGGGTCCCACTCGAAGAGCGGGAAGTCGCGCACCCACAGGAAGCGCCACTCGTTCTCCTGGCCCTTGAGCAGGGGCTGCCCGAGCTGGGTGCGCAGCACGCCCAACGCCTTGAGCGTCTTCTCCCACGGGCCGTTGGTGAACAGCACCGCGTCGCCATTCTGCGCCCGCACCGCGCGCAGGAATTCGTCCAGCAGCTCGCCGGGGAAGATGACCTGCTGCTTCTCGCGGTCGGCGCCCTGCACCTTGAAGAAGGTGAGCCCGCCGCCGCCCGCCGCCTTCACCGCCTCCTCGTACTTGCGCAGCTGGGTGCCGGAGATGCCGGCGCCGCCCGGCACCACCAGCGCCACGCCGATGCCCCCCTCGGCCCTGGCCCCGTCGGCGATCACCCGCCGCGGCGAGCGCGCGCACAGCGCCGTCACCTCCACGAATTCCAGGCCGAAGCGCACGTCGGGCTTGTCGGTGCCGAAGCGCAGCATGGATTCGCGGAAGGTGAGCCGCGGGAACGGCGCCTTGAGCTCGACGCCCAGGCACTCCTTCCACATCGCCACCATCAGCCCCTCGACCGCGGCGAACACCTCCGCCTCGGTCACGAACGAGAGCTCGAGGTCGATCTGCGTGTGCTCGGGCTGACGGTCGGCGCGCAGGTCCTCGTCGCGCAGGCAGCGTGCGAACTGGAAGTAGCGGTCGCAGCCGGCGATCATGAGCGTCTGCTTGTAGAGCTGCGGCGACTGCGGCAGCGCGAAGAACTTCCCGGGGTGGACGCGGCTGGGGACGATGTAGTCGCGCGCGCCCTCGGGCGTGGGCTTGACCAGCACCGGTGTTTCGATCTCGAGGAAGCTCTGGCCCGACAGGTAGGCGCGCCCCGCCTGCGCCGCGCGGTGGCGCAGCGCCAGCATGGACGCGAGCTCCGGCCGGCGCAGGTCGAGGTAGCGATATCGCAGCCGCAGGTCCTCGTTGGCGAGGTGCATCTCCTCGTTGACCTGGAACGGCAGCGGTGCGGCGGCCGCCAGGATCCGAATCTCGCGCGCCTCCAGCTCCACCTCGCCGGTCGGCATCTCGGGGTTCACCGATTCGCGCGGCCGCAACGCCACCGGGCCGCGCGCGGCGATCACCCACTCGCTGCCGATCTCGCCCGCGCGCGCCATCACCTCGGCGCCGCACACCTCGGGACGGAAGACCACCTGCGTGATCCCGTAGCGGTCGCGCAGGTCCACGAACAGCACGCCCCCGTGATCGCGCATGCGATGCACCCAGCCCATGAGGGTGGCCGTCATACGCACCTGGGCGCTCGCGTCGGCGCGCGTCAGCTCGCCGCAGGTGTGCGTGCGCCGCCAGTCGCCCAGGTCTTCGAGTCGCACGCTCGCCCCGGTGGTGCCGATCCCGGTCATGGGATCTCCGTTCCCTGCGTTTCGCCCAGCAGCAGCCGGTCGAGCGCCTCGACGATGCCCTCGAGCGACACGGTCTGCTGGGTGCCGGTCCTCAGGTCCTTGAGCACGACGTCGCCGCGCTGCCACTCCTCGTCGCCGAGCAGCATCACCGCGCGCGCGCCGCTCTTGTCGGCCGCCTTCATCTGCGCGTTCATGCCGCGCCCTTCGAGGTCGTAGTCCACGGTATAGACCTGCCGCAGCGCCCGCGCCAGCATCGGCGCCACCAGCCGCGTGCCCTCCATCGCCACGATGTAGACGCCGGCCGCCGTCGGCTCGGGCGCGAAGCCGCGCTCCTCTACCATCAGCAGCACTCGGTCGAGCCCGATCGAGAACCCGACCCCGGGGGTGGACGGCCCGCCGAGCGCCTCGATCAGCCCGTCGTAGCGCCCACCACCGCCGAGGGCACTCTGGGCGCCGAGCGAGCGGTCGTGCACCTCGAAGGCGGTGCGCGTGTAGTAGTCGAGCCCGCGCACCAGCTCGTGGTCGAGCTCGTGCGCGATGCCCAGCGCCGTGAGCCCGGCGAGCACCGCGTCGAAGTGGGCGCGGCTCTCGTCATCGAGCACCTCGAGCAGGCGCGGCATCGGCCCCAGGCCGCCCTCGCCGTACAGGAGCTTCCGCTCGTCCGGGTCCTTGGTGTCGAGCACGCGCAGCGGGTTGGTGTCGAGGCGCTGGCGCGAATCGGCCGAGAGACGCTCGCGCGCGGGCGCGAGCCACGCGCGCAGCCGCTCGGCGTAGGTGGCGCGCGTCTCGGGCGTGCCAAGGCTGTTGATGGCGACCGTCAGGTCCTTGAAGCCCCAGGCGTCGAACAAGTCCACGAACAGCGCGATCATCTCGACGTCGGCGCCGGGGGCGGCGGTGCCGATGATCTCCGCCCCCACCTGCCAGAACTGGCGGTAGCGCCCCTTCTGCGGGCGGCCGTAGCGGAACATCGGGCCCATGTACCAGAGCCGGTGGATGCGGCCCTGCTGCGCGAGCCCGTGCTGCAGGTAGGCGCGGCACACGCTCGCCGTGCCCTCGGGGCGCAGGGCCAGCTCGCGCTCGCCGAGGTCGGTGAAGCGGTACATCTCCTTCTGGACCACCTCGCTCGCCTCGCCCGAGGTGCGCGCGAACAGCTCGTAATCCTCGAACAGCGGTGTCCGGATCTCGCCGTAGCCGTAGCGCTCGAGCACCTCGCGCGCCCGCGCCTCCGCCCACTGCCAGCGGCCGATCTCCGCGGGCAGCAGGTCGCGGGTGCCGCGCGGGGCCTGATGCTTCAGCGCCATGCGGGGCGGCCCCTACTTGCGGACCGCGAGCAGGAAAACGAGCTGCGCCAGCAGCACGCCGGTCGCGTCGGCGAGCACGTCGTAGACGTCGGAGAGGCGGCCCGGCACGAACGACTGGAAGATCTCATCGGAGGCTCCCACGATGACGCCCAGCGTGAGGGCCATCGTCACCGTCTGCATCGGCACCGCCGCCCGTCGGCCGGCGCGGAACGCCCGCGCCAGCAGCACCCCGAGCCCGAAGTATTCGAGCACGTGGTAGAACTTGTCGGCGAAGGTGAACTGCAGCGGCGGCTGGAGCTCCGGCTGGGCGCTGATCGTCAGGATCACGCCCACGTACATCAGCACCGGCAGCCAGTACCGCATGAAGCGCGCAGAGAGTGACTGCGCCGCCGGTCGCTCCGCCAACCCGATCTCCCCCGCTGGAAGTGGTCCCGCGCTCGAAAATGGAGCGCAGAATAGCACACGCCGTGCGCGGCGAAGCGCGCCGGCCGCACTCGCGCCTTGACGCTCCCCGGTGCCCCCCGTAGATTAGCCCGGCTCTTCACCGGCGCGTGCCCTGCGGCGTGCGCCGTCGTGCGCCGCTAGCTCAATTGGCAGAGCAACTGACTCTTAATCAGTAGGTTCTTGGTTCGATTCCAAGGCGGCGCACCATCTCCTGACGACGCTTGCGGCCCGCGGATGACGCGGGCCGTTTCGTCGTTCCGCGTGGACGGCCACTAGCAAGGCCCCTCGTCGCCCACCTCAGGCCCGCCACAGCCGCGCCGCACCGAGCGCCACCAGCCCGAGTGCCGCGATCCAGAGCGCCAGCCGCGCCTGGAGGGGCACCGGGCCCGGCCGCAGCGCGGCCGTGGCGGTGGCGGAGACCCCGAACGCCTGCCGCCACTGCCGCATCGCCGCGGTGAGAGCCGCGAGCCACGCCGCCGCCAGCACCAGCAGGAGCCCGGTGCGGCCCGCGGCCGCGCGCGAGCGCGCGCTCGCGAGCCACAGCATGGCGCCTGGTGTGCCCGGCACGCCGGCGAGCGAGGCGAGCGCGTAGAGTCCGGCGATGCCACTCCACGGGTGGCGGCGGAAGAGCGGCGCCCCGGGCGCCGGGCCCGCGAAGGTCGGCAGGAAGCGCGCGACGGTCGCCGCCCCGGCGAGGGCCAGCGCCAGATGGCCGGCCCACGAGGCGAGCGCCGCCGGACCCGGCGGTCGACCGGCGGCCAGCGCCGCCAGCATGAGCGCACCGTTCAGGCTCGCCAGCGTGCCGACCCGCCGCTCCGGGCGCCGCTGCACCAGCAGTGTGGCAGCACCGGCGGCGAAGGCGGCGAACGCCGCGATGCCGAGCAGGTCGCTCACCAGCTCCCGCCCGGCGGGGAAACCGCCGATCCCCTCGAGGCGTCGCGAGAGCCACGCGGCCCCGCTCACCTGGAGCGCCACCACCGCCGAGGCCGCGAGCCACGGTCGGACACCCTGCAGCACGTCGGCGACCCAGAAGTGGAACGGGGCACCCCCGAGCAGCACCAGCCCGGCGAGCAGCGCCAGCGGGAGTGCCGTGCTCCACAGGAAGCGCGGGTCGAGTCCGAGCTGGAGCACCGCCCACTGCTCGATGGCGACCGGCGTGCCGGTTGCGAGCGTCAGCAGCGAGAGCCCGGCCCACGAGAGCGCCAGCGCCGGCCCGATCACCCACACCAGCTTGAGCGCGCACTCGGCGTGGAGCGGATCGTCGCGGTCGCGCGCCAGGGCGGCCGCCACCAGCCCGGCGGCGAGCAGCGCCCACCCGGGCCGCGCGAGGGGCGCCCAGGCGATGGCGAACGCGAGTGCGGCCAGCACCGCCAGCGACACCGGGCTCCAGCGCCCGCGACGCTCCAGGCCGAGCAACACGACGCCGGCGAGCAGCAGGCCGAGCGTCGCCCCGCCCGAGACCGTGAGCGGCGTGGCGGCGTCCATCGCCGCGACCAGCCGCGCGGGGACCGAGAGGACGGGAGCGTTCATCGCAGCAGCGGCAGCACCAGCGCCAGCACCGCCACGCCGGCGAGGAAGAGCAGGAACTCCTGCGCGTCACCGGTGTGCAGGTCGCGCGCGGGGGCGATCAACGCCAGCGCCAGCCGGGCGAGCAGGGCCACCAGTCGCCGCTCGAACCGCACCACGCCGTGGAAGGCCGCCTGCGCGACGCGGCGCGCCCGGCCGCCGGTCGCGGTGAGGCGCGGCGCCAGGCCGGCGAGGCCGAGGCTGCCGCCGAGACCCGCCGCCCAGCCGCCGGCGAGCGCGGGCGTGAGCGAGGCGAGCGAGTCGGTCCAGCGTGGCTCGAAGCCCGACCACCAGGCGATGAGCAGCGCCACCGGTCCCGCCGCCATGGTGGCGAGCGCGCCGATCTGGATCAGCGGTACGGCCGCCTCGCGGCGCACCATCGAGCGCCGCTCGGGTGCTGCGACCAGACGGCGCACGCTCACCCACGCGGCGAGCGCCACGGCGCAGGCGGCGGCGAGCGCGAAGACCGGGTTGGCGACCCCCGGCGGCCCGAAACCCAGGGTCGCCAGCACCGGCCAGGAGAGCGAGGCGAGCGCGGTCCACGCGGCGACCCGCCAGAGTCGGTGCGGGTGCGGGCCCCGGCGCGGGGCCGCACCCCCCAGCTCGCCGGCGAGCAGCAGCGCGTGACCGCCGCAGGCGGCGAGCCACAGCAGCAGGGCCGATTCATCCGGCACCGCATGCAGGGCCACCAGCGTGCCGCCCAGCGCGCAGTCGGCGACCGCGAGCCAGCGCAGGCTCGCGGTCCACGGGCGGCGGCCGAAGGCGCGCAGCGCGGCGAGACATGCGGTCACCAGCAGCAGCACCAGCGCGGCCGTGCGGACCTCGGGCACCATCGTCCAGTGGGCCGCGTGCCGCCAGAGCACCAGGAACCCGGCGGCCGGCAGCATCACCGGCAGCCACGGACCGGTGGCGCTCAGCGGCCCCGGCCGGTCCGAGAACGGGCGGGCGAGCGGGAGTGCCGCCATCAGCTCGAGCGCGCCCCACAGCACGGCCAAGGCCTCGACGCGCGCGACCGCGCCGGGGAGCGTCTGCAGCGCCGGCAGCACGCCCAGTCCAGTGTCGCGGACCACCGCGTGGAGCCCGGCGGCGAGCCACAGCGCGGAGGCGGGGCGCCGTAGCCACGCCCAGCGCGGGAGCTGCTCGGCCCGATCTTCGGCGGCGCGTCCCCAGCACCAGAACCCGGCGGCCACCAGCTCGATCCCGAGTGCGGCCGCGAACAACGACGGCCAGCCGATCAGCACGAACCCGGTCGCGCACAGCGCGCCGCCGCTGAGCGAGGGGTCGGGAGCCGCGAGCCGTCGCACGGTCGCCTCAATCGTGCAGGTCGTGGGCGTCGCTCACCCACGCCGTGCCCGCCATCCGCTCACGACTGATCGCCACCCGCATCGCCAGCGCGACCGCGATCGCGGTCCCGAGCAGCACCGCGCCGCCGGGCGTCAGCGTCTCGGGCACCTGTGCGGCGCGCGCGGCGCCGTCCAGCACCTGCAGCCCGAGCCCGAGCGAGGCGAACGCCACCCCCGCCCGCCGCGCGTGGCCGCGCGTCATCAGGTGGATGAGCCCGAGCGAGAGGATCAGCGCGCCGTACGACGCGCGGCGCGCGTCCTCGGGCGAGAGGTCCTGCCGGGCGACGGCGGCGATCAGGAGTACCAGCAGCACCAGCCCGAGTAGGAGCCCCACCGTGCCCGCCTCGAGCCCGCCGCGCCGGGCGGCCAGCGGACGCCGCGCCGCGCCCTCGGGCACCCCCGCTCCCCAGGCGACCAGCAGCCATAGCGCGCTCCACGCCGCGGTCAGCAGGGGCGACGCACCCAGCTCGCGCAGGAACGGGACGGTGAGCGCCACGCCCACCGCCGCCAGGCGCGCGACCCTCACCCCGGGCAGGAAGGCGACCGCGGTCAGGAAGGCCGCCGGCGCCAGCAGCCGCAGCAGGTCGAAGAGGGAGAGTTCGGTCCAGCTCTCGAGGAACTGCACGCGCGTCCCTCCTGGACTGGGGCAGCGGGCCGCGGGTGCCGCCGGGGCGCGCGGCCCGGTCGCTACCGAACGACCGCCGCGGCGGACCGGGGGCGCGTCAGGACGAGGCGGCCGCCAGGTACTTGGCTTCGGCGGCCTTCAGCGCCGCCAGGAACGCGCTGGCGCTGTCGGCCTCGCGCAGACTCCTGCGCACCGACTCCTCCTTGAGCAATCGCGAGATGTTGGCCAGCACCTTGACGTGGGGCGTGCCCACGCTCTCGGGCGAGACCAGCAGGATGAACAGGTGGGCGGGCTCCCCGTCCACCGCCTCGAAGTCGACGCCGGCGGGCGACACGGCGCAGGCGGCCATCATGCGGTCCACCGCCCGGGCCTTGCCGTGCGGGATGGCGACGCCGTTGCCGATGCCGGTCGACATCATGGCCTCGCGGCGCAGGACCCGGTCGAGGATCTCGCCCCGGCTATCGAGCCCGTGGGCGGACTCCAGCAGGCCCACCAGCTCCGCCACGGCGTCGCGCTTGCCGGCGGCCTTGAGCCGCGGGTCGACGGCGGCGGCGGCGAGGAGTTCCGAGAGCAGCATGGAGTCGGCCTCAAGTCAGCAATACAAGGCAGGACAATGAGTTGTAACCTAAGTACCGGCGTGGCAGGGTGTCAAGCGGTTTCGCTGGGCGCGGCCGTCTCGCCCTTCGCTGGGCGGGGTCCGGCGCGCGTGAGGGGTCACACGGACGGCGGTGAGGTGTACCATCCACATCGCCGCGCCAGGTCCACCTCGGGAGGTCTTCGTATGAGAGTCCGCTCGCTCGCGCTCGTCCTCGCGGCACTCGCCCTCGGGGCGACGCTCGCGCTCGCCGAGCCCCAGATGGTCGTGCGCTACCCCAACGGCGTGCCGCAGGTCTCGATCACCGGCGAATACCCGGGTGTGACCTACACGGTCTCGCGCGCGCCCGCGCGCGGTGGCGTCTTCGAGCCCATCACCGAGGACTTCATCCTCTGCCTCGGCTCGTGCTACGCGGAGGACCGCTCGGCGGTGCCGGGGGAATCCTATCGCTACCGCTTCGACCTCGTGGTGCTGAACGGCGACGCGGCCGGGTTCGTGACCTACGGGCCCTTCCTCGCGACCATCTCGCCCGCGCTGGCGCGGCCGGTCGGGGTGTTCGCGTTTCCGAATCCGGGACGCGGCGCGATGAGCGTGCAGCTCCACGTGGCGGGTGTGCCGACGGACCGCGCCGCGCAGGGCGAGGCGGCGATCTACGACCTGACGGGACGGCGGGTGCGCATGCTGCACCGGGGCGCCGTGGCGCGCGGGCTCACCACCCTCAGCTGGGACGGCCGCGACGACCGCGGCGAGCTGCTCCGCGGCGGGGTCTATCTGCTGCGCTTCACGGCCGACGGGCACCAGGCGATCGCGCGCATCGTCCGCCGCTGACGCCTCCGCTTCGGCCTGCGCGCGGCCGCGGGCGCCCGTCCCGCGCCGCTACCCGCCCGCTCCTTCCACGAGACGGAAGCGCGCGATGAAGCGGTGGCCGCTCCGGCCCACCAGCAGGTGGTCGAGCCGCACCCACAGCCAGAGAAGCGGGTAGACCAGAGAGAGAGCGGACCTGTTTCCGGCGTTTCCCGAGATCGGCGGCGGTCACCACGGTGCCCTTCGCCGAGCGCGGCCCCTCGCCGTCCACGGCCCGGCCCCGTTCGTAGACGGCGTTGAGGGCGATGTCCACTGCCTCCGAGAACGCGCGCGAGTAGGTGCGGCTGGTCTCCAGCACGAATCCGTCGCCGAGTGTGTCGCGCAGGCCCGCGAGCGTGTACCCGGGGCGCACGTGCCCGTGCTTCTCGTCGGTGAGCCCCGCGGCGAGCCGCAGCCGGGTGATCCAGGATCCCGGCTTCGGGTGCGGCACGTGCACGATCAGCGTGCCGCCGGGCTTGAGGATGCGCGTGAGCTCGAGCGCGAACTCGCGGTCGGTGAGGTCGGCGCTCGTCCAGGTCCCCCCCGCCGGCGGAGCAGCAGGCTGATGACGGCCATGCCCTCGCGCTCACCTCCGTCCACGGCTCGCTCACCCCAGGGGCCCTTCCCTCCGGTCGCGTTGTTGGTCGCGGCCCTCGCCGGTACCACGACCCCCTCGGACTCCCGCTGCCCGGCGCTCGACTTCACCTTCGGCTTATACGAGCCACCTCGCCCTGACTTGGGCCATGCAGACGGGTCTCTCCTGTTCCACACCGAGCCTTGAGCACGTGCTGCGCCCCTTACCCCGGCAGGACTCGCGGCGGGTGCTGCCCCGGACTTCCGCACCGCGAACGTGGCCTTCGCCGCGACCTGCTCGGCTCGGCTCCCGCATTGTTCCTCTGTCGAGGCGGCAGGCTTCACTTGATGTTGCGGCCCGCGCTCTTGCTCCCTCCTTAGAGGCTTTCGACGCCCCGCTTCGGCCACGGCGATCTCTCCCCGTGCCGGGGGCCTGCTACCGGACGGTCCGATTCCTGTCCGGGCGGGACTCGCGCCCGCTGGTTCGGTGTAGCGGGAACGACCTCGCGGTCGCTCGTCAGGACGCACCAGCGGCCCGTGTACGCGGGCCACCTCGGCACCGTGATCGCCGGCGGCGTGGTCGGAGGGGCGATCTGCCTCGCGGGCTCGGCGTTCGCCGTGGTGGGACTCCTGGGGCTGCGGAGGCTGATGGGGGTTCTCGCCCGCACCGCCTCGCGCGATGACGACCCAGGTGCGACGGCCGTGCCTCCGGCGCACCCCGGCGGCGGCGCGCCGGAGGACGGGACCCCGATCGCGTGAGCGGGCGGGCCCCCGCCGGCGTGCCCGGGGATGGGGCACCGATGGACGGCGCGCGTGGTCCCCCCGACCTCGAGCGCTCCGCGTCCGGCGACGCGCGAGGTGCAACGCCCCGTGCGTGCTGTGCTAGAATCTCCTCCGTTCGCGGCGGGGATCGAGCCATCTCATGCGTACGCATCCCTGCGTCACCGCCCCGGACACCCGGCGACCCGCCGGCGCCGAGGGCCGTCCCTGCAGGGAGGCAGGTCGGATCCGCCCATGAAGCAGCGCGACATCGGATTCCGTGAGCTCCTCGAGCGTGTGCTGCCGCTGGAGGAGCTGCCACCGGCCGACCGGTTGCGCGTCCAGCGCGCCCTCAGCGGCGGCATCACCCGCGAGATCGAGGACGCCGCGCTGTTCACGATCGAGCGGCTCGAAGAGGGCGGCGCACTGCGCCGCGTGCCCGTCCCGCCCAACGGCGGCGAGGTCGTCATGCGCTTCCAGCCGCGGGACGCGCTCGAGCTCATCACCGTCCACCTGCCCGGACCCGAGACTCTCGACGGCGTCACGGCCTTCCCGCGCGCGGCGCTTCCCGGGCGCGCCCAGGCCGGGCTCGATCAAGTCCGCCGGCTGCTGCGGCTGGACGACCCGACGCTGGTCGCCGGTCCGCGTGACGGACAGAGCCGCACCGGCCCGCTGAGCCAGCTGGAGCAGGTGGGGCGCGAGTTGCTCGGCAATAGCACGCTGACCTTCCACCCGGCCGCGCGGCCCGGGAACGGCGTAGGGCCGGCCGGCGATCCGGAGCCGCCGCAGCCCGCCGCCACCCCGCTCGACCGCGCGCTCGCGGAGCAGGCGCTTGCCCACCCGGGCGCCATCTACTACTGCGCGGACGCCACGAAGGCCGTGCACCTCGAGGCCGAGGCAGACGCCCGCGGCGTGCGCTCGCTCGCGGTGGCGGGCGTGGTGTCGATCGACGGCACCGGCCTCGGGCACCTGGAGGTGGCGAGCCCGGCCCCCGGCGCCTACGGGCTCGACGACCTCGCACGGATCGCGCTGCTCGCGGACTACTGCGGCGGGCTGCTCGAGCGCGCCGAGCGGATCGAGAAGTTGGTGTTCATCGACCCGCTCACGACCGTCTACAACCGCGCCTACTTCGATCTGCAGGCTCAGAACGAGCTGGCGCGCGCGCGGCGCGACCAAGCCTCGCTCGCCCTGTGCATCGCGGACATCGACAACTTCAAATCATTCAACACCGTCTTCGGCTACGAGGCCGGCAACCAGGTGCTCATGCAGGTGGCGCAGACGCTGCGAGGTGGCGTGCGCCCGTTCGACACCGTGGCACGCTGGGGCGGCGAGGAATTCGCCGTGCTGCTGGCGGCGCCGGTGCAGGCTGACGCGGCGCTGGCCATCTCCGAGCGGCTCCGCACCAGTGTCGAGCGCCTGCGGCTCCGGCTCGAGGGGCTCGACCGCAGCGTCCACCAGGTCGCGGTCACGGTCAGCATAGGCGTGGCGCTCTTCCCCGAGCACGCCGACAGCCCGCAGGACCTGTGGCGCGCGGCCAACCAGGCCCTGCTCTCGGCCAAGTCCGGGCGCAAGAACCAGGTGATCTTCTTCCAGCCGCCCCGCGGCGCCGGCGCCTGAACGTCACTGGCGCCGTGTCGGCCCACAGTGATTCTGTGATCTTCGAGGAGTTCAAGGGCACCGGGAACAGCGAGATCTTCCTGTCGCACGAGCTCGCCGAGCGCCGCATCTTCCCCGCGAACGACCTGGCGAAGAGCCGCACGCGTAAGGAGGGGAAGCTCTACCCGCCGGAGATCGTCCCGCGGCTCCACCTGCTGCGCCGCGGGGTGGCCGGCATGCCGCCAATCGAGGCGATGACGAAGCCCTTCGAGCTCCTCACCCGGCGGAAGACGAACGAGGAGATCTTCCCGCTCCCGAAGCGCTGATCCCGGCCGCCCCGAGTCCGGCCGGGCCACGCGCACGCGAGGAGATTCGCGCCGATACCCGCCTCACGACGCGTCGCTGGCGCGGAGCCACTCGATCGTCTGCCGGAGACCTTCCTTCATGCTCACGCTCGGGCTGTAGCTGAGCAGCCGGCGCGCCTTCCCGATGTCCGCCAGCGAGTGGCGCACGTCCCCCTGCCGGGGCGCCTCGTGGATGGACTCCGCTCGCACCTCCAGCAGCTCCCCGATGAGGCGCAGCAGCTGGTTGAGCGTGATGCGTTCCCCGGTCGCGATGTTGAGGGTCTCCCCCGCAGCGCCCGGAGCGGTGCACGCCAGCAGTGTGGCCTCGACGACGTTCTTGACGTAAGTGAAGTCGCGCGACTGCTCGCCGTCGCCGTAGATGACCGGCCGCTCCCCCGCCATCAATGCGCGGATGAAGCGGGGGATGACCGCGGAGTACTGCGAGGTCGGATCCTGCCGCGGGCCGAACACATTGAAGTAGCGCAGCGACACGGTCTCGAGCCCATAGACCCGGGTGAAGACCTTGCAGTAGAGCTCCCCGGTGAACTTGTTCACGGCGTAGGGAGAGAGCGGATCGGCCGGCATGGTCTCGACCTTGGGCAGCACTTCCGAATTGCCGTAGGCCGATGACGACGCGCCGTAGACCACGCGGCGCACGCCGGCGTCGCGGGCCGCGATCAGCAGGTTCAGGGTTCCGTCCACGTTCACGTCGTTGCTCTCGATCGGCGTGCGGACCGAGCGCTGCACCGACGGCAACGCCGCGAGGTGGATGACGAAGTCCACGCCCCGCACGGCCTCCTGGACGACGTTCAGGTAGCGGATATCCCCCTCGATGACCCCGATGCGATTCTCGAGCGGCACCAGCGTTTCACGCTTGCCGGTGGCGAAATTGTCCAGCGCGCGGACCGTTTCGCCGCGTGCGAGCAGGCTGTCGACGACGTGCGAGCCGATGAAGCCCGCAGCCCCGGTGACGAGATAGATCATGGAATCCGACAGCCCCCTCGATGTTGGTTCACGATGGTGGCGGGCGCCGTCCGTCGCCGGCCCGGTCCCACGCTAGGTTCCGGCGGCCGTTCAGCGCCCTGGAAAGGGCTGCTGGACCACGCGCCGTGATCGCGATGCACGGCCGGCACCGGATCTGGTGGAGTGGAAGTTCGAGACCGAGGCACCCGACGGGCTGTGGGTCGCCGACATCACGTACGTGCCGACGTGGGCGACGTTCCTGTTCCTGGCGGTGGTGCTGGATGCGTTCAGCCGGCGCATCGTCGGCTGGGCGATGGCGAACCATCTGCGTACCGAGCTGGTACTCGAGGCGCTCGACATGGCGGTGTGGCGGCGGCGTCCCGCGGACGTGATCCATCACTCCGACCAGGGCTGCCAGTACACGTTGATCACCTTCGGGGCTCGTTGCCGCGAGGCCGGCGTGCGACCGTCGATGGGCTCGGTGGGCGACTGCTTCGACAACGCGAGGTTAGCAACCTGCGGCGGAGCCGATCAAGCCCCTGAATTCGAATGCCTGAATTCGAACGAGATGCGCTGGCGCTCCGGCCATCAGCGGACGAGCACCAATTTGCGCAGCTGGGCCGCGCCCGGCGCCGAGAGCCGCACGAAGTAGACCCCGCTCACCACCGGGCGCCCGCGGTGATCGGTGCCGTCCCACCGGCGCACGTGACGGCCGGGCATCAGCACCTCGTCAACGACGTGCTTCACGCGCGCGCCGTGCAGATCGTACACGGCCACGGACACTCTCGAGGCCGTCGGCACCGCGATCCCAAACGCCACGGCCCCGCGGCACGGATTCGGCCGGGGCGGCTCCAGCGCGAACCACAGGGGTCGCTGCCCGTCGCCGACGGACACCGTTCCGCTGGTGTTCAGGCTGAAGGCGGCGCTCGCGCCCACGCCCTGCTGGAGGTTCCAGAGGTAGAGCATGAAAAGGACGCTGCTGCCCTGGCCCATCCCGACCGGCGCGGGCGGCAAGAAGCCCGATCCGAGATAGACTCCAGCCGGCTGGCTCGTCGCCTCGCCCAGCTTCAGGGCCTGGGCCGGGCGGGCGGCCGACCCCAGGGCGAGTCCGAGCAAAAGAGCGAGCAGCGGGCCACGGCCGCAGAAGTAGCAGGTTTGTCGCT
>JBBTLZ010000002.1:0-10461 GCA_038068435.1 Candidatus Eiseniibacteriota bacterium | reverse complement strand
ACCCGTTCACCGAGTGGAAGAGCATCTACGTGGATTTCAGCGGCCGCCTGCAGCGGGCGCAGATCGACAACGCGTGAGCCTGAGCACCCGCTCCGAGCAGCGGGCGCCGGGCCGCGCATCCGATACGGAGCAGCGATGAACCTTCACGAGTATCAGGGCCGTGAGCTGTTCGCGCGCTTCGGCATCCCGGTCCTGCCCGGCCAGGTGGCCGAGACGCCCGAGGAGGCGCGCGAGATCGCCGGCAACCTCGGCGGCACGGTGGTGATCAAGGCGCAGGTGCTGGTGGGTGGCCGCGGCAAGGCGGGCGGCGTCCAGCTCGCCCACACCCCGGACGAGGCGTTCGAGAAGACGCGCAACATCCTGGCGCTCACCATCAAGGGCCTCCCGGTGCGCAAGGTGCTGGTCGCGGGGGCGGCCGAGATCGCGCGCGAGCTCTACCTCGCCATCGTGCTCGACCGGTCGAAGAAGCTGCCGCTCATCATGCTCTCGGCCGAGGGCGGCGTCGAGATCGAGCAGGTGGCGAAGGAGGCACCCGAGAAGATCGTGCGCCGGCACATCCCGCTCGAGGGGCTGCGCGCCTACCAGGCGCGCGCACTGTTCCAGCCGCTGCTCGGGGACGGGAAGCTGGTGGCGCAGGCGGCCGACGTGCTGCTCAGGCTGTGGGCGGTGTTCCGCGACGGCGACTGCTCGCTGGCCGAGATCAACCCGCTGGTGGTGACGGGCGAGGGCAAGGTGCTGGCGCTCGACAGCAAGGTGATCGTGGACGACAACGCCGACTTCCGCCATCGCGAGTGGGAGACCTGGCGCGCCCCCGACGAGGAGACTCCGGGCGCCCGCAAGGCGCGCGAGCGCGGGCTCTCGTACGTCAAGCTCGACGGCGACATCGGCTGTGTCGTGAACGGGGCGGGGCTGGCGATGGCGACCATGGACCTGATCAAGCACTACGGCGGCGAGCCGGCCAACTTCCTCGACATCGGCGGCTCCTCCAATCCCGAGAAGGTGACGGCGGCGCTCGAGATCATCACCGGCGACGCGCGCGGCGTCGCCGGCCCGGGGGTGCGGGCCATCCTGTTCAACATCTTCGGCGGCATCACGCGCTGCGACGACGTGGCGCGCGGCATCGTCCAGTCGCTGGAGCGGTCTCCTCTCGCCATCCCGCTGGTCATCCGGCTCACCGGCACCAACGAGGCGGCGGCCAGGAAGATCCTCGCCGACGCCGGGCTCTCGGCCACCACGTCGATGGACGAAGGCGTGCGCACCGTGATCGCCAGGGCTCAGGAGGTGGCGGTGTGAGCGTCCTCATCGACAAGCACACGCGCCTGCTGGTGCAGGGCATCACCGGCCGCGACGGGGCGTTCCACACCCAGCAGATGCTGGCCTACGGCACCCGCGTGGTGGCCGGCGTCACGCCCGGCCGCGGCGGCGAGAAGATCCACGGCGTCCCGGTGTTGGACAGCGTCGCCGCGGCGGTCGGGACCACGAAGGCCAACGCCTCGGTCATCTACGTGCCGGCGCCCGCCGCGGCCGACGCCATCTTCGAGGCGGCCGACGCGGGGATCGCCCTGATCGTCTGCATCACCGAGGGCATCCCGGTGCGCGACGCGGTGGCGGCTTGCCACCACGTCGCGGCACTCAGGACCGCGAACGGCAACGGCCGTCCGCGGCTCATCGGACCCAACTGCCCGGGCCTCATCAGCCCGGGGCAGAGCAAGGTGGGTATCCTCCCCGGCCAGATCTGCACGCCCGGCCCGGTGGGCGTGGTGTCGCGGAGCGGCACGCTCACCTACGAGGTCGTGCACCAGCTGACCCAGGCGGGGCTGGGGCAGAGCACCTGCATCGGCATCGGTGGCGACCCGGTCATCGGCACCAACTTCATCGACGCGCTCGAGCTGTTCGAGGCCGACCCGCACACCGAGGCGATCGTGCTGATGGGCGAGATCGGCGGCAGCGACGAGGAGGAAGCGGCGCAGTACATCCGCCGTCGCGTGCGCAAGCCGGTGGTGGCGTTCATCGCCGGCCAGACCGCTCCGCCCGGCAAGCGCATGGGGCACGCGGGTGCGATCATCTCGGGTGGCAGCGGTACCGCGGCCGAGAAGATGGCGGCCTTCCAGGCGGCCGGCGTGCCGGTGGCGCGCATCCCCTCGGAGATCCCGGCCCTGATTGCGGAGGCCCTCACGCGGCGTCGCCTCCGAGGGCGCGCCGGGATCCGTCCGGATGCCCGCAAGTCTCCCGTCCGCCGCCCGTCCGCCCGCCGTCCGGCGGTCAAGAAGCGCAAGGCCTCGCCCGCGCGGGGCGCCTCGTCCGTCCGCGCGGGTGGGCGCGCCCGCGCGCCGTCGCGCGCCCGCTGAGGTTTCCCGCCGCACCGATCGCCGAACCCGCACATCGGACCCGACCGGGGCCACATGGCCCCGATGCGCAGGAGTGAGCATTGGGCATCGAACGGACGCTGTTCATCATCAAGCCGGACGCTGTGGAGCGGAACCTCACCGGCAGGATCCTCGCGCACGTCGAGGACAAAGGCTTCAGGCTGGTGGAGGCGCGCTTCACACGCCTCACCCGCGAGCAGTGCCAGGAGTTCTACGCCGAGCACGTGGGCAAGCCGTTCTTTGGCGGGCTGGTCGACTTCATGACCTCGGGCCCCGTCATGCTCACCTGCCTCGAGCGCGAGAACGCGGTGGCGTACCTGCGCGAGGTGATCGGCGCCACCGACCCGGCGCAGGCGGCCGAGGGCACCATCCGCAAGCTCTACGCCGAGAGTAAGGGTCGCAACTCGGTCCACGCCTCCGACAGTCCGGCCAGCGCCGAGCGGGAGGTGAAGCTCTTCTTCGGGGTGGCCGCGCTGGCGCGCTGACCCCCGGGGGCCGGCGGCGGGGGGGGTGGCGCCGCCGGGCGCGGTCGGTCGGACCGGCCGCGCCGCTGGACGGCTTCGCGGGCGTTGTGCTAGGGTGCCGCCGTCCCGGCTGCCGCCGTGAATGGGTGGAATATGTCGGGACTTGTCATCAACTTAGCGACGCTGGCCGCCGGCACGAGCCGCCTCGAGGCCACGGCGACCGCGGAGGAGCTCCAGCTCCCGCCGGCCGAATGGCCCCGGGGGGCCGAAGCGACCCTCCAGCTGGACTGCACCGGTGAACTGGTGGCGGTTCGGGGACGGATCCGGTCAGCCGCCCACCTCGAGTGCGTGCGCTGCCTGCGGTCGTTCGACCTGCCGGTCACCACCGACCTGACGGTGGTCGCGGATCGGGCGGGCGGGCGGGGTCGGCTCGAAGAGGACCTCGAGGCCGACGACTACATGAAGTTCCACGATGGGCGGCAGCTCGACCTGCGCGAGGAAGCGCGCGAGGCGTTGCTGCTGGAACTCCCCATCACGCCCCACTGCCGGGAGGATTGCCGGGGGTTGTGCCCCCGCTGCGGCGCGGATCTCAACGACGGACCCTGCGGTTGCGCCGCCTGACGGCGCCGCGGGCCGCGCGCCGGCGCCCGGGATAGGAGGAGGAGACATCGGATGGCGGTTCCCAAGCGGCGACACTCCAGCACGCGCGGCCGCAAGCGCCGCACCCACTGGAAGCTCAAGCACCCTGGTCTCAACGCCTGCAGCCACTGCAGCAGTCCGAAGCTGCCACACCGCATCTGCCCCAACTGCGGCTACTACGACGGCGAAGAGATCGTCCTGCCGCGCGCCGACTGAGCGCGTCCGGGGCCCAGGGGATGGCCGGGATCCCGCGGATCGGGATTGACGCGATGGGCGGCGACCTCGGGCCGGACGCGGTCGCGGCGGGCACCGCGCTCGCGTTCCGCGAGATGCCGGGCCGCTTCTCGGTGACCCTGGTCGGGGACGAGAGCGAGATCCGCCCTGCCCTGCAGCGGGCCGGCGCGGCCGATCTCCCCATCGAAGTGGTCCACGCCGCCGGCCAGGTCGACATGGGGGAGAAGGCCGCCGCCGCCGCCCGCCGCCGCACGACCACCTCGATCGGCGTGGCCACGCAGCTGCACAAGGAAGGCAAGCTGGACGCGATCTTCAGCGCCGGCAACACGGGGGCGGTGGTGGCCACGGCCCTGCTCGGCCTCGGCCGCCTCGAGTCGGTCTCGCGTCCGGCGCTCGCCGTGTTCATGCCGAATGCCGCCGGCGGCACGGTGGTGCTCGACGTGGGCGCCAACGCCGAGTGCAAGGCGTCCTACCTGGTCCAGTTCGCCCACATGGGCGCGGTGTACGCGCGGTATCTGCTCGGGCGCGAGAACCCGCGGGTGGGCCTGCTGTCGATCGGCGAGGAGGAGACCAAGGGCAACGACCTGGTGTTCGAGGCCGGCGACCTGCTGCGGCGGGCGCGCCACCTGAACTTCATCGGCAACGTCGAGGGCCGCGACCTCTTCAAGGGCAGCTGCGACGTCATCGTCACCGACGGTTTCACCGGCAACGTCCTGCTCAAGACGGCCGAGAGCGTGGCCGGACTGCTGGTCGACATCATGCGCGAGGAGATCCGCAAGGACCCGCTCGCCCTCTTCGGCACGCTGTTCATGCGGCGGGCGATGCGACGGATGAAGAACACGCTCGACTCGGAGGAGCACGGCGCCGCCCCGCTGCTGGGGGTCAACGGCGTGTGCTTCATCGGCCACGGGAGCAGCGGCCCGCGGGCGTTCAAGAGCGCGATCCGCACCGTCACCGCGTTCGTGGAGAACCGCGTGAACGAGCACATCCGCGAGGAGATCGAGGCGGACCATGAGACCGCAGCCTGAGCCCGTGCGCGGCGCCACCATCGCCGGCACCGGCATGTACGTGCCGGACCGGGTGCTGACGAACGCCGACTTCGAGCGGATGGTCGACACCTCCGACGCGTGGATCGTCGAGCGCACCGGCATCCGCGAGCGCCGTATCGCGGCCCCCGATCAGGCCTCTTCGGACCTGGCGCTCATCGCCTCGCGGCGGGCACTCGAGTCCGCCGGCCTCGCGGCCGACGCGGTCGACCACATCGTGGTCGCGACCACGACGCCCGACCGCATCCTGCCGTCCTGCGCGTGCACGCTGCAGCAGAAGCTGGGCGCCACCCGCGCGGCGGCCTACGACATGTTCGCGGCGTGCACCGGGTTCGTGTTCGGCGTGGGTTTGGCGCGGGCGCTCATCGGCGCGCGCGCCGCCGACACCGTGCTGGTCGTGGGCGTGGAGACGCTGTCGCGCATCACCGACTACACCGACCGCAACACCTGCGTGTTGTTCGGCGACGGCGCCGGCGCGGTGGTGATGCGGCCGTGCGCGATGGACGAGGGCATCCTCGCGATCGACATGCACAGCGACGGGGAGCTCAGCGAGGTGCTGGAGGTGCCGGCGGGGATCTCGCGCAATCCGGCCAGTACCGCCACCGTGCAGGCGCGTGAGCACTTCATCCGCATGCAGGGGAAGAAGCTGTTCCCGTTCGCGGTGCGGTCGATGGAGGACAGCATGCGGCGCTGCATGGCGCAGGCCGGCGTCGGTGCGGACCAGCTCGACGTGGTGATCCCGCACCAGGCCAATCTCCGGATCATCGACGCGGTGCGCGAACGGTTGGGGCTCCCGGCCGAGAAGGTACCGGTCAACATCGACCGCTACGGCAACACCTCGTCGGCCTCGATCCCCATCACGCTCGACGAGCTCGCCCGCGCCGGCCGGCTCAAGCCGGGCGATCACGTCGGCTTCTGCGCGTTTGGTGGCGGGGCGACCTGGGGCGCGAGCCTTGCGCGCTGGACCATGGCGCGCCAGACCCCGGGCGGGGCGGGTGCCAAGTCCGGCCGGCTCGCCGAGACACCGGCGACCTCATGAAGCTCGCGTTCCTGTTTCCCGGCCAGGGCGCCCAGGCGGTGGGCATGGGCAAGCCGCTCGCCGACCGCTTCCCGGCCGCGCGTCACGTGTTCGAGACCGCCGACCGCGCGCTGGGCTACCGGCTCTCCGACCTCTGCTGGAAGGGCCCGGCCGAGGAGCTCAAGAAGACCATCCACGCGCAGCCGGCCCTGCTCACGCACAGCGTCGCGGCGTGGCGGCTGCTCGACGCGGCGGGCGTGAAGCCGGCGTGGGTCGCGGGCCACAGCCTCGGCGAGTACTCGGCGTGCGTCGCCGCGGGGGCGCTCGAGTTCGAGGACGCGGTCCGCCTCGTCCACCGCCGTGGCGAGCTGATGTACCGCGCCGGCCTCGAGCGGCCCGGCACCATGGCGGCGATCCTCGGCCTCGCGCTCGCCAAGGTCGAGGAGGCGTGCGCGCGGGCGGCCGAGGCCGGCGGGGTGCGCGCGGCGAACCTGAACGCGCCGGGGCAGATCGTGATCTCCGGCGAGCGGCCGGCCGTCGAGCGCGCCTGCGAGATCGCGCGCGAGCTGGGTGCCAGGCGCGCCATCGTGCTCGAGGTGAGCGGCGCGTTCCATTCACCGCTCATGGGGTCGGCGGCCGCCGGGCTGTCGGAGGCGCTCGAGGGGGTCTCGGTGCGCGACGCGCTGGTCCCGGTGGTGGCCAACGTGTCGGGGGAACCGCTGCGCAAGGGCGGCGAGATCCGCGCGGCGCTCCAGGAGCAGCTGCTCGGCGCCGTGCGCTGGGAGGACTCCATGCGGCGGCTGATCGCGCTCGGCGCCCAGGGCTTCGTGGAGGTCGGGACCGGGACGGTGCTGCGCGGGCTGCTGCGGAGCCTCGACAAGGGCATCGCGTCGTGGAACGTCGAGGACCCCGACAGCCTGCAGGCGACGCTCGCCGCCCTCACGGCCGACGCCAGGACTGCGGTGCGGCCGGCGGCCGGCCCCGAGAGCTTGAAGGAGGCCTGAGATGGACGCGACGCACACGACGCGCGGCGCCGCGACGGCGGCCGAGGCCCGCGAGCTGGCCGGCCAGGTCGCCTTCGTGACCGGCGGTGCCACGGGCATCGGGCTCGCGACCGCCCGGGTACTGGCCGCCCGCGGGGCGACGGTGGCGATCTTCAATCGCAACCAGGAGCGCGCGCGCGAGGCGGTCGAGGCCCTGCGGGCGGCGGGCGGCGCCGCGCATGCGTTCGCCGCCGACATCGCCGACCCCGCGTCGGTCGAGACGGCGTTCACCGCCGCGCTGGCCCAGCTCGCGCGGGTGGACATCCTGGTCAACAACTCCGGGATCACCCGCGATGGGCTGTTCATGCGCATGAGCGACGAGCGATGGCAGCAGGTGATCGACACCAACCTGGGCGGCGCCTTCCGCTGCTGCCGGGCGGTGGCGCGGGCGATGATGAAGTCGCGCTACGGCCGCATCATCAACGTCTCGTCGGTGGTGGGGCTGATGGGCAACGCCGGCCAGGCCAACTACGCGGCGTCCAAGGCGGGCCTGCTGGGCCTCACCAAGGCGCTCGCGCGCGAGCTGGCCTCGCGCGGCATCACGGTCAACGCCGTGTGTCCGGGCTACATCGCCACCGAGATGACCGCCCGGCTGCCCGAGACCGTCAAGGCCGAGCTCATCGCCCGCATCCCGCTGGGACGGCTCGGCGACCCCGCCGAGGTGGGCGACGTGATCGCGTTCCTCGCCTCGCCGCGCGCCGGCTACGTCACCGGGCAGGTCTGGACGGTGGACGGCGGCATGGTGATGTAGTCGAATGAAGCAAAGGGCGGCGGCCTCCTCCGGAAGTCCGGACCGCCGCAGTCGAACCCCAAACCAGGAGGTGTAATCAGTGGCAGCCTTCAGTGAGGATCGGGTGAAGGAGATCATCGCCAAGGAGCTGGAAGTCGAGGTCAAGCAGCTCGCCCCCGAGGCGAAGTTCATCGAGGATCTCGGCGCCGATTCGCTCGATATCGTCGAACTCGTCATGGCGCTCGAGGAGGAGTTCGGTCTCGAGATCCCCGACGAGGAAGCCGACAAGCTGAAGACCGTCGGCGATGCGATGAACTATCTGAAGTCACACGCGACCGCCTCGTCCTAGTCCAACGTGACATTCCCAAGCCCCGGACGCCGCACCCAGCGCCCCGGCGGGCGACGGCCCGCGGACGCTGACGGCGGGCGTTCCGGCGCCGTGGAGAGAGCCAGCATCTGTGAGTGAGAACGGGCGGGTGTTCGTGACCGGGACGGGCGTCGTCTCGCCCCTCGGCAACAGCACCGAAGTGTTCTGGGAGAACCTCATCGCCGGGACGTCGGGAGCCGGACCCATCACGCGGTTCGACACCTCCGGCTATACCACGCACTTCGCGTGCGAGGTGAAGGACTTCTCGTTCGAGGGCATCCTCGACCGCAAGGACGCGAAGCGGATGGACCGCTTCGTGCAGTACGCGGTCGTGGCGACCCATGAGGCGCTCAAGAACTCGGGGCTAGACCTGGAGTCCACCGACCGCACGCGGGTCGGCGTCATCATCGGTTCGGGCATCGGCGGCATGGAGACCTTCGAGGAGCAGCACGCGAACCTGGTCCACAAGGGGCCGGGTCGCGTCAGCCCGTTCTTCATCCCGATGATGATCGTGGACATGGCCGCGGGCCAGATCTCCATCCAGTTCGGTCTCAAGGGCCCCAATTTCGCCACGGTCTCGGCGTGCGCCTCGGGCGCACACGCGATCGGGGAAGCCCTCCGCCTCATCCGCGCCGGCGATGCCGACGTCATCTTCGCGGGCGGGAGCGAGGCGACCATCACGCCCATGGCGCTGGCCGGCTTCGGCAGCGCGCGGGCCCTCTCCACACGCAACGATGATCCGCAGCGAGCCAGCCGCCCGTTCGACGCCGAACGGGACGGTTTCGTGATGGGCGAAGGCGCTGCCGTGCTGGTCCTCGAAAGCGAGGAGCACGCGCGGCGCCGCAGCGCAACACCGCTCAGTGAGCTCTGTGGCTATGGCGCCAGCGGGGACGCGTATCACATGACCGCGCCCTGCGTGGACGGGGAGGGCGCGGCGCGCGCGATGCAGCGCGCGCTCGATGACGCGCGCCTCCCGAAGGACCGCGTGCAGTACGTCAACGCCCACGGCACCTCGACGCCCGCCGGTGACCCGGCCGAAGTGGCGGCGATCAAGACCGTGTTCGGCGAGCACGCGCGCCGGCTGATGGTGAGCTCAACCAAGTCGATGACCGGGCACCTCCTCGGTGCCGCGGGGGGCATCGAAGCGGTAGCCACCGCCCTCAGCCTGGCGCGCGGGATCATCCCACCCACCATCAACCTCGAAAGACCGGATCCCACATGCGACCTCGATTTCGTTCCCGCTCAGGCCCGAACGCAGCGCGTGACGGCCGCCCTCTCGAACTCGTTCGGGTTCGGGGGTCACAACGTGACGCTGGCTCTGAAGGCCGCAAGCTAGAGCGCGGCGGCAAGCGTCCCCGCCGCCGCGGCGGCCGTGGGCGCGGCCCACGCCCGGCCGCGCCGCCGCCGCAGGGCTTCTCGCTGCTCGGCTGGCTGAAGGGGCTGTTCGCTGCGCCGCCGCCGGCGCCGACCCGCGGCCGCGCCACCAGCGCCCAGCTCGGCGACCAGGAATCCCGGGCGATGGCGGACTTCAGCCGCCAGTATGGAATCACCTTCCGCGACCCCGGACTGCTCAAGCTGGCACTCACGCACCGCTCGTACCTGCACGTGACCGGGCAGGGACCGCGCGAGTCCAACGAGCGGCTGGAGTTCCTCGGCGACTCGGTGCTCGGGCTGGTCACCAGCGAGTTCCTCTACCGCTCGCACCCGGGTGAGCACGAGGGGCAGCTCACCAAGACCAAGTCGCTGCTCGTCTCGAAGGCCATCATCTCGCGCCGCGCGCTGGCGATGGGCCTCGGACGGTTCGTGCTCATGAGCCACTCCGAGGTGGAGTCGGGAGGCCGCCAGCGCCTCTCGATCCTGGCCGACGCGTTCGAATCGGTGATCGGCGCCATCTATCTGGACCAGGGCTTCGAGTCGGCCCGGGGGTTCATCGAGCGCTGGCTGCTCAAGGAGTCGCGCGTCATCGCGGCCGACAAGCAGCACACCAACTACAAGAGCCACCTGCAGGAGTACGTGCAGAGCACCTTCCGCACGCACCCGGTCTACCGCATCCACAGCGAGATGGGCCCCGACCATTCGAAGCAGTTCATGGTCGAGGTGATGGTGGGGCGGCGCGTGCTGGGTGAGGGACGCGGCCGGAACAAGAAGGAGGCGGAGCAGGCGGCCGCGCGAACCGCCCTCGAGGCGGTGGAGACCGGGCCGCTCTCGGACCGCGAGACGCGCCGGGTCGAGCGGAGCGCACCGCGCGGCGGCACGACGGCCGAGGCGCAGCGCGCCCCCGCGTCCGCGGGTCCGGACGAGGCGGGCTCCGCGGTGGACGGGGAGACGGCGGAAGAGCGCGAGGAGGGGCGTGGCCGCCGCCGCCGCGGACGGCGGGGCGGTCGCGGGCGCCGGGAGCGCGGCGATCTGTCGGCGGCCGGTACCGAGGCCGCCGGCATGGGCGGAGCGTCGCCGCTCGCTCCCCCGCGCGGCGATCGTGTGGAGCGGGGCGAGCCGGCCGACCGCTCCGAAAGGGACGAGCGGCGCGAGCTGCGCGAGCGGCCCGAACGGGGTG
>JBBTLZ010000001.1:0-8128 GCA_038068435.1 Candidatus Eiseniibacteriota bacterium | reverse complement strand
TCCGCGACGTGCTGGCGCTGATGGGCGATGCCAGCGACAACATCCCGGGCGTGCCGGGCGTGGGGGAGAAGACCGCGGTTGAGCTGATGAAGCAGTTCGGCTCGCTGGAGGCGCTCTATGCGCGGCTCGACGAGGTGAAGAAGCCGGCTCTGAAGGCGAAGCTCGAGACCCACCGCGAGCTGGCGTTCCTGTCGCGCGAGCTGGCCACGGTGCGCGCGGACCTGGACCTGCCTTACGCCTGGGGCGACCTGCGCTGTGGGGCGATCCGCCGCGACGCGCTGCTCGAGTTCGCGCGGCGCTGGGAGATCCGCCGGCTCGAATCGCTGGCGCAGAGCGAGGGCGTGGGCGAGGAAGAGGCCGGCGCGCTGGCGCCCGCGCGGCCGCCGGAACTCCGCGGGTCGGCCGCCGAGCAGCCGGGGACCGGTGTGAAGCTCGCCGAGGGGAAGCCGCGCGGGGAACGAGCGGCCCCGGAGGCCTCCGGCCTTCCCGACCTGTTCGGTCCGTCCGTCCCGTCCGCCGTCCGGGTGCCCTCGCTCCCGCCGGGCGCGCCGGTCCCGGGAGCCTCGGCCCAGGGGGCGCTCGACCTGTGGAGCGCCGGGGAGGGCGGCGGCGCGGCGGCCGTATCGAGCGACGAGCTGATCGCGCGGATCCACGCGGTCCGCGCGCGTGCGCTGCACGGCCTGGCGCTCCTGCCGCTCGCGGGCGGCGACGATCCGCGCACCGCGCCGCTGGTGGGGCTGGCGCTCGCGGCGCGCGACGGGTCGGCCTGCTATATCCCGCTCGCGCACGCGGCGGGGCCGAATCTTCCCCGCGACCGCATCGCCGCGTGGCTCGCTCCGGCGCTCGCCGACCCGAGTGTCCCCAAGGTGGGGGAGGACCTGAAGCGCGACACCCATCTGCTCGCCGGGCTGGGGCTTGCGCTCTCGGGGCTCGCCTTCGACGTGCGCATCGGCTCGTTCCTCTGCGATCCGGCGCGCGCGCACGACCTGGATGCCCTGGCGCGCGACGTCCTGGGGCTGGCACTCCCCGAGTCGGAGCCGGGGGCGCGGCGCGGGCGCCAAGGCGCCGCGGCGATCCCGGTGGGGCAGGCGGCCGCGGCCCAGGCGGCGCGCGCCGCGGCGCTCTTTCCGCTCGCCGAAGCGCTCCGGGCGCAGCTCGAATCACGCGACCAGTGGTCGCTCTACGAGCGGCTCGAGCATCCGCTCATCCCGGTGCTGGTCGAGATGGAGCGCGCCGGGGTGGCGATCGACGCCGCCCAGCTCGACGGCATGGCGGCGCGGGCGGGCGAGCAGATCGCGCGTCTGCGCGGGGAGCTGCTGGCGATGGCGGGCGGGGAGGTGAACCTCGAGAGCGGGTCGCAGGTCGCGAAGGTCCTGTTCGAGACGCTCGGCCTGAAGCCCGGCGGCCGGACCCCGTCGGGGGCGCTCTCCACCCGCTCCGAGGTGCTGGAGGAGCTGGCCCCCCTCCACGCGTTCCCGGCGCGGCTGCTCGAGTACCGGGCACTCACCAAGCTCAAGTCCACCTACTTCGACACGCTGCCGCGGGTGGCCGATCCGCGCGACGGGCGTGTGCACACGCGCTTCGATCAGACCGGGGCCGCGACCGGCCGGCTCTCGTCGAGCGACCCGAACCTCCAGAACATCCCCATGCGCACCGCCCAGGGCCGCGCCATCCGCCGCGCGTTCGTGGCGCCGGCCGGGGCGCTGCTGGTGGGCGCGGACTACTCGCAGATCGAGCTGCGGGTGATGGCGCATCTCGCGGGCGACCCCAACCTGATCGAAGCGTTCGCCACCGGCCAGGACGTGCACGAGAGCACCGCGCGACGGATCTTCGGCGTCGCCGCCGGGCCGCTCGACCCGGCGCTGCGCGCGCGCGCCAAGGTGGTCAACTTCGGCGTCATGTACGGCATGGGGGCGCGCAGCCTCTCCCAGCAGATGGGGATCGGGCTCGCCGAGGCGCAGGACTTCATCGCCGGCTACTTCAAGGTGTACGCGCGCGTGCGCGAGTTCCTCGACAACACGGTCGAGGAGGCACGGGCGCGCGGGTTCGTGCAGACGCTGCTGGGCCGGCGGCGCTACCTGCCCGAGCTCTCGAGCGACCACGGCGCGACCCGGGCGTTCGCCGAGCGAGCGGCCATCAACACCCCCATCCAGGGCTCGGCGGCGGATCTCATGAAGCTGGCGATGATCCGCGTCCACCGCGTCTTGAAGCAGCGGCGGCCCTCGGCTAGATTGCTGCTGCAGGTGCATGACGAACTGCTGCTGGAGTGTCCGACCGCGGAGGTGGAGGTGGTGTCTGAGCTGGTGCGCACGGAGATGGAAGGCTGCTTCCCGCTGCGGGTCCCGCTCACGGTCTCGCTGGGGCACGGGCCGACCTGGTTCGATGTCCACTGAGCGGCCGCGGCCGCGGCGCGCCCACGCCGGTGACGGTCTCTTCATCATCGGGCTGGTCGGCCGGGCCGGCAGCGGCAAGAGCACGGTGGCGCGCGCCATCGCCGCCGACGGCGGCGCCGTGATCGACGCCGACGAGATCGGGCACCAGGTGACCGACCAGGACCCCGAGGTGCGCGCGGCACTCGCCGCGGAGTACGGGGCGGACGTCTACCGGGAGGACGGTGCGCTGGACCGCCGTCGGGTGGGGGCGAAGGTGTTCACCGACCCGGAGGCCCGCGCGCGGCTGGATGCGCTGGTCCACCCGCGCATCCTGGAGCGCGCCTGGGAGGCCATGAACCAGCTGCGTCTCTCGGGGCACCGGGGCGTGGTGGTCCTGGACTCGGCGCTGCTGCTGCACTGGGGGATGGAGCGCTCGTGCGACGCGGTGCTGGCGGTGACGGCGCCCGAAGCGGAGCAGGTCGCGCGCCTGATGGCGAGCCGCGGCTGGAACGAAGCGCGCGCCCGCTCGGTCCTCGCCGTCCAGCGCCCGAACGAGTGGTTCCGCGAGGCCGCCGACCTCACGATCGAGAACACCGGCAGCGTCGCCGAGCTGGAGCGGGCGGCGCGGGCCGCGGTGGTGCGGCTGATGGCGGAGCGCCGCGCCGCCCTGCGTTCCGCCTGAACGAGGACCCGTGCTGACCACCAGCGAACTCCGCAGACGGCTCGACCTGGCCCGTGGGACCCTCGACGGCCTGCGGAGGTACCTTTGACGTCGAGACCCGGCAGCGCGAGATCGCCGCGTTCGAGCAGAGCATGTCCGAGCCCGGCTTCTGGGACCGGCCCGACGAGGCGCAGAAGACGGTGGCGGCCCTCAAGCACGCCAGGCGGACCGTCGAGGACTGGGGGGCGCGCCACGCGGCGCTGACCCACCTCGGCGAGCTGCTGGAGCTGGCCGAGGGCGAGGGCGACGAGCGCCTGCTCGCCGATCTCTCGAAGGAGCTCGAGGGCGTCGAGACCCTGATCGCCGACCTGGAGCTCAGGAGCCTCCTGTCGGGCGAGCACGACGCGCTCGGCGCGCTGGTGACCATCCACCCCGGCGCCGGCGGCACCGAGTCGCAGGACTGGGCCGACATGCTGCTGCGCATGTACCTGCGCTGGTCCGAGCGCCACGGCTATCGCGCGCGCGTGCTCGACCTCCAGCCCGGCGACGAGGCCGGCATCAAGGACGCGACCCTCGAGATCGACGGCGAGTACGCCTACGGCTATCTCAAGGGGGAGAGCGGCGTACACCGGCTGGTGCGGATCTCGCCCTACGACGCGGCCAAGCGCCGCCACACCTCGTTCGCCTCGGTCTTCCTGTCGCCGATGGTGGACGACACCATCACCGTGGACATCGCGCCGGCCGACCTGCGCGTCGACACCTTCCGCGCCAGCGGCGCCGGCGGCCAGCACGTCAACAAGACCGAGTCGGCGGTGCGCATCACGCACCTGCCGACCAGCATCGTGGTCCAGTCGCAGGCCGAGCGCAGCCAGCACCGGAACCGCGAGAACGCCCTGCGCATCCTGCGCTCGCGCCTGTTCGTCCACTTGCAGGAGATCGGGCGGCAGAAGACCGAGGCGCGCACGGCGCCCAAGAAGGACATCGACTTCGGGAGCCAGATCCGCTCCTACGTGCTGCAACCCTACACCATGGTCAAGGACGAGCGGACGGAGCTCAAGATCGGCGACGTCCACGCGGTGCTGGACGGCGCGCTCGACCCGTTCATCGACGCCTACCTCAAGCGCAAGAAGCCGTGATGGTCCCCGGACACATCTTCCGCGAGTACGACATCCGCGGGTTGCACGCATCCGAGCTGACCGATGCGGTCGCGGAGGCGGTGGGGCTCGCGTTCGCCACCCTGATCCGCCGGGCACCCGCCGAAGGCGGGTCGCGCGGGGCGCGCGTGGCGCTGGGATGCGACGTGCGCCCGAGCAGCGAGCGGCTCGCGCGGGCGGTCGAGCGCGGCATCCGCGCGGCCGGCGTCGCGGTCGAGCGGGTCGGCGTGGTGCCGACGCCCGCCCTCTACTACGCGGTGGTGCAGAGCGGCGCGGCCGGCGGGCTGCAGGTGACCGGCAGCCACAATCCGCCCGAGTTCAACGGCTTCAAGATGACCCGGCGGACGCTGCCGCTGTTCGGCGCCGAGATCCAGACCATGCGCGAGCGCATCGAGCGCGGCGACCTCGCCCGGGCGGCCCGGCCGGCCGGCGCGACCGACCGGCCGATCCTCGAGGCCTACCGGACCATGCTGGTCGAGCGGCTCCGGTCGCCGCGTGGTCTCAAGGTGGTGATGGACTGCGGCAACGGCTGCGCCGGCACCGTGGTCCCGGAGGTGTTCGAGCGGATGGGCCACACGGTCATCCCGCTCTTTGCCGAGCTCGACGGGAGCTTCCCGAATCACCTGCCGGACCCGACGGTGCCGGCGCTGCTGCAGAGCCTGATCGCCGAGGTGCGGCGCACCGGCGCCGACCTCGGCATCGCCTTCGACGGCGACGCCGACCGCATCGGCGCGGTGGACGACCGCGGACGGATCGTGTTCGGCGACCAGCTGCTCGCCCTGTTCGCGCGGGACGTGCTGACCCGCGTGCCCGGCGCCGAGATCATCTTCGACGTGAAGTGCTCGCAGGGCCTGATCGAGGACATCGCCGCGCACGGCGGACGTCCGGCGATGTGGAAGACCGGCCACTCGCTCATCAAGAGCCGCCTGCACGAGACCGGGGCGCCGCTGGCCGGCGAGATGTCGGGCCACATGTTCTTCAGCGAAGGGTTCTTCGGCTTCGACGACGCCCTGTTCGCGGCCGGGCGCCTGCTGCGCTTCGTCGCCGCGACCGGGACTTCGTTCGCCGACCTGGTGGACTCGATCCCGCACTACCACGCCACGCCCGAGACCCGGCTCGCCTGTCCCGAGGAGCGGAAGTTCGCCGTGGTCGAGGAGCTCAAGCGCGAGTTCATCGGACGCTACCGCGTGATCGATATTGACGGTGTCCGGGTGGAGTTCGGGGACGGCTGGGGCCTGGTGCGCGCCTCGAACACGCAGGCGGTGCTGGTGGTGCGGTTCGAAGCGCGCTCCGCCGCCCGCCTCGAGGAGATCCGCACCCTCTTCATGGAGCCGCTGCGGCGGCTGGGCGTGGGTGAGGCCACGGTCGGACACTAGCGGGCGGCGGGCTCGCCGCGACCGGCCGCTCCCGCGCCGCTTCTACGCCCGCCCGCCGGTCGCCGTCGCGCGCGCGCTGCTCGGACGGCTGCTGGTGCGCGACTCGCCACGCGGGCCCCGTGGCCGATTGATCGGGCGGATCGTCGAGGTCGAGGCCTACGGCGGCGCGCGCGACCCCGCCAGCCACGCCTTCCGCGGCGAGACGGCGCGCAATCGGACGATGTTCGGCCCACCCGGCCACGCCTACATCTATCTCAGCTACGGCGTGCACCATTGTCTGAACGTGGTGACCGGCAGCGCCGGGCGCGCTGCGGCGGTGCTGATCCGCGCGCTCGAGCCGATCGCGGGCCTGGACGCCATGGCCAGGCGACGCGGCGTTCGGGACCCGAAGCGGCTCACCCGCGGGCCCGGGTGCGTCGCGCGGGCGCTGGGGCTCACGCGCACGCACGACGGACTCGACCTGACCCGCGGACCGCTCTGGCTCACCGACCATGCGCCTCGGCGGCAGGGCCGGCGGATCGCCCGCAGCGCGCGGATCGGGATATCGCGCGCCGAGGCGCGGCGCTGGCGGTTCTTCCTGGCCGGCCACCCGTGTGTCTCGGGGCGGCCCGCCGGCCGGCCCGCGCGCCCCGGGCCAGGGCCAGTCCGCCGTTGACACTCCCTGCGGCGCTTCCCTAGTATGCCGCCTCCGTGCCTCGCGCACCTCGTTGACCGCGCGCCGCCTTCCTGCGGGAGGCGGAGTCGTTTTCTCCGCACGGCGGTCGGCCGAGTCCTCGATGGGCAAGCCGGAAAGGAGTCTGCATGGGCCCTTCGCGCAGGGTTCTGAGGAGCGCGATCGTGATGACGATGTGCCTGGGCGTGCCGTCGGGCGCGTTCCCGGCGGCGGCCCAGCAGTACGAGGCCTCCCTGCGATCGCTCGATTACTCCCCGGATCCTCTGGCGCGGAGCCCGCGGCTGCTCGGCATGGGCCGCCTGACGCTGGCCGACGACCTCCACAATCACATCAACCTCTGGGATTTCGCCGGGAATCCGACCGGGATCGCGGAGGCCGAGTCGCTCACGACGTTCGAGTACCGCCCGGGCACCCGCTCCAGCACGGCGTTACGCGACCTTTCCGGCGCGCCGCCGCCCCGCGAGCGGCAGCAGCTCGCGGCCCGGCAGATGCGCCACGGCATCGAGACCTGGAAGCGAGCCCCTGGCGAGACGGCCTACGGCCTGCTCGGCGAGGTGGCGACGCTCCAGTGGGACCGGCCCTTCAGCGGGGCGGTGGAGCAGCGCGGCAAGTTCACCGTGCCCGCGCTCACCGGGGTGGTCAACGGCCGGCTGCCCTGGGTACCCAGCACCCGGTTTGACTACGCGCTGCGGGTCGCTTACTCGCGCGAGAGCTACGACGACCTCTACTTCGACTTCTTCCAGCTCCCGCAGGGCGAGTACCTCGGCAAGCCGAGCGCGGTCGTGCCGCCGCCCGATGTGTTCACGCCAAACCACGCCGAGGTGTCGAACCTCGGCGGTGGGGTGGCGATTTCGATGCGGGTGACGCCGGGCATCAGGGCCGCGATCGGATACGACCGCGCCCGCGCGCTGGTGAGATCCAAGAACGAAGGTCTCCGCTCGACCTCCAGGACCGATGAACGGCGGCCGTTCGACATCGGCCAGGCATCCGTCGTCGGTCGCGTCGGCGAGCATCTCGAGTTCGGCGCCGACGGGCGGGCCTGGCGCTCGGAGTCGGAGGAGTTCTTCTTCTGGTCGGTCTCGGCCGGCCCGACTCAGGAACCGCTCGCCGGCGAGGGCAAGCGCCTCGACCGGAAGGAGGAGGGTACCTCCCTGCGTACCCGCGCCCGCTGGGTCGACGGCCCGTTCGAGCTCGGCGCCGGCTTCAGCACCTCGTTCCGGCGCGGCATCGTCACACCCTGGTACCCGGTGAACGATGGGGACCTGCCGGGCTTCAACAATTTCGTGGACCAGGTGGGATTCCGCGGGGGCGCCGATACGCTCCTGCTGCCCGCACGCGTCCAGTTCTCCCGGGTGGAGGAGCGTGGCTACCAGATCGTCGGCGGGGGCAGCTGGCGCCTGCCGGGACGCCGGGGCTCGCTGGGGGCCGAAGTCCACCGCTGGCGCCGGCGCATCGACCAGCGCTCCGTAGGCGCGGGGCCCGAACCGACGGGCTGGGACGTGCGCGCGGGAGGGGAGTACCGGTGCAGCGCGGCATTCCTCGCCCGGGCCGGCTGGAGCTACGGGCTCTCCGACCGCGACGACCTCACCGCCGACAACACCTACCGGCACACCACCGCCACCACGGGGTTCGGGTATCAGCCGGTCGGGTCCAGGTGGAGCGTCGATCTGGGCTACGCGTTCGAGTGGGTGAACCCGGATTTCCCGGACCCCGTGCGGTCACGGGAGACCCGTCAGCGGCTCGCCCTGCAGACGCGATGGCCGTTCTGACCGTCGGGGGGGGCGATTTGCGCTTGACAGCTCCCTGGCCGAGCGGCGATATTGACCCGCGACAGGGCGTCTGGCACCGCCGAACGGAGGCAGCAGTCGTGAAGCCTCACCCCGGCGAGGTTG